>NZ_JBPWOA010000023.1:0-248842 GCF_051781005.1 Anabaena sp. WFMT | reverse complement strand
AGAAAAATAGATAGGGGACAGGAGATTAGGAAGATGGGGAGGTTAATAACCCTACCAATTACGAATTACGAATTACGAATTATGAATGCTGTACCTCTTCACGTCTACATTCAAGGTCAAGGATTTCCTATTCTGGGTTTACATGGTCATCCTGGTACTGGCCGTAATCTTGCTGTCTTTACAAATCACTTATCAAACCGCTTTCAAACCTTTGCTCCTGATTTGCGAGGATACGGCAAAAGTCGCTGCAATAGCAATTTCAATATGCAAGACCATTTAGATGACTTAGAAGCTCTCCTAGACCGTTTTCAGATTGAAAAATGTCTGGTATTGGGATGGTCACTGGGTGGTATTTTAGCGATGGAATTGGCACTGCGTTTACCAGAACGAGTGACTGGGCTGATTTTGGTCGCAACCTCAGCTAAACCTTGGGGAGATCATCCGCCTATTTCTTGGCAAGATAATCTTTATACTGGCGTTGCGGCACTATTAAATTATCTAAAACCGAGTTGGGATTGGAATATTGAAACATTTGGCAAGCGATCGCTCTTTCGTCACTTAATCCAACAACATACACCTACTGCTTACGGTTACATCGCCAACTCAGCCGTACCAGCTTATTTACAAACTTCTCCCTATGCAACTCGCGCCCTCTACAGCGCCATTCGAGCCGGGTACAATCGACTTCCAGAACTACAAAAAATAGAATGCCCTAGTTTGGTACTCGCTGGTTCCCAAGACCGCCATATTACTGCTGATTCCAGCTTAGAAACTGCACGTCATCTAAAAAACTCTCAGTGGCAATGTTACCCAAATACAGCACATCTTTTCCCCTGGGAAATTCCCCAACAGTTGCTGTCTGATATTGACCATTGGCTAGAAGCACACCCACAATAATTCGTAATTCGTAATTTGTAATTCGTAATTAATTACTTCTGCCTTCTGCCTTCTGACTGCTGAATTCTGCTGTATTTGCCATCGTTCTCAGGATTCCACCCCCAGAACGATGACGGCCTATTGATTGAGATTATACTTGACCGCTAAAGGCAGGCTTTACTTTACGGTCAATCCTTTCCCCCAAGTCTTCAGCAATTGTTAGATCATCAGGTTTACAACGCTTAACATTGACTACAATACCCTGCGCTCCTTCAATTTCTAAATCTTCTACATAGCCCTTGCTGGCGAATGTGGCATCCACCGAACTCAAAAAAGGCCCAAAGTAGTAAGTACAACGGGGATTCTGGGTGACTATCTCTACCCACCAAGCAAATCCAAAACTGTTAGATATACTAATCAGCTGTTCCTTGAGGTTATGCCAAATAGTTTTCATGGTTTTCACCAATTTATAAACGGGTTACAGGGTGTTAAACAATATGTTAGATTTATTCTTTTTTACATTTCTTTATACACTTTTAGGCTATTTTTTCAAAGAAACTGTGCGTAATTTATCAAGATAGAGGGTATTTAAGGAACGTTGACGATAAATTTCGTAAAGCGCCATACCCGCAGCTACTGATGCATTCAGGCTGGGAGTCTTACCCTGTAAGGGAATTGACACTAAAACATCACAAGAACGTTGTGTCAACATACTCAGACCTTCACCTTCTCCACCAATTACCAAAACGATAGGGCCGCTGAAATTAACTGTATGCAGAGGTTCGCTACCGGTGGCCGCAGTTCCGTAAATCCAAAAACCAGCTTCTTTGAGTTGTTCTAAAGCACGGCTGAGGTTAACGACTCTAGCTACAGAAAAGTTTTCTAAAGCACCTGCTGCTACTTTTACCACAGTTGAAGTGATCCCCGAAGCCCGTCTTTGAGGAATAACTAATCCTTGAGCGCCTATTGCTTCGGCTGTGCGAATAATTGCCCCTAAGTTGTGAGGATCAGTGATACCGTCAGCCACGACAATTACAGCATCGGTGACGGATTTTGCTTCTGTAATTAAATCTTCTATTTCCGTATAGGCATAAGGAGCAATTTGTGCTGCTATGCCTTGGTGATTAGCACCGTCGGTGATTTGGTCTAAACGTTTGGGTTCAACTTCATCAATGACTGTGCCATTTTCCTTAGCTTGGAGGATCAAATGATGAAAGCGATGATCGTAACGGAGACGGGTTGTAATCCAGAGACGGTTAAGATTGCGATGACTTTCTAACGCGCTTAAAACTGGATGACGACCATAAATTAGGTCATTATCTTCTGTTGAATTGCTATCTTCTATTGATTTGATTGTTGGGGCTGGTAGAGAAATTCGGTGAGATGGGCGTTGTCTACCTGAGAAGGATTTTCCTTCTGCTTTACCTTGATGACGAGTAGGATTAGGAATTGGGTCGCTATCTTCTGTTGATTTGATTGTTGGGGCTGGTAGGGCAGATTGATGAGATGGGCGTTGTCTACCTGAGAAGGATTTTCCTTCTGCTTTGCCTTGATGACGAGTAGGATTAGCTATAACTCGTTTGCCCTTGATTTTAATGGGTTGCATACGTTTTGGTTCGCTAGTAGTATTGATTTTTCTTGGTTGATTAGTCATGGGAGTATTGGTTGTAGCAGATAAGTGGACATCCTAATTAACTCAATTTAATGAACCTTTACGATTGATTTTCCTATCAGGAGATTGAGCTATTCACTATTTCTCTAGATGGAGTTTTTGTAAAAGTTCCATTAAACGGGAGTAATCAGTGAGATATAAATAGCCAACTAAAGTTTCTAGACTAGTTGCCTGTTGATAAATTTCAGGATTAAGTCGCTTGGGGCGGCTTGTGGCAGCATTGCGACCTCGGCGGACAATTTCTAATTCGTTACTCCTTAATTCGGGAGTCAGCGATCGCAAATGTAGCGCTTGTGTTTCCGCTCTGACCTGCGCCACTACCAAACGATGGTAAATTTCTGGCCGTTGCTGTGGCAACAGAAAGAACATTCTAACATAAAGTTCGTAAATTGAATCCCCCAAGTAAGCTAAGGCAGAAGGAGAAAGTTGTCGCACTTGTGCCTGGGATATGATTGTTTGGGGTAATTGCGTCGTGTTTACCAACAATGCGGGGATTTCAGATGAATCTTGCAGAGCAGTTTCATCTCCTTCATTTTTAGCTTCTTCCTCCTGGGGCTTCACAAGTTAATAATTCCTTGACCTACTAAACATTGGGGGAGATTGTCTTCGCGAACGTTTATTTTTTGTGCAGTATGCCATCATAGCATACTGAGAATATTCAACACTAACAAAAATTACTGAAGCTATGGCAAAGTCCTGAGTCTTGAGTCCTGTAAAGCCTATTTAATTTTTGTAATTTAATTGAGGCTAAAATTTTCGATTATTTAATCAATAACTCTTCGAGACGCTGGCTGGTATGCAAACAGAAAGAAGATTTATTTCGAGCCAAGTGTAGGGGAAATAATTATTCCTGACTTCAATCCCCCTTTTGTACTCGATACTCGATACTTGGTACTCGGTACTGTTTCTTGAAAGCCTCTCCCACAAGGAGAGAGGTTTTTTGCAGAATTTGTAAAAATTAAGCTATCCAATATTGTGCATTTGGATAGCCAAATTGATTTTCTCTGGTCAAGCAATCAAGATGGCTTGATATTTTCTAAAGCCGCTTCGACATTTGTTTGCAGGGAGAGAAATTTCTCCAAGCGAACAAGCTTGACCGTTTGAGTTACACGGGCATTAGTGACAATTTGCAAAGTGCCAGCGGCGTTTGCTTGTTTGGCTAATTGGACCAGCGCACCCAAACCAGAACTATCCACAAAGTCAATTTGTGAGAGATCTAGAATTATGTGCTTTGGGCCTTCGTCAATCTTACTGCCTAATACCTTGCGAAATGTCGGCTCAGAAAAAGCGTCTAACAAACCTGTGAGGCGGAATAGCTGACAGTTATCCCGGACTTCACGAGTGCCTCTCAGGCTTACGGTTAGATTTAGTGGTTCAGCAATAATTCCCTCCTCGTCCTTTTAACTGAAAGTAAACGCTCAAGTATAGATGGTTTTTGAGCAAGTTGTCCAGATTGGGGATTGGGAAAGAAAATTTTAGATTGTGAATTTTGGATTTTGGATTGTATTTACTTAATTCAATCTAAAATCTAAAATCTAAAATCCAAAATTGAATTACCCATCTTGCCATTTTTCTATTTTTACTTCATTTAAGCGATCGCAGCTTGTCGTGCTGTTTGCATTTCTAACACAAATTGCTCAAACAAGTAATCTGCATCGTGGGGGCCAGGACTAGCCTCTGGGTGGTACTGTACAGAAAATACAGGTAGAGATTTGTGACGTACCCCTGCAACAGTGCGATCGTTTAAGTTCAGATGACTAACCTCTACC
Organism: Anabaena sp. WFMT; assembly: GCF_051781005.1. NCBI lineage: Bacteria > Bacillati > Cyanobacteriota > Cyanophyceae > Nostocales > Nostocaceae > Anabaena > Anabaena sp. WFMT. The sequence goes on along the minus strand of NZ_JBPWOA010000023.1, from coordinate 244,525 downwards.
ACTGCTGATGGTAATGAATCCGGATCAATAGCAAAACTGTGGTTTTGGCTAGTAATTTCTACCCTTTGTTGTAAGCCTGCTGGCTGATTCAAACCACGATGCCCAAATTTAAGTTTAAAGGTTTCTGCTCCCAAAGCGTGACCTAAAATTTGGTGTCCCATGCAAATACCAAACATGGGTTTTTGGCTTTCTAGCAGTGCTTTGGCGGTGGTAATACCCTCTGTGACTGCGGCTGGATCACCGGGGCCATTGGAGAGAAAAATTCCATCTGGATTGTATTTAAGAATTTCTTCTGGTTGTGTATTGGCTGGAACAACTATCACCCGACAACCATAACTAGCCAAACGGCGGAGGATATTACGTTTGACACCAAAGTCAAGAGCAACAACGGTGAAGGTTTCGCTAATTTTTGCTACATTTTCTGGGTTGAATTCCCAAGCGGCGGTGGTGGCCTCAGACCATTCATAAACTGCTGGGGTAGTGACTTCCTGCACCAGATTTAATCCTGCCATGTTAGGAGCAGTTTGCACTAGTTCTAATAGTTCTGCTTCATCGAGGATAGATGTAGAAATACCACCATTCATCGCCCCAAACATCCGAATTTTGCGGGTGAGGGCGCGGGTATCAATGCCAAAGATGCCTGGGACTTGGTGTTGTTTGAGGTAGTCTGGTAAGGATTTTGTAGAGCGCCAGTTACTGGGTTTGTGACAGATGTTGCGAGCGATCGCACCACGGACGTGAGGTTTGGCTGATTCCTCATCTTCAGGATTAACGCCAGTATTCCCTAATTCAGGATAGGTAAAAATGACAATTTGACCGCTATAACTAGGGTCAGTCAACACTTCTTGATATCCAGTCATGCCAGTGTTAAACACCACTTCGCCAATTGCGGTTCCCATCGCACCAAAAGACCAACCGCGATATGTGGTGCCATCTGCTAAGACAAGTAAAGCTGGTATTGCATCAGATAAAGACATAAATAATTCGTAATTTGTAATTTGTAATTCGTAATTGGAGATTTAGTAATGGGTAATTATAAGGGTTATTAACCTGCCCATCTCCGACTGCTTATTATCCCATGAGTTCCGATGATTAGACTCTGACAGCAGCAATTATTAAATTAATTTAATTTGGTACAGGAGAGCGCCTGCTGCTAAACCTACTAGTGAAAAAATGGACGTGAACCAGAAAGATAGTCCTTGTTTGAATCCAGCTGCCTGAAAGTCTATTTTGACTAAAATAGTTGCTGAAAGCATGAGTAAGGTATCAAGAAACACTCGAAACCAAGCCAGCATCATAAAAAACAGGAAAGCTGCTAAAACGGTAATACCAAAAGTTCTGACATTGGATCTAAAAAATACGCTGTAATACTCTGCCAGTTTTGACCAAGGAGTTGTCAAGCTAATTAGCAACAACAAGATAGTAACGATCACAATTAGCCACACGAACCAAGGAGCTTTTGTTTCAGATATCACCCAGCCTAAAGTACTATAACTCAGTAGTACTAGTGCTAGGGAAAACCAAGGAATTCTTTTTAAGACTGGCATAGATTGGTATTCCCAGTAGCGGGTGCAGATACTATTCTACAAATTTAGGCGATACAACGAAAGAGTTTATCTGATCTCAATACTTTCAACCTTATTTCTCGCTATATAACAGATAATCATCATCTCTTCTCCATTTTAATAAAAATGTACTCAATTAATAAGCATTTATACTGTTCCATCTCAAGATCACTAATGGACTTTCAATTTTCCCGGATTATTTTGTAAAAATTAGTTAAATTATGATCTTAAACATTTGTAAACTGTTAGCAGTCGAATGGCCGCATATCACATTTTATTAAGGTTAAGGACTGGTTCATGAGAAAACTTGTTATTGTTGAGCGCGTATGCCTGATTGGTCATATCGTGTCTATGGTATTTGGACTAGTAGGGATATTACTAGTCATTCCTAATGCCGAAGTAATTTTGAGCTTATCTGAAGTTGGGCAAACTGTCATGCAGTGGAGCATGGCTGGTGGTGGTGTGGCTTATATGATTTTCGGTGCGGTCGGTGTTTTCTTGTATGCTAACCGGACTTTGGGTTTAGGTCGCACTTTAGGGTTTCTCGTACCTTCAATATTAATTTCTTTGACTAGTGAATTACTGGGAACTAGTACAGGGTTTCCTTTTGGTCACTACAGCTACCTGAGTGGCTTGGGTTATAAAATTGCGGGTTTAGTACCGTTTACAATTCCTTTGTCCTGGTTTTATGTAGGATGCGTTTCTTACCTATTGGCACGGGTAGGTTTAGAAGTAGACAAAAAACCCAGCTTATTGCGTCATGTAAGTGCGATCGCAGTGGGCGCTTTGTTGCTGACATCTTGGGATTTTGTCCTAGATCCTGCCATGAGTCAAACTACTCTTCCCTTCTGGTATTGGCAACAACCAGGGGCTTTCTTTGGAATGCCTTACCAAAACTTTGCGGGTTGGATGGGTACTGGTGCGTTGTTTATGGCAGTAGCGGCGCTGTTGTGGAGAAACAACCCCATTAAATTAGAGCGATCGCAGCTTAATATCCCTTTGGTAGTTTATTTGGCTAACTTTGGTTTTGCTACGGTCATGAGCTTGGCTGCTGGATTCTCTATCCCCGTATTACTAGGATTGGGACTTGGTGTTGCACCAGCCGTAGCACTTTGGTTAAGAGGCCCAGACGCATCCGCAACTGTTGAACCAGCAACAAAAGAAGTTTCTGTTGCCAGTGTTAAAGTTGCGTTCAAGTAAGCTAACCAGTGCATTGAGAACCCTAGTTCCAGGTTTGGCGTTTCGTCGCCCGTCCCAATCTCTCGACGAGTAACAGTCGTTATTAGTCGGGGGCGGGACTCTTAACCGAGAAAGCCATTCATCCCCCATTTGCCTACGGCACGCTACGCAAACGTCTTCACGAACAGCTTCGCTCGCCTAAGAGGTTGTAATTCTGTTAATTTAAAGCTCAATAGGTCTTGCTGATAGCGTAAGCGTGGCGTAAGCCATATAAACTGAAAACTTGGATAAATATAGGAATACCTAATTCGTAATTCGTAATTCGTAATTCGTAATTCGTAATTAAAAGAAAGTCCAACTTAATCTATTCTGGACTCATTGAACCAAAAAACCTTGCACCTTTAGAGGACTTCCAAATAAAAAAATATACAAATATTTCTTGTGGTGCGGGCATCTTGCCCGCTAATTATCAAGGGCAGGCAGGATGCCTACCCCACAAGATGAGATCATTTATTTTCTGGAAGTCCCTAGGTCGGGTATTGTCAAAGTTATAAATTGCAACTACTAAGTAACTTGATCATAGAAAGCGTTATTTCCCTCTTATTACTACTTCTTCAAGTACCCGCAACGGCGATTTTACTTTCACGTCTGTTGAAAGGGCCAAGACGACATCCCCCGCTCCAACCAGAACAACCAACACTAGATTTATTAGGGAGTGTGAGCGTTGTTGTGCCTACACTAAACGAGGCATTGCGAATCAGTCCGCTGTTAGCTGGATTAAGTCAGCAAAGCTACGAAGTCCGAGAAATTATTGTGGTTGATAGCAATTCCCAGGATGGTACTCCCGACTTGGTTAAAGCTAAACAGCAACAAGATCCTCGGTTTCGCCTGATCACAGATGATCCTTTACCCCCTGCTTGGGTAGGCCGTCCTTGGGCGTTACATAACGGCTTTTTGTTTAGCTCTGAGGCCAGTGAGTGGTTTTTGGGAATGGATGCTGATACCCAGCCTGATCCAGGTTTGGTAGCAAGTTTGGTGAAAACAGCCCAAGCGGAGGGCTATGATTTAGTTTCTCTTTCCCCTCAGTTTATTCTCAAATCTCCGGGAGAGTGTTGGTTACAACCAGCTTTATTGATGACCTTGTTGTATAGATTTGACCCTGCTGGTATTCACACTCAACAACCAGAAAGAGTGATGGCAAATGGACAATGTTTTTTGTGTCGTCGCTCAGTTTTAGCATCTGTAAATGGTTATAGCAGTGCTAGGAGTTCTTTTTGTGATGATGTGACTTTGGCGCGGCATATTGCGGCTCAAGGCTTTAAAGTGGGGTTTTTGGATGGGGCAAAAGTCCTGAAAGTACGGATGTATGAGGGGGCAATGGAAACTTGGAAGGAATGGGGGCGCAGCCTTGATTTAAAAGATGCTTCTTCCCGCGCTCAGATTTGGGGTGATTTATGGCTATTATTGTCAGTTCAAGGTTTACCTATATTGATTTTATTCAGTTTTCTCCCCCTGCTCCCACTGCCTCTCCTGCTCCCCCTGCGCCTTTTATTGGGACTGAATATATTTTTATTAATAATTCGTTTTGCTTTATTATTAGCGATCGCTCCTTCCTATGATCTTCAAAATGCCAAAGGAGGTTGGTTATTCTGGTTTTCACCCTTGGCTGATCCTGTGGCGGTGTTACGAATCTTTTTGTCTGCATTCCGCGTTCCCCAAGAGTGGCGAGGAAGGAAGTACACTAGTTAATCTAGTTGGGGAAACAGTGAAAGGGGTCAGCCCTTCGACTTAGCTCAGGGCGCAGGGGAAAAAGGGTCTTATTGTGCCTACCTACTTAGCAACTTGGGTGAAATACCAAGTATTCGATTCTTGAATTTGCACTTTTTGATTTTTGGATAACAAAATTCTGAAAAATTTGCACTTCTCTAGCTAGTGCCTGATTTGCCAATGTATAAAATGATTCTTGTCAGTCACGAAACCCTTTTGGTAGTGATCTCATTTATCATTACCGTTATAGCTTCCTATACAGCCTTAGAGTTAGCGGAGAGAGTGACTCTGAAATCATCGCTGCGATCGCTGTGGATATTCATCAGTTCTGTAGCAATAGGTGCTGGTATTTGGTCAGTCAGTGAGCAATCATCAAATTACTGGTTGGGAATTAAAATTAGTATTACCGTCGTCTTTATACTAGTTGGGACTTTAGTTACCTTAATATTATATCGGCAATATACAGACCAATTAATCCGACCAGAACCATTACAAGAAAGCGAAAAACTTTTTCGCTCACTAATTCGGGAAATGCCTATAGGTGTATTGCTTTTGGATGCAGAGGGTAAAATAATTTTGAGCAACCATGTTGCTAGAGAATTATTGTTACTGACAGAGGCAGATTTACAAAATAAAAGTATTTTCGCACTCAATTGGCAAATGCTAGATGAAGATAGTAAACCATTAACCTCTAAAACCTTACCTATCAGAGAAGCACTTACCAAACAGCAGCCTGTACGTAATTACGTAATTGGTTTATCTCACAATTCTGCCAACAATATACTCTGGTTATTATTAAATATTGATCCACAAATATCTGAACATAAAAAATTAGAGCGTTTAGTTTGTACTTTTAGCAATATCACCCCAGAAAAACAAGCTCAAGAAGCATTGCGAGAGAGTGAAGCACGATTCACCTTAGCTGTAGAAGGAACTGCTGTTGGCATTTGGGACTGGGATTTACTAACAGGAAAAGTCTATCTATCGCCTAGTTGGAAAAGTATTTTGGGATATGCAAATCAAGAATTGCCTAATACTATGGAAACATGGCAACAATGCATTCATCCAGATGATAGTCAACAGGTAATGTCGATTTTACACGACTATCTAGAAAATAAAATTCCTACCTATGAAGTGGAGTTTCGTACCCGACATAAAGATGGTTCTTATCGTTGGGTTTCAGTCCGGGGTGCAGCACTAAGAAACGAATCAGGACTACCTTATCGCCTCAGTGGTTCCCATACAGATATTACTGAACGGAAACAAACAGAAGTAGCATTGCAAAAAAGTGCTGAACGAGAAAAAGCATTAGCGATAGCAATTCGGAGAATGCGGCAAACATTAGATATCAAAACCATCTTCGCCGCTACTACCTCAGAATTAAGGCAAGTTATCCATTGCGATCGCGTTGTTGTTTATGGTTTTAATTCTGACTGGAGTGGAGAATTTGTTGCTGAATCTGTAGGTATGGGCTGGATTTCTTTATGGGAAGAACAAAATAATAATCCCCAACTACAGAAAAATTTACTATCAAATGAAAGATGTATAGTCAGAGATTTTAATAGTAAAAATGAAAATGATGATGCTAATAAAAATTCAATATTAGGAAAAGATACTTATCTCCAACAAACTCAAGGTGGTCTTTATAGCCAAGGGACGAGTTACCGAATTGTAGAAGATATTTATCAAGCAGGATTTGACGATTGTTATATTCAACTTTTAGAGCAATTTCAAGCTAGAGCTTATATTATTGTGCCGATTTTCTCTAGCAATAAACTTTGGGGGTTGTTGGCAATTTATCAAAATTCTGCCCCCCGACAATGGCAGGAAGCCGAAGTCAATATAGTCGTGCAAATTGGTAATCAATTGGGAGTTGCACTGCAACAAGCTGAACTACTAGAACGAACTCAAAAACAATCAATAGCACTGCAACAAGCTTTGTTAGATGCTGATGCTGCTAACCGTGCTAAATCAGAATTTTTGGCGAATATGAGCCATGAATTGAGAACTCCACTGAATGCTATTCTTGGTTTTACACACATCATGAGCCGTGACAATTCTTTATCTACAGAACATCAAGAAGAAATAGGAATTATTAATCGGGCTGGTGAACATTTGCTGACACTAATTAATGACATTCTAGAAATGTCTAAAATTGAAGCAGGTAGAACCATACTCAATGAAAACAGCTTTAATTTAATAGTATTTCTAGAAAATTTACAAAAAATGTTGCAATTAAAAGCTGAATCTAAAGGTTTGCAACTCATCTTTAATTATGATCAATCTCTACCGCTCTATGTGCGTAGTGATGAAGGTAAACTGCGGCAAATTTTGCTCAATTTATTAGGAAATGCCATTAAATTTACAGCTAAGGGTAGAGTTGAGTTGAGAGTCAAAGCTAGTTATTCTAAGCAAAAAGAAAATCTGGAAAGTGAAAGATTAACTAACTCTTACAAAATTAGCTTTGAAGTAGAAGATACTGGTGATGGTATTGCCAACGAAGAAATGAACTTAATATTTGAACCTTTTAAACAAACAGTAAAAGGTATCCAATATCAACAAGGTACGGGATTAGGATTAGCTATTAGCCGCAAATATGTACAGCTAATGGGAGGAGATATTCAAGTTAGCAGTCGTCCAGGTTTAGGCAGTTTATTTCTGTTTGAGATCCCAATTTACGAAGCTAGTGCTAACGAAATTCCCATCCAAAAGCTAAATTGTAAACCTATCTCTTTAGCACCTAATCAACCAGAATACCGCATTTTAATTGCTGATGATATGAAAGATAGCCGTTTATTATTAGCTAAATTGTTAAGAGGAGTGGGTTTTAGTATTCGTGAATCGGAAAATGGACAAGAAGCAGTTAATTATTGGCAGAATTGGCAACCTCATCTAATTTTTATGGATATGCGGATGCCTGTAATGGATGGTTTTTTAGCTACACAACAAATTAAAGCTACACCACAAGGTCAAACTACTAAAATTGTGGCTTTAACTGCCAGTGCTTTTGAAGAAAATCGCCAAACTATTTTAGCTTCTGGTTGTGATGATTTTGTTGCTAAACCTTTCCGGGAGGAAATTTTATTAGAGAAGATTAGCCAACACATAGGAGTGCAATATATATATGAAAAGGATGATGTTATTGAATCTCATCATCAAGAAAAAGTTTCAGAAGCGCAAGTAGTTTTACTTTTATTAAAAATGTCGAGTGAATGGCGAAAGCATTTAAATCTTGCGGCTTCTCAATGTAGCGATGAAAGTGTTTTAGAATTAATTGCACAAATAACTCCAGAAAATCAGATTTTAGCTACTACTCTGAGGGAATTAGCACTAAATTTCCAATTCAAAAAAATCATGCAATTAACCCAGGCTAATAATGAGTAAAACATCTACACTTAGCTCTCTTCAAAAAGATATTCTCATAGTTGATGACACGCCGGATAATTTACGGTTTTTATCCAAAATTCTTATTGAGAAAGGTTATTCTGTTCGCAAAGCATTAGATGGTCAAATGGCGATCACAGCTTGCCACAATCTGTTACCAGATTTAATTTTACTAGATATTATGATGCCAGAGATGGATGGATATACAGTTTGTCAACAACTAAAATCTAATGAAATAACTAGCAAAATCCCAGTTATATTTTTAAGCGCTATAGATGATATTTTAGATAAAGTTAAAGCTTTTCAAGTTGGTGGTGTTGACTATATTACTAAACCATTTCACGCGGAAGAAGTTTTTATCCGTGTGAAAAATCAATTGTCATTAAAAGCGGCTGAACAAAAAATTTTAAACTTAAATATAGAGTTAGAAAAAAAAGTCCAAGAACGGACTTTACAGTTAGAACTAGCTAATCAAGACCTCAAACGAGAATTATGGGAAAGACAGCAGTTAGAACAGCAATTATTGTACCGAGCTTTACATGATCCGCTAACTAACTTGTCTAATCGAACTTTATTAATGGAACGCTTAGATGATGCACTTAATTTGTCAAAAATAGCATCTAATTATCAGTTCGCGGTGTTATTTTTAGACTGCGATCGCTTTAAGGTTATCAATGATTCTCTTGGACATTTGGTAGGAGATGAATTATTAATTGCTATTGGTCGTAGGCTACAAACTTTAATGAGAGATACTGATATTCTAGCTAGATTAGGCGGTGATGAATTTGCTATTTTTTTAGAGAAGATTCCAGATATTGACTATGTAAAATTAGTTGCTCTTCAAATTTTACAAAAGCTTTCAGTTCCTTTTCAATTATCTAGAGCAGAAGTTTTTATTACTGCAAGTATAGGTATCGTTGTCAGTAATAGTAGCTATGATAAACCTCAAGAATTATTGCGAGATGCTGATACTGCTATGTATCATGCTAAATCACAAGGCAGGTCTAGATATTGCATTTTTACTGTTGATATGTATCAGCAAGCAATTAAGCTTTTACAGTTAGAAAATGATTTAAAAAGAGCGATTGAAAGACAAGAATTTATTGTTTATTATCAGCCGATAATTTCTCTAAATACAGGCAAAATTATCGCATTTGAAGCGCTTGTCCGCTGGCAGCATCCAACTAGGGGTATGGTTTCTCCTTCGGCATTTATTCCCATAGCAGAAGAAACAGGTTTAATTGCGGATATAGATACTTGGGTATTACAAACAGCTTGTTGTCAGCTACGCGATTGGCAAAAACAAAAAGTAATTAATGAAGATATTTCTATTAGTGTTAATCTTTCAGTTAAATTATTTTCTCAACCCGATTTACTGGAAATAATTAATCAGGCTTGGCAAAAAATTGGACTGAATCCACAAAATTTAAAGCTGGAAATTACTGAAAGTGCCATTATGGAAAATAGTGAAGCAGCAGCAGTAATTTTACAGCAATTGCGAGAATGTCAAATTAAGTTATGTATTGATGATTTTGGCACAGGATATTCTTCTTTAAGCTATCTACATAGATTTCCGGTCAATATGCTTAAGATTGATAAATCTTTTGTACATGGTTTAGAGCAAAATTCTCGGAATATCGGCTTAATTTCAACTATCATTAGCCTGGCTCATACAAGTGAAATGAAGGCGATTGCTGAAGGTATAGAAAGTATAGAGCAATTAGCCCTATTGCGAAATTTGGGCTGCGATTTTGGTCAGGGTTATCTATTTTCTCAACCTTTAGCGGCTAAATCAGTTTTGGATTTACTTGCTTCTGCACCAAAGTGGTGATTAATTATAGTAGATTGCAAATAAATGAGTGACAGAATCTAAATTCAAAGCCACACATAAAGCCAGTTTTACTTCTGACTCCTAACTCCGGCTATATCTTCAGTCAGCTTCACTTTCTAGTTGATCACCTCGTTCTAATTCCCAAAGAATTTGATTACCTTCACGTCGTACCCGTGAAACTATCCAGTTGCGCCAACGCCACTGGTCTCCTCGACTGGTGACGGCGCTGGCGTGGACATCCATCAAGTCTGCTAGTTCTGAACTGGTGATTAAGTAGCCTTTTTCAGAAATTTCGTCAGCAATCCGCAGAGTTTCAACCAAGTTGCGAAGTTGTAAAACTCTCATTTCAGAAGGTTTTTCATCGGTTGTAGTTGCAGCTGATGCTGTAGATGGTTCCATAGTGGTTGTGTCTGATGGAAAAGTACTGCTTTCGGGAATGTTTTTGTTAATTATTGTAGAATTTATTGCAGAATCAGATCCTTTTATTACATTTAGTTCCTTCGTATTGGGTAAAGTTTGGTAAGCATTTCCAGGCGATAATTGTTGAAGAGATGGGATTTTGCCGCTGGCAAAGGAGCGAGCAATCACATCACAACGTTCGTTACCTATGTTACCAGAATGTCCGCGCACGTGTTGCCATTTTACGAGTCGGCTGTTGAGTTGGTCGAGGGTTTCTAAAAGGTCTTGGTTTTGGACTGGGTTTCCATCTGACTTTTTCCAGCCTTTCTTTTTCCAGCCTGGCATCCATTTGGTAACGGAGTTGATTAGATATTCGCTATCGGTGTAGAGGGTAATGGGTTGAGTTTGTTCAGATGTTTTCAGAAATTGTAGAGCTGCGATCGCTGCTTGCATTTCCATTTTATTATTGGTGGTATGGCTCGACGCGTCTCCCATTTCGTGAATTGAGCCATCTTGGAAGTAGACAACGACACCCCAACCTCCAGGGCCAGGGTTGCCGGTACAAGCACCATCTGTATATATGCTTTCTATTATGGGTTGAGTAGACATGGTAATAGTATGAAATCGCAGAGAAGATAAAGGAACGTATTAGCGACGAATTTTGGTCAATAATATCCAGGCTATTATACTGACAATCACTCCAGTTAGAATGCTGATGTAAAAAGGTGGGGTGATGATAAATGGAGTTTTTGCTGGTGGTGGGAATTGAGAAACCAGGACAGAGGAGGCGATTTGGCTGGTTGCAAGTCCGATACCTGCGGCATACCCATCCGGAGAAACAAGCATTCGACTGCGCTCACGCCGAAGTCTACGCGAAGCATCTCGTAAGAGTAAGCCACAAAATAAATGATCCTTTATTGTCATGCTGAATGTAGCAAAGCGAAACGTATCCCTTACGGAAGCCGGAGGCTCTAGCATCTCGGAGGATTCTTCACTACACTTTGTTTCATATGGCTATAGCTTGCGTGACGACGCAGGAGTCATACGCCACACTATGCCTACGGCACACTACGTGAACGTGAACAGAATGACATTGGGCATTTATTTTTGTGGAGTTTTCTAAGTCCTACGGACAGGCTTCGCCATCGAAGAGAAAACAGCAAATCTATCACTTTTCATTATTTATTTACGTTAATTAATACTTTGTATTTTCAACTTTCTCTAAAACTCTTTTCACTGCTGCTAAAATAACTTCCGGCTGATCTATCCAAACAAAATGACTACTTTTTTCTGCCAATAATTGTTCACAGTCAGTTGAAAGTAAAAGCAAATCAGATTGTATAGCATCTCGCAATTTATCGGCGGATGGAATCGAAAAATAAAGTTTTCCTATGGAAGGCTTAAGAAAATTACCAGCCTTGATATTGATAATTGGCATATTACCAAAATCATCAGCTTTTTTAACTTGATAACCACTAAGATTTAAACTCCACATTTCTCGAAACATGGTCAACCAATGTCGTGAAGAATAAAAAGAACGCTTCACGATTTTTAATTTAGTTGCTGGAAACTGACACAGTTCTTTTTTGATAACTTCAAAAGCGCCTATTATCCCTAAAAACCTGATAACTCCTAATGCTGCACCCAAGGAAGCGATAAAAAAAGAACCTGTAAAAAATAACTTCAATAATTGCATACTCAATGGCATTGCTAACATCTGTTTTTCATGCAAACCATCTGTTAAAACCATACCTAGAACTTCTTCTGGGAAATAATGAGCATAAAGACGCATATTATAACTACCAAAAGAGTTACCAACTAAGATGTATGGTGGTTCGATTTCTGCCTTTTTTAAAAGTATATGTAATTCCTTAACTATCTGTTCACTGGTACGTGATTTATTACTTGATTGACTCGAACCATATCCGGCTCGATCATAAATACAAACTCGTGAAATTTTCGCTAATTCTTCCACTAAAAAATAACCATCTATTCCCCCAAGGCTATGATCTAAAATTATTGTTATTTCCCCTTCACCAGCACAATAGAGATGTAATTTATGTCCACCGACATCAATCAATTTTCCTATAGGTGGTATTTTTGATTTTTCTTGGATGCTGGCAATTAGATGATATGTAGTGATTCCTAATAAAATCAATGATTGCCAGTTAAATAAATTTGATAGCAAAATTTCAACTTTCCTGAATTTATTGAATTAGGTTGAGATTTAAATATCGTACAACTCACCATCTCGATGAGTGAAAATCCATCCTCCATCATTACTAAATTTAGCAATTAAATCATCATCTGGATAATATACTTCATCTCCTGGTGTTCTATCTCCAACTTCCAAATAAATTACTATTTCTGGCGATTTATTCACAAGTTGATGTCCATTTGCTTCTCCTGCTGGGAAACCTACCATCATTCCCGATATGAGGATTTCTTCACCTGCATTAGTAACTAAAGTTATTTCACCTTGAATAATATAAATAAACTCATCTTGTTGAGTATGCCAATGTCTTAATGCTGAACAACTTCCAGGTGCTAGAGTGACTAAGTTCACACCAAAATTTTTCAATCCGGCTGCATTTCCTAAAGCTTGTTTGACTCGTCCTGAAATTCGAGATTTAAATACATCTGGATATGCGGAAGTTGTTCGACGAGGTACATTATCTGGATTAATAATCATTGTGATATTCCTCAGATAATTGGTTGTTACGACGCATTAATTTAATTCCATCTACATCTTGTTGGAAACCCCAACACTCATAAAAAGGTATCATTTCTGTTAAACAGAAAAGAGCAATATTTTCAACTTCTTTTAACTGTGGTTGATTAATTACTTCATCTAATAATTTAGCACCAAATCCCATTTTTCTATAATTAGATTTAATAATTACATCATAAAGAGTTGCTCGATAAACAAAATCAGTCAGGACGCGGCAAAAACCAATTAATTCTTCGTCATCACCTACCAAAGCAATAATTATATCTGATGCCTTTAACATCTTAACAACACGCTGGTATGTTCTGTCTTTGCTCCAGAATTCATTTTTGTATAATTCCACAAGTTCGTAAATTTGCTTTTCATTTAACTGGTTAACGATTTTGTAATTCATAGTTAATTGATAATTAATTTGATATTTATAAATAATTCTAGTGACAGACTTGGACTAAATTAATACGGTTCAGTTAAGAAAAAATTAGGTTGGTTGGTTTAAGAGACAGTACAACCAAAAAAATTTGAGTTTTAGAGAACTCCACAAAAATAAATGCCCAATGTCATTCTGTTCACGTTCACGTAGTGTGCCGTAGGCATAGTGTGGCTTTAGCCATACGAAACGAAGTGTAGTGAAGAATCCTCCGAGATGCTAGAGCCTCCGGCTCCCATAAGGGATACGTTCCGCTTTGCTACACTCAGCATGACAAGACAGGATCATTTATTTTGTGGCTTACTCTTAGTAATTTAGATTTATATAAAATCTAATTTCATCTTTAAAGATATAGAACCTACTCGGTTAATCATATCACTGCCTTCAACAATTTTCCAACCCAATTTTTTATATAGATATAAAGCCGGATTGGAACTTCTGACTGTGAGTGATATCGCCGGATAAACTATTTTTGCAGAGGCTATTAAATGGGTGAGTAATTGTGTTCCTATCCCTTGATTTCTGTATTTTGGTACAATAGCTATAGCTAGTTCTGGAGTTTGATCATCAATATATCCATAGCCTTTATTTTCCTCCATGAATAACCGTAACCAAGCCGCACCTATTGGTTGTTCATTACTTGATATAGCAACAAAACCCAAGTCGTTTTTTTGTCCCCAATGATGCACATATTTTTTCAATTCAGGATGAGTCATTGCATCCTGCGCGGTTAAATAACCTTCTTTGTGTAGTTGTGCTGCTTCATATAGCATTTGCCAGAGAAAAGGCTCATCTTCTTTTGTTAAGAGTCGAATTGAATAACTCATATATAAAACTAAATTTGTTGACGAATTTCACTATGGAAGTCCTAAATAATTAATAAAAATCTATCTTGTTTTTATGCTCTTTGCGTGAGAAAAAAGGATTTGTACAAATTAGATAAGGAACACTATATTTATTTAATGAACTTGAATAATCATAATTTACTAATCAACTAACTTCTAATGGTGAACTTCAGACAAAGGAGTTAATAAGCCATCAATACTAACAAAATTTTTCTGCTGGTGATATTCTTTAATTCCTGCTTCTCCTTTTTTATCAGCCCAATTAACTAAAGTTTCTCTTTGTCCTTGATATTTATAAAGTGGAACACCAAACCCACAGGAAGTTTGCACACGTTCAATATCAGCAACAATTATTTGTCGAGTTCCAGGGATGGGAGAAAATAGGGAATATAGGGAATTCCATGCTGGAGAATCTGGTAAAATCGTTTGTCCTTGTCCGTAAAGACGCAAAATACAAGGTGGTTCTTGAAAGGCGCAAAACATAAATGTAATTCTGCCATTTTCTAGCAAATGGGCTGAGGTTTCATTCCCACTACCTGTTACATCCAAGTAACCCACTCGGTTCGGTGCAAGGATACGAAAGCTTTCTAAACCTTTGGGAGAAAGGTTAACATGGCCTGTAGAACTCAGAGGTGCAGAACCTACAAAAAATAGGTGTTGGGCTGCAATAAATTTTTGCAGTTCTTCAGTGATATAGTCAAAAACTTTAGCCATATACTGTTGAATTAAGTGTGGCAATTTTCCATATCCAGCTTATTTCTTAATTGGTAATTTAGCAAGGCTGAATTTAAATGTCGTTCATCTTTCTTTCTCCACCTATACAGCATATTAATAGTCACATAGCTGATAATGTTGGTGTTGAGTTATACGTATTACGACTGGATCTGATGCACCCACAGGTTAACGGTAACAAGTGGTTCAAACTGAAATATAATCTTTTGGAAGCAAAAGCAAAAAATCTATCAACTCTACTCACTTTTGGAGGTGCTTATTCTAACCATATTTTTGCTACAGCAGCAGCAGGTAATTTGTTTGGCTTTCGGACTATTGGGGTAATTCGTGGTGAAGAAACTTTACCTCTAAATCCCACTCTGAGTTTTGCGGTAGAACAGGGGATGGAACTAGTTTATGTAAACCGTCAAACATACCGTCAACGCCACATAAATCAACTACAGGAAGAGTTAAAGCAACGCTTTGGGGAAGTGTTTATTATTCCTGAAGGTGGTTGTAATCTTAATGGTGTGCGTGGCTGCACAGAAATACTTAAAACAGCAGCGGGATTTGATACTATTTGTTTAGCCTGTGGAACTGCGACAACTCTAGCTGGTATTGTCCTATCATTAAATTTAGAACAGAGAGTAATTGGCTTTCCTGTCTTGAAAGGTGGGGATTTTTTGATAGGGGAAATCAACAGTTTATTACAAACTTATCTTGTTTCTGGTTTACCTGCACCCGTTGATTTTCTGGCATCTTGGGAATTGGTGTGTGATTATCATTTTGGAGGTTATGCAAAAGTAAATGAGGAATTAATGAGGTTTTGCCAAAATTTCAATAAAGAACACGGCATACTTCTAGATTATGTATATACGGGAAAAATGTTTTATGGGGTGATAGATTTACTCCAGCAAGGATATTTTAAACCAGGACGTATCCTGTTAATCCATACTGGTGGCTTACAGGGAAATATGGGGATGACGCAACTATTAAAATAATTCGTAATTCGTAATTCGTAATTTGTAATTTGTAATATAGCGTTTCTCGGTTGAATGAGATACAAGAACCCCACCCCGCAAGCGATGAGGGGACTATGATGTATCTCATCCAAGTACATACTGCTATAGTAGAAAATCTAGCTTGATAACAAGTATTGCTGAACAAAAAAATGTAGGCTGGATTCAGCAACAGTTAACTGATGTTAGCTTTTCTAATATTAGTCCAACCTACATAAATATTGATTTTGCTTTTTACCTGGATGGTAGTTATTTATAAAACTACATCATGTTTTTTAGCAATTTCTGTGAGTTGCTCATACTGATGTTGTGATGCTTTAGCTAATATCCCTTCTGCGTCCTCTGGATCAGTACCGTCTTTAGGAATTAAATATTTAACGTAAAGTGAAACAAAATCAACTATAGCGGCTAAACCTAACAAGTTATGTTTATCAGATTCTTTGCCTGCAATTACTGCTACTAGACCGGCTCTAATGGGGTCTGGTTTCACTTTCATGAATTGGTCAATTAGTTGTTTTAAATAGTCTGCTGGTGCTAAGTTTTTTAACTTAGTTTGATCAGGTTTAAATTCTAATCCTGCGGCTTTTGATTGCTCTAAAACACACCATTCTGTAAATTCTTGTAGTGCTGCTTCAGGAAGGCGGGGCAGATATTTGTATAGTGCTAAATCAGACACAGGCTTACACCAATTTGGGATTTTAGATTGCGAACTCTCATAGTGAGGTTATTTTGTTTATTGGAAACAATACAACCTATTAACTATGTTTAATGCAGTTTATTGAAGTGCATCAAATCCAGCCTAACGCACTGTTTGAGAGAGTTTTGTAGTGCAACTGACAATCTGATATGGATTAAGAATTTGTTTGATAGCGGTTCTCTTTTGGATGCAATAAAATTGAGGGCAGGGAAACCCAGCCCCTACAGGTTTAAATATAAAAAACTGTACTTCATTGATATCAAAATTGCTATATTTATGTATACAAATTAGAAGAATTGCTTTTTGCAATGACTGCTGGTGGGTTCAATTGGCTGATAGGAGCAGGTTTCATGTCTCGGTAGTCAAGGATTTGGACAATGATTAAATAGGCGATCGCTAGTAGTATAGAGATTGCACCTGTAATAATAGCAACTATTTTGGAACGGTTCATTAGTAATCCTCCGTGTGGATTTTGTCAAGTTTAAATGCTGACTCGAAAAATTTACCTTCTGCACCCTATTCTCCATGTGAAGGTAGGGATTGCTGAGAGATATTCAATTTGCTGGCGATTAGTTCTGTTGCTTGTTGAACAGAAAGAGGTCGATGGAATAGAAATCCTTGTACATCATCACACTTAATTGACTTCAAAAACTCTAATTCCTCAGACTTTTCTACTCCTTCGGCAATCAGTCTTAAACCTAAGCTACGTCCTAAGGCAACGATCGCTGTGATGATATGGGCTACTTTGTTATTTGTATTATCTTTTGTCAATTCTTTGATGAATGATCTATCAATTTTTAAATTGTGGAGTGGTAAAACCTGTAAGCGGGAAAGGGAAGAATAACCTGTACCAAAGTCATCAATGGAAAGGAGTACACCCATTTGCTGTAATTTGCCTAACACAATTTGCGTGAAGTTGAGATCCTCAATCGCCGTTGTTTCTGTGATTTCTAATTCTAAAAATTGCGATTCAAGTCCTGTTGCTGCTAAAATTTCAGCTACTGTTTCCACTAGATTGGGTTGACGGAACTGCTTGGGAGAAAGATTAACTGCAATAGTCATGGGTAAGAAGCCAGCATCTTGCCAAGCTTTATTTTGAGTACAAGCTTTCCGTAATACCCATTCACCGATGGGGATAATTAATCCGCTTGCTTCAGCTATGGGAATGAATATATTGGGTGCGACTATTCCCATTTCAGGGTGATTCCAACGCAATAAAGCTTCCATCCCAGTAATTTTTCTGGTGATGATGTTTACCTTAGGTTGGTAGTACACAATGAATTCTTCCCGTTCTAGGGCATAGCGCAGACTTTTTTCTAAACTTAAGAGTTCGGGAGTTCTCGCACTCAGGGATTCTTTGTAGAATTGGTAGTTATTTCTGCCTTCGTCTTTGGCATAATATAAGGCGACATCTGCGTGCTGGATTAAGGTTTCAGCATCAGGACTATGTTCATTTAAAAGTGAAATGCCGAGGCTAGAACTTATATACAGTTCGTGTCCATGCAGATGAAAGGGTTTTTCTATGGCTTGTAAAATTTTGGAAGCTACTTGGGTTATTTGTTCATTATCACTAATTTGAGGTAGCAGGATAGTAAATTCGTCACCTCCCCAGCGGGCAATAGTGTCTCCTGGTCTCAGGGAGTGTGTGAGTCTTTGAGCTACGTTTTGTAATAGTTCGTCTCCTAGTGTGTGTCCCAAAGTATCATTTATCATTTTGAAGCGATCTAGATCGAGGAACATTACAGCTAGACTTTTTTGCTCTTCGTCTGCTTTATCTATAGTTTGAGCTAGTATACCGTTAAACTGCAAACGATTGGGCAATCCGGTGAGTAGGTCATGTAGGGCTTGATAGCGAATTTTAGCTTCTACTTGCTGACGCTGACGAGCGCCACTGATAATGGCAGCCATAGTCAATAAGCTAGATTTTTCATGAGTTGACCAAATACGCTCTAAGGTGCAGTCTACTAATCCAAGATAGCCCCAAAAATCATCTTCTAATCGCAAGGGTACAAGCAAGAGGGATTTAATTTTATCTTGGCGTAGGATTTCTTGTTCTGCAATGGGAAATCCTTGGGTAAGTCCACTAATGGGCTTTCCTATAGAGAGATTATTGTACCATCGTCTTAGTCCGGAAGTTTGATAAGACTGATTTTGCCAATGGTGTTGGGATGGTGCTACGCCAGTTTTTGTCCATTCAAATTGTAGACTCATTGCCATTTCCCCTGTGGTGAGATGGGGATGGTTTTGGAAGAGGTAAATGCGATCGCCATTGGCCGCTGCCCCAAATGTAGCCAGTGCTTTTTCTATTGCTATTTCATAGTTCATTTCTGCCAATAAATAATTAGCAGCTTCAGCCACTGCTTGAAGCAAGCGATCGCGTTGTTGCAATTCTGCTTCAGCTTTCTTTTGCTCTGTAATTTCTCTAACAATAAAAGTTCTAATTAAATCACTTTCTGGTAAGTAGTGAACGGATTGTTCAAAAATTTCTCCGTTGACTTCTACCTCTCTGACAAAAGAGTTATTTTTACCTTCTTGATTTTCAACTTCACTCACCAGTCCTGCCAAAATTGGGTGTTTCTTGGCAATTTCCCTCAGTCTGGGAAACTTAAGCGCTGCTGCTGGATTCAGATATGTGACTGTTCCCTCTAAATCCATTTCGATAATTGGATTAGGGATGAGTTCTGGAAAGGAAGCAAGTCGAGTTAACAGAGAATCACCAGATTCTTCACCGTTGTCTTCATAGACAATT
Source organism: Anabaena sp. WFMT (assembly GCF_051781005.1). Taxonomy (NCBI): domain Bacteria; kingdom Bacillati; phylum Cyanobacteriota; class Cyanophyceae; order Nostocales; family Nostocaceae; genus Anabaena; species Anabaena sp. WFMT. Next base: position 225,224 of record NZ_JBPWOA010000023.1, on the reverse strand, counting down.
AGAGTGTCAAAAGGATTAACAGGATCTCCTTGTCCTGCTAAAAATCCAGATAAGTCAGGCGCTTTACAAGATTGTTTAAATTCTTCCTCTGATAGGTTAGAAATGGCATAATATTGAGCTTGGGCTTGGGGATTACCAAAGGCAATGATGTCTCCATGTTGGAGGTTATGAGAAAAACATTTAATGCCATTAATAATTAAGCCGTTAGTACTTCTTTTGCCATTGAAGTTACCATCAATAATCCGAAATCCATATTTTTCTGTGTTAGGAATAGTGACACGCAATAGAATTGCGTGTTGTCTCGATACCGATCTAGATCTCAGAACAATGGCATTTCTGATATCCCGACCTAGAGAGTAAGTAGTCTCTAGCAGGGGGATAGTTCGCTGTCCTTCTGGATCACTCACAACCAGTAAGTGTCGAATTTTCTCCCGTTCATTTTCTGCCATAGCTATTCCTTAAATTCTCATATTTGTTGATTTGTCATGGGAAATATGGATACTAGTAAGTTTTCACTTTCAGATCCTGTAATTTCAAAAATGTAATCCATTATTTTTTTAGTTTCTGGACTAAATATCGGCAACAAAAACTAATCCCCAAGAAAAAATGATCATGCTATTATGGGTTTTGGTAATGAAATTAATAACCTTGCTCATCATGACCTAATTTTATAAAGATGAAACGGTTCAGATGTATTTTTTGTTATTTGCCTCTCATGACTAAATTTAGTGGTAAATCATACACTGTAAAAAAACTATCTTGCTAATAAAAATATAATCTGATTTTTGCAAATTTCTTTTATGTGATTCACAAGACAAGTTATTACAGTTAATTCAGAACATATTACACCAAATTTCTCATTTCAGACTAACTGAAGATCGTTATTATGTTCTGCACTAATCTCAATTGATCACAGCTAAGATATGGGGGTGACAATTTTCTACCCAAGCTATTCTAGTTATAACAACACAAAAAGTATAAAATATTACTTATGGTTAATATAACATATTTATGAGCTTGTTATAATATAGTATACGAACTAGTACTATTTATATTAAGTGAAAGTACTAAGTTTTTTTAAGATAGTAATAATATATAACACTGACTATTTTTATTTAAACTGCGATCGCATAACCTGGAAGGAGACTCCCAGGCAGAAGGCGTAAATCAGAAGGGTATAACCTACTCAGAGAGCAATTTCCCTCCAGCAAGACAGCCCTTTCCCGTCTTTCTTGATTAAAATTAATAAACTTGATTCCTAGCATAAACGCGCACTTTGCCAATTATTGCAAAAATACGCGTCTAACTAACTTTATTCTTTTTTACTAAGCATCATGAAGGAGCTATGCTTGTACAAATCAACTAGAAACATGAGTACCTAAATAATCACGCAGATGAAGTCTCAGCAAACGCAACCAGCGCATCCAAATCTTAGCAGGTTGGTCAAAGAACGTGAAAATATCTCCGAAACCCAAATTAGTTTTTTGATGGTGTAACCAGTGCTGTTCAGGAGTAGTAATAAATAACAACTGACAGAGGAAAGTCACAGCTTTAGGAGTGTGCCAACCTAAAGCGGTAATATGTCTCCACCACACATGAAACTGGCCAAACAGTAAACCACAAATAACGCCAACCGGAGATAAAGACCACAGGAATAGTGCTACAAGTAGATATGGAAAAGCGCCTAATACACCATCTAAAAGCACCTGAAAATTGAATGTTAAAATAGCATAGTGTCGGAAACTCTTTTTCCAAGAGTGGTGTGTTGTCAGGTGGAGGCTACCAAAAATATGCTCAGGTATGTGGTATAAAAAAGTTGAAAGAAAATCGCCTAAAAACAGTAACAACCAAGCAACAGCGATAGCCTCAAGCATTTGAACTCCTTAAGTTTGATAGAAAAACTGCACAGAGCAAAGAAATCAAAACTTATGCGAGGCTAGGTCATGTCATAATCAATCGTTTATCAATTACAACACCCAAGCTGCTTTACATTTCTTAATCGCAGTTACCATTTGGTTGCTGCTAAGGAGGTAAAGTAAACTATACATCTACAAATCAATAGATATACTGGGTTTTGTTCTTTGCTGCTCACAATCTTCTTACTAAGGCATATAGCATGAGCAAAGATTGAGTTAAAATCGGTACAAATTTAGGTTAAGCTTTCCCTCTATTTTTCGTTCTCAACTATTATTATTTGAAAATTGGTGATAACTACCTATACAGAAACATTTAGCTATTTTTGAACACAAATTAAATCGCTGCACTCTATTATTATTAACTGTTCCCTATTAAGAGGATGTTTGAAAAGTCTATGAAAGGTATAATTCGTCATTCTGAATGGAACGAAGTGGAGTGAAGAATCCTGATTTGGCGTTAAATTATGAGATGCTGAAGCCTCCGGCACGCTCCGCGTTGGCGTTAGCCGTGCGTTAGCACTACACTACGCTGGCGCTTCGTTCAGCATGACACTTTATACTTTTCAAACACCCTCTAAGACTTACTTTGACTAACTAGATAATTTATCAAACAGAATACAGGAGTGAGGCTACTGACTCCGTGACTCCTAACTCCTTCTTCAACTTGCACGACTACTAAAGGTGATATTAAGATGCCTAAATGGAAATTATTAACAGAATTCACATTTGATAGCGCCCACTACATCAAAGACTATAAAGGCCCTTGTGGAAGAATGCATGGTCATACTTATAAAGTGAAAATTGAAGCCAAATCATCACAGTTACATTCTTCAGAATACTGTCCTCACCCAGTCATGGTTGCCGATTTTAGAAGCTTACGTTGGGCTAAAAAAGATGTAACCCAAGGAGGACTAGATCATTGTGTTCTCAATGAAGTTTTACCACCTGAATATGAGACAACTGCTGAAATGATTGCTAAATATATTTATGATGAAACTAAAAAGCGATTACCAGCGGATGTAAAACTCAAGGTAGCAGTATCAGAAACACCTAATTCTTGGGCAGAGTACGAGGATGATTAATAATTTGTAATTCGTACCAGAGAAAGATCAAATTTGACGATTTTTTTGCGATTCTGTGTTTCAATTATTGAAGTAATAATTAACAGCTATGGAATATGCTACAGAAAGCTGCTGCTTTGAAGTTTGTGATCTTGCTTGGTTTTGTTAGCCTCTGTGCAGATGCAACTTATGAAGGAGCGCGTAGTATTACAGGGGCTTATTTAGAGGTTTTGGGAGCTAACGGCACAGTAGTGGGTCTAGTAGCTGGCTTTGGGGAACTAATTGGTCATGGCTTCCGCTTAGTTATTGGTTATCTTAGTGACAAAACAGGTAAATACTGGGGAATTACAACTTTAGGTTACATTTTGAATACCGCAGTTGTGCCATTTTTAGCCTTAGCAGGAAGATGGGAAGTAGCCGCAGGTTTGATGATGGCTGAACGCACTGGTAAAGCAGTGCGTACTCCCCCAAGAGATGCCCTACTTTCTCATGGTGTCAGTCAAATTGGCAGCGGTTTTGGCTTTGGTTTACACGAAGCAATGGATCAAACTGGTGCAGTAATGGGGCCTTTGGCTGTAGCAGCAATGGTTTATTTCCAGGGAGAATATCGCCATGCCTTTACAGTGTTAATTGTTCCAGCGGCATTGGGATTAATTATATTGTTAGTTCTACAATTTCTATATCCAAATCCTAGCGATTTTGAAGTAGAAACCGTGGCAACCGAACAAGAAAAATTGCCGCGTATATTTTGGATTTATCTGGGTGCTGTAGCAATTATTGCGGCTGGTTATGCAGATTTTCCCCTCATTGCTTTTCATTTTCAAAAAGGAGAAATTGCTTCTGGGCAAACAATTCCTCTATATTATGCTCTAGCAATGGGTGTAGATGCGATCGCAGCACTGGTATTTGGATATTTCTTTGACCGGATTGGTATTTCTATTCTGATAGTTGCAGCTTTGATTTCATCTTTGTTTGCACCATTGGTATTTCTTGGAGATGCTCGTCTTGCTCTTTTAGGAATGGCATTTTGGGGGATTGGTATGGGAGCGCAAGAATCAATTCTCAAAGCGGCTATAGCTGGAATGGTTCCTAAAAATAAACGGGCTACAGCTTACGGTATTTTTAGCACAGGCTATGGTTTATCTTGGTTTTTGGGTAGTGCTTTAATGGGAATTTTATATGATCATTCAATTACTATTTTAGTTGTTTTTTCTTCACTAACTCAACTCCTAGCAATTCCTTTCTTTGTTTGGGTAAAATTGCAAGCTGATAAATCTATCATCTCCTCGCCAGATATTCAAGTAAGTGAATAAATTGGAATTTTCTGAGCTTTTACTAACGCCAATCATCTAAAATAAAAACATCTGCACGGTTGTATCCTGGGTCATTTGGTCTGTGCATAGCAACGCCAATTATTTCACTATGAAAACCACGAGATAGCATTTGCAAATAAGCGACTTCTCTACTGGTATTTACCCCTGCAACTAAGCGGGACATTCCTGCCGCTAAAGTTAAACTTTCACATAAGTCTAATAACTGATCAAAACGGTTTTCTGCGTTATTTCCTAAACGCACAGCACCAAATTTAACAAAGCAATTATTACTACCAGCTTCTGTATCAGCACCAATGTGACAAACTGCAAATCCTGCCAAGCCTGTATCATCCCATAAAAAAACTGTATCACCAATATTTTGAGTCTGGACTGTTTGAATTTGCTGGGATAAATCTAAGCCAGGATAGATAGAATTAGTGAGTTGATAACTGGCTTTCAGGCTTTCGGCACTTTCAGTTTCACTCATTTGGGAGTATCTGCTATTTTGAGGTAACGGTAAAGCTGTTTTTACTGACTTACTTAAAATTGTTGTCAGACACCGTAACCGAAAACCAAATTTTTGATACAGTGCATGATGTTTAGGACTTTGTGCAAAGGTATGTATTCCTGCTAATTGAGTGTTCCATTGGGTAAAACAGGAAATTGCGGGTTCAATGAGACGTTGTGCTATTCCTTGGTTCCAAAAATCAGGATGAACACTTAATGGACCAAAAGACGCAAAACTTCCCCAATTAGTCACCAAGTTAGTACCGATTAATTTGCCATCAATTTCAGCCGCAAAAGCCCCTTGGGGATTAGTTATCCAACGATGAGTTATGTAAGTTTTATCATTAGCAAAATCTGTAGGTTTAGGTAGTCCCACAAAAGTACCAAAAGCCAACCTAAATATGTGATCAGCTACAGGTAATTCATGTTTTTCTAATAATCGAATAGAAATGTTCATGTTTTTGAATCTTTAGAATTGCTAATAACTGAAGACATTTAATTTTTTGATTTTGAATTAACCGGATTCATCTGTTTTTCTAGCTGACTAATGGCTTGAGAAGAAATCAGTGTTAAACATAAGTAAATCACAGCTACGGCAGCATAAATTTCAAAGGCACGATAATTTCCTGCCACTATTAGCTGTCCTTTACGGAACAATTCTTCAAAACCAATTACCGCAACTAAACTAGTATCTTTTAATAAACTAATAAATTCATTACCTAAAGGTGGAATCATCCGCCGGAAAGCTTGGGGAAAAATAACATGGCGCATTGTTTGTAAAGAATTTAAACCCAGTGAACTGGCTGCTTCTGCTTGCCCAATCTCGATTGATTGAATCCCAGCCCGGACAATTTCAGCAATGTAGGCAGAACTATTTAAACTTAAAGCAATTACTCCAGCTAAAAGGCGATTTAATGAAAAGGTAAAACCTAATTCTTGAAAAAATGCCGGTAAACCAAAGTAAATCATAAATATCTGCACGAGTAAGGGAGTGCCTCGAAAAAAATCTACATAAGCCCTCGCTAACCAATGTACAGGTTTAATTGCAGAAAGACGAAAAATACCAATTAATGAACCACAAATTAAACCAAATATGATTGATATTAATGCTAATTGCAATGTTACTAACACACCAATTAATAAGGTGGGTAAAGATTGCAATATTAAACTGAGAGAATTTAATCTATCTGTATTTTGATTTGCAAATAGTGATTTTTCTGGTAAGATTGGAGGTGTAGATTTAAACCATTTTTGGTAAATTTGTTGATAAGTTCCGTTTTCTAATATCTTCGTTAAACCTTGATTAATCAAAGATAAATAAGGGGAATTTTGAGCGGTAGCAATTCCATAAAATTCTTCTGTTAGCAATTGTTGTATGACTTTGATTCCTTGCAAATTATTTGTATTAATGGCGTATAACGTTACGGGTGCGTCATTAATAACTGCATCAACATTGCCATTGAGTAGTTCTTGCAGTGCTAGAGGTGCAGAATCAAAACTTCTAACTTGCGCCCCAATGACACTTTTAGCTTTTTCTGCGCCTGTTGTCCCAATTTGGACGGCGATTTTTTTATTTTGGAGACTGTCAAAACTAGTAATATCTTGATTATCTGTGCGAGTTGCGATCGCTAATCCAGCTTTAAAATAAGGACGGGAAAAAGCTACAGTCTTTGCCCTCTCTGGGGTGATGGTAATTGAACTAATTGCTGCATCTATGGTTTTTGCTTGCAGTGCGGGGATGATGCCATCAAACGGTAAACTCTGAAAATCTACCTGAAAATTAGCCGCATTCGCAACCGCTTTCATTAAATCAATGGAAAAACCTTCTAACTCACCACTTTTTCCCTGCAACTCAAAAGGAGGAAAGGCGGGTTCAGTCGCTACTCGCAAAGTTTTCCCATCAACAGAATTGACACTACAGCCAGTTAATAACCAACAACTGAACCCAAGTACTAAACACCAATGTAAACAACGCTCAAAAGTACATTTAAACATTTTTATTGATTAATTCAATCTTTGTCTTAACCATAAAGCCAATAAAGGCAAAGCTAACCGATAACCCTGTTCAGCATTATAAATTAAACCTTTATTTTGTAACCCAGTTAAACCACCTTGGAGACTACCACCTCTAGAAAGTCCATGTTTTTGGATATATTCTTTACTTTGCGGTTTGTCTGTAGGATCAATCGCTAAACATTCTAAAAGATGTATCTGACTTGCAGGCAGTAACATTAATAAAGATTCATAAGTCATAGATAAATCTTTGAGTATTCCTTCAATGACTTGCTGTACTTCTTGTTCAGTAATTAACCCTTGATGATGTTGCAAAGTTAATAATCGGCGAATTAATGTCATCGCATCACCGACGTTTCCCTGGACTGCATCTAAGAATATTTGTAATGCTTTGGAATGAGGATCAAATTTAAGATTTTCTGTATGTAAAATTTCTCTTGCCCACAATGCTAAAACATCTTTGGCTAAAGGAGCTAATTGGATTGTTTCTAGCGGATAGCTATGCTCATCTGCATGATTGCTTGTCTCGCCAATTGTCGCCAGTAAAACGTAACTAACATGAGGATGGGCTTTAACTTCTTGTCTAAATGTTGATTCCCATAAACTATGACGATCCCAAGAGCGAATATGCGGGAAACTTTGCAAAATTAAAACTACTCTCTGATCTAAATCATTAGCCATGATTTGCAATAGTTCAAGCAAGATTATAAATGCTTGCCATAGCTGTTTTTGATTTAGGGAATGTAATAATTTCAGTTTACTTTCAGGATTAAAAATAAAAAACTCACTTGCACTCTGGTTAACCCATTTTTCGATTTTTTTTGCTTCCCAGTTTTGGTTGATCGCTTCTGCTAGTAAGTGCAGAAATCTTTCCCCATCTGTAGCACGGATACAGTCTATATCCAAAACAACGGCGCTCACTTCTTGCGCTGCAATCCTGACTAGAGTCCGTCTTCCACTTCCAGGTACTCCGGTAATCAGCAAGTCACCATCCTGGGTCAGTATTTCTACAATGCGCTGAAATTCTAGGGAACGCCCAATTAATTGTAAAGAAGTAGATAAATCCAAGTTCACGGGTTTCTCGTCTCTAGTTGTGGTTGGCGCTATTAAAGAAAACATAAATCATTTGGTGTAACTATGATTACTATTTGAATAATTTAGTGCTTATCGTGTAATAGCACTAAGAATTCGTGCTATTAATAATTTAACACTCTAGACAACTGAAAAACGACCTAATATCCAAATCCCCCCTTGAGTGGGGATATATCCCTTATCCCTTATTAAATAGGTAATTACCGTGTTAGAAGCGTGCGTACTGGCAACAATACTGTGCGGATTTTTCGGTATCATTCTGAAAAAAAACCTGGTGATGAAGATTGTCTCAATGGATGTGATGAGTACGGGGGTGATTGCTTTTTATGTGCTAATTGCATCACGAGAGGGATTGTTTACTCCCATTATTTCTGAGGTAAAAAAAGTTGCTTACGCTGATCCTGTTCCCCAAGCAGTGATTTTAACAGCGATCGTCATCGGTTTTTCGATTCAGGCTTTGATGCTAGTTGGTGTCATGAAGTTGGCACGGGATAATCCGACGTTGGAAAGCAACGAGATTGAGAACAATAATACGCCATGAATACTATTACCATTGCTTGGGTTGCGATTCCATTTTTTCTAGGGTTCATTATTTTTCTAGTCCCCAAACTTAACCGACATCTGACACTGTGGGGTGTGATCGCATCTGCGGCTTATGCAGTGCAGCTATTTCTAGAACCATCACCTCTAAATCTGAATTTACTGGATAGTTTTGGGATCACTTTAGTCGCTGACCAGTTAAGTGCCTATTTTATCTTAACTAATGCTCTGGTAACGGCGGCTGTAGTCCTCTACTGTTGGGGTAGTGATAAAACGGCTTTTTTCTATGCCCAGATGATTATTGTGCATGGGAGCTTGAATGCTGCCTTTATCTGTGCAGATTTCATTAGTTTATATGTGGCTTTAGAAGTCAGCGGTATTGCTGCTTTTTTATTGATTGCATATCCCCGGAGCGATCGCTCCATTTGGGTAGGTTTACGCTATCTCTTTGTCAGCAACACAGCCATGTTATTTTATCTGGTGGGTGCGGTGCTGGTTTATCAAACACATCATTCCTTTAGTTTTGCAGGTTTAAAGGGTTCACCACCAGAAGCACTAGCATTAATTTTTCTAGGACTATTAATCAAAGCTGGGATTTTTGTTTCAGGATTATGGCTACCTTTAACTCATTCAGAATCAGAAACACCAGTTTCCGCATTGCTTTCAGGTATTGTCGTTAAAGCCAGTGTTTTACCCTTATTGCGTTGCGCTGCCATTTCCGAAGAAATTGATACCATCATCAGGATTTTGGGTGTTGCTACGGCTTTGATGGGTGTATTCTATGCCATCTTTGAAAAAGATACCAAGCGTCTGTTAGCATTTAGCACTATTTCCCAGTTAGGTTGGATTCTTGCCGCACCTGAAGTAGGAGGCTTTTATGCCCTAACTCATGGACTGGTAAAATCATCTTTATTTCTGACTACGGGTTCTTTACCCAGCCGCAATTTTAAGGAACTGCAAAATCAACCCATTAATACTAACATTTGGATTGTCCTAGTTATAGCGAGCTTGTCAATTTCTGGTTTTCCTTTGTTATCTGGTTTTGCAGCCAAGGTGTTAACCCTAAAAAATATAGAATCTTGGCAATTTATAGCCATGAATATTGCCGCAGTCGGAACAGCAATAGCCTTTGCCAAATTCATTTTTCTACCCCATAAACAAGACGCAGCACAGAAAGCTAAACCCGGTTTTCGGACAGCAATAATCCTTTTAATCACTAGTTTATTTGTATCAAATATCGTATATTTCCAAGCTTATAACATTGCCGATATTACCAAAGCAATTGCAATTATCGCCGTTGGTTGGTTAGCATATCATTTCATTTGCAAACGGTTAGCAATATATCTCCCCCGTGTATTCGAGAAATTTGAGCATTTAATTGGAGTAATGAGTCTAACTTTAATATTGCTATTTTGGATGGCATTAGCATGATTGGACATCTGATATTAAGATTATCAATTTGGTTTTTACTCACCTCTGATGTGAGTTTAACAAATATTATCATCGGTGTAATTATTTCCCTGATTTTACCGCGTGGTTACACATCACCAGAAAAATTTAAAGCATGGATCAAGGTAATCCGTCAAATCCTTATTACCATTCCAGTGGCTTTCATGGAGGCATTTAAAATTATATTGCGTCCCCATAATCAAGAAGAAATTATTATGGAAAAAGTGAAACCAAAGCGTTCGCCACTTCTGATTTTTCTAGATATATTCCTAATTACCTTTACACCTAAAACAATCGTTTTGAAATACCACGAAGAAGGCTGGTATGAAGTCCATCAAATTAAACCGAGTAAAAAACATTTATGAACTTAGAAATAGTTTTAATGGCAATGATTTTAGCTTTACTCATTCCCATTTATGAAGCCTGGAAAAGTGATGATACCTGGCAGAAAATGTTAGCCTTTGGCAGTATTTCCAGCAAAGTTGCAATCATGATTCTTGTGATATCTGTTTGGCGAGACGATTGGATGATTGGTGTAGTCGCAGCGATTATTTTGAGTGTAGGAAACGCTGGATTAATGTTATTAGCACATATTTTGAGGAGATTGAGTGAAGCATGATCAACATTATTAGTTATACCTGTATTGGCATAGGCATAGTTTTTTGGTTTTGGGGAACTTCTCATCTAGTTAGCGACAGATCAGTATTATTCAAATTACATGGTCTTTCTGTCGCTGATACCCTGGGTTCAATGATTATTATCATCGGACTATTACTCAAAATCCCCAGTGAATGGCCACTACTTATTCTTGGCATTATTTCCTTAGCAATTTGGAATACCATGTTGGGTTATGTATTAGCATACTGTTCCACGGAAGAGGCGAAAAATGAATGATACCTATCTCTATTTAATTATTGCCTTGTTACCCTTAACTGCGGGGATGTTAGTAACTCAAGTTAACCCCTATCATGCCTTAGTTATTCGTGGAGTATTAGGTGCAGTAGCTGCAATGGTAGACGCAGTTTTAGGTGCGGCAGATGTGGCTTTAACAGAAGCATTAATGGGGACAATGTTATCTATTACTCTTTATGCTGTGGCGGTACGTTCATCCTTAGTTATGCGTCTGGGTGTGATTGAAAAACAGTCAATAGAAAAAAATCAAGATAGCAATTTTCAAGAACTTATAAACAACCTTCGTAGCATTTTCAGCAAACATTATATGCGTTTGGAAGTCGTACCTTACAGCAATAATCAATGTTTGCAAAAGGCTTTAATGGAAAAAGAAGTTCATGCTACTTGTGTGCCATTGCTAGGAAATAACCAAATTCAGGAAACCTACCAAACTGACATCCGAGTACAACGCATCTATAACATCATAGAAAGCGAACTTTCATCACCAAACACAATTTTAAACTATGTCAATGTTTTAGATTCAGAGGAAAAACATTTATGAAATGGGTTTACATTTTAGCAGGAATAGCTTTGTTTCTAAAAATGTTAATTATACCTGATGCAGAAGCAAACTTAACTGATATTTCCATTGTGGAAACTGTGGTTAAAGAAAGTGGTGTTCCCAATGCAGTATCAGGGATTATTTTCAGAAATCGGCTATATGATACTATTTTTGAAGTGATTGTATTTACAATAGCCATTCTCGGCTCTAATTTTTTACTTGCTAATGAAAATCCATCCTGCACAATTTATCAATTCAAAGATCAACCATCCATCATTTTAGCTCGTCTGGGGGCGACAATTGCGGCGTTAGTTGGTATTGAATTAGCAATTAGAGGACATTTGAGTCCTGGGGGTGGTTTTGCTGCTGGTGTCGCCGGTGGAACAGCAATTGGATTAATAGCAATCACTTCATCATACCAATGGATGCAGGATATTTACCAACGTTGGCACGCTGCTATTTGGGAGAAGGTTTCAGTTTTGGTTTTCATTGTTTTAGCGGTGATCACTTTGTCGGGAATAGAGTTACCACATGGGGAGTTAGGAACGCTATTTAGTGGTGGGATTCTTCCTATATTAAATATCCTAGTTGCTGTTAAGGTAGCGTTAGGATCTTGGGCGGTACTTTTAATTTTTATTCGTTATCGGGGTTTGTTGTGATGGAATCAAATTTGGGATTAATTAGGGGTAATTCATGAATTACCCCTAGAGTAAATCTAAGTTCTATTAGACAAACTCACATTTGACAATCAAGTCATCATAGTCAAAATCGCCACCACCGAACTGATCTTCAATGCCAAAGGTATTGTCACCTAGTAAACGCACGTGGTCTGAACCATCTGAGTTAGAACCCAGGAAGGATGTAAATACTCTGCTGTAGTCAGTAATAGTATCTGGATTAGCATCAGCAATGAGAAACGGTGCTAAGATAAAACCGCCTTGCAGAGTGGTATTAAACACGCTGATTGACTGAGTGATGGAAATATCTAGTCTCTGCTGAATTACGGCTTGGGCATAATTTTCATCCCCAAGTAAGGCAATAGCATTACCATTTTGATCTAATACATCACCAAACTCATTAGTAATGTAGAAGCCCACAAAGTTGCTAAATGCTGCTTCACTGTTTACGGTAATTTTAACGTCTAAGGAAGTAGTTTCAGTTGATAAATCTAGAACTGATAAACCAGATTGACGTTGTAGTTTTATACCCTTTTTCGCCTGACCGGGAGGTAATGATTTAACCTTGAGTTTTACAGCATCGAAAATGTCATCATCATCCTTGTCTTTAAACTTGAGGCTAAAGCTATCTTTCTGAAACTCTTCGGCAGAAATGCCATTGCTGTTAGAGAAGAAGACTGAACGATTTTTGCCAGCCCGTAATTCTTCCACAGTACCATCAGCAACAAGTAAGAAGCCCAAACGACTACCACCAGAAATTTCGATGCTTCGGGTTTGTTCTGCAAAGGAAAAACCACTGGGTAAGCCAGAAGGATTATCGCTGGCAAAAACGGAACTGATAATGCTGGTGTAACCGAATTCAAAGCGTTGCTCAGAAATAATGGTTTGGAGGTAGTTAGTATCACCGGGTAGAATCTTGATGCCATCATCATCAAAAATACCGCCATCTTCATCATCAATGACGTAGCATAATATCTGGTTGGTAAAGCTGGTGTTGACTTCGGTGATGGAAAATTCGAGGGTTGTACTTTCTTGAAATAAGAAAATACCGTTTTGATTTTGACTACCTTGGCTAAAATCAATATCTGTGTCTTCTAGGTTAACCGTGACATTAGCGACACTGCTTAACCCAAAAGAGTTTACTGCGGCAACCTGAAGATTGAAAATGGAATTAAATTCAAAATCCACTTCTTTACTATCTTCGATATATATTTCACCACTGTTATTGATAGCAAATGCTTTCTTGCCATCTCCATCAAAGTCCCGATTACCATTAATGATGACAAATTTTACATTATCGTCAGTATCGTTGTCGTCATCGTCATTGTCATCGTCATCATCGTCATCATCATCGGAATCTATGACAAATATCTGGCTGACAATAGTACCAGTGGTGATATGTTCGATAATGGTAAATTCAGAATCTTCAATTACTGGTGTTACTCCTGGAGATCCAACGCTAAAGAGGCTAATAGTGTTGCTGACTTCATTAGCGATCGCTAATAGAGGTTGACCTGTGGGGCTGTCTGCACCGGATATAAAGGAAAGTCCTTCTGGTGAAATATCATCTGGTGCATTCTGTAGATACTGGACAAAATCAGGTTGAGTGGGGTCGCTAATATCGTAGATCACTACGCCACCGGCACTTCTTTCTAAACCAATGAATGCATAGGTTTTGCCATCAACTTCACCAATGGTGACACCTTCTGGTTCAGCCCCTTTGTTGTCAGATCGGGTGTCAAACTCATCTGCATTTGCTTCATCAGCATTAAATAATGTTTCAGTGAATTGGGCTGTGATTTGCTCAATCTGATCACCACTATCAAATACTAAATGGCCTTCATGATCCCAAATGGTGAAGGAACGACCACCATAGGCAACAATCTCGTCATAGTCTCCATCTCCATCTGTGTCTCCATCAATTTTAGAAACTGTCAGACGACCGAGGCTTTCTTCGTGCTTTAATTCCAGAGCCTTGGTGAAGACTGTTTCATCAAGAATATAGGCTGTTTCCAGGACTTCAACAGTGGCGGTTGTGCCTCCAATGAGGGTATTATCAGCGATCGCTAATAGTTCTACATCGGTATTGCTCAGATTACCTATAAAGCCAATCTCAAACCCACCACTTACTGCTTCAACTTCTACATGATCAATGCCAGTTAACGCTTCTAGAGCTGCTTCAATATCTGCGGCTGTAGCATCAAAGTCCAGGTCTGTAGTAGTCTCTAGAGTTCCTGCATTGTCAAAAGTGAGGGCAAATGTGCCTGCGGTAGCTCCCCCTAAGTTGATCAGTTGAACTTCCGTTTGGCCGACACGAATCTCTTCATCTCTAGCATCACCTTCATTTGCAGTGATGAAGTATGTTTGACCATTGGACTCAAAGGAAGTGATGGCATCTGGCAGGTATAGTCCTTCCACCGGCCAGTTTTGGATATTGATCACACCATCATCACTGGCATCCAAACCATTACCAGTCAGACTGTGATCCTTACGTCCCAAAGGAATTAGCTTTTCAATTGTAGATGTAGCTAAATCAATAACAGCGATCGCATTATTTTCTTGTAACGTCACCCAAGCTTTAGTACCATCGGGTGTAACTGCAATATATTCTGGTTCTAAATCCTGAGAAACACTGATTTCATCAGTACCGGGATTAGCAACTACATCAGGAAATAACCGAATTCCATCTGTCCGTAAATCATCAGCTTGGCTATCGAAGGCATTAAAGTCTAAGTTAGTAACACTGACACTAGCAGCATTTTGACCAAAGATATTAATAATGCTGACTGATCCTTCTGGATTGATACCATTGTCAGCTTCCCCTTCATTAGCTACCAACAGGGTAGATTGAGAGATATCAGCAATACCCTGAAGTTTACTGCTACCACTACCACTAGCTCCAACACTCTGTAAACGAACTCCAAAGCTTTGTCCCGCAAACTGATCTAGAGTAACGTTGGAGATGGTCAGAGTGGTAGAACTTACAAAGTCCTGACCACCTTTTTCACCAATCTGAATACCCACATCATAGGGGCCAAGATTAATACTGGGACGGCCATTCAGATTAATGCCGTTCACATTGATAACACTATCTGAGCCTGTTTCAATATCTTTGATATCTGATCCTGAAATATTCAGGTTAGAGATGAGAGTTTCATCTTCGAGGTGGAAAAATATCCCCGCAATATCACCAGGATTTACTGTATCATCAACTGTAGCAGTGAGTTCAACATCAGCCCCCACTTGCTTCAGAGTAATAAGAACTCGACCATCATTGCCGGTAAAGTCTTCAACAGCAAAGGTAAATGTAGATAGGGCTGCGGAGTTAGTGCTATCGGGCGCAAAGACTAACATATCAGGGAGTGCGCCTACTTCCACGGAGTTAAGGAAGTTCCCTTTTACATCGTAGAAAGCCACAGTACCAGGATCGGTTTTGATATTGGCTTCTATGGCTACGGCAACAAGGCCATTTTTAACAGCAACACTGTTAACGTTAGCTCCTAAATCGGTAATATCAATTTCCCCTACCTTCTGTAACAGGCTAGGAATGGACATATCGAAAATTTCGATAGATCCACCTGTAGTCACAAAAAGGCGCTGACTTTCTTGATCATGGGCAACAATTTCAGCACCTGATCCTTGGATGCTTCCAATCAAGCTAAAGACTTCTGTTTCAGTGAAATTACTCATTTAAGCCCCCAAATAGTTGCTGTTAGTACTGGATTTATTGTGCGTTTGAATACCGTTTTTAAATATAATTAGACAGATAAAGGCCTAAAAAGCTTATTTAATAAGGTTTTTGGAATTTGAATGTCTAAAATTTAAAATGGTATTACTTACACTCAAGAGATACACTATATTTCTGACTCGCCTACTTCTATACCTGTTCCCTGTTTTTTGTATTTTTGGAAAAAATGATACTAAATATCTTGGCGACTTTAACCTCAAAGCCTTACAGTTAAAAGGGTATAGAAAAATCCCAGGACAGCGATTTTCGGTTAAATGAACCACATTTTTTGGTTTCACGCAGAGCGCGAAGAGGTTTTTCTCTAAAAAAACAGGATATATTGTATACTTGATTACCAAATGCCTTGAAAGTGTTAAGATATAAGGCTTACGCAAAAAACTCTCAAACTCTTATTTCTCCTTGTCCTCTGCGTCCTCTGTGGTTTGTTTTTTCGTTGCTTGTGCGTAACTTATGCAACTATTAATACTACGTACATCACGAATAAAGTGAGATATCAATGGAAAGAAGAAAAATTTTAATTGCTACTAAAACCTACCCATCAATTAGTATGAAGTATGAAGAAGTAGTATGTACAGCAGGAGTTTTATTAGATGATAATGACAAACCGCTACAGTGGATTCGTATTTATCCTATACGCTTTCGATCTTTGGAAATTGACAAACATTATCCAAGATGGTCTATTATTAGTGCTGAAATAGAGAAAAACCCAAAGGATAATAGAGAAGAAAGCTTTCGGATAAATGATGAATCTATTACAATCCTTGGAAAAATTGATACTAGTAATAACTGGGAAGAGAGAAAATCGCTTGTTTTACTAGATAATTTAGAGTTTCAGTCTATTGAGGACATTAAAAAACAGGGAAAGTCCCTTGGTATTATTAAACCTAAAAGTATTAAAAAATACTATTACAAGGATGACACTCGTGAGTGGAGTAAAAAACAACAGGCTGTTCAAAACCAACTTAACTTATTTAAAAAGCCAGTTGATCTTGAAAAAATACCTTATAAGTTCTATTACAACTTTGTTTCTTATGATGATAGTAACCATAATTTGTCCATAATTGATTGGGAAATTCAGCAATTGTATAGAAATTCACGAAATGCCTCTACAAAATCGATTCAACAGGAGCGAGAGCAAGAAGCGTTAGAAAAAGTTAGACAAAAATTAGAAGATGAATTTATGAACAAAAAAGATTTATACTTTATAGTAGGAAATCAACAAAGATATCCAGACAGTTTTATGATTATTGGTATATTTTATCCACCAAAACTTAAATTTGAGCAAATGAATTTATTCTAATAAGAGAAAATAAAAAATGGCGCTTGTAGAAAAAGTATTAAATAATTATATTCTTACTTTCGGTTATGGCAATCGGAAGAACTATGAAGAATTCATAGAATACCTTGATAAATTTCAAGTTTCATGCGTTGTTGATGTCAGATTTACTCCTCGTGCTTGGAGTCGTAAATGGTACGGTGATCAGATTGAAAAACTTTGTATATTTAAAGATATTTACTACGTTTCTAAAATCCACCTGGGTAATACATCTGGAAATGCAAATTGGATTCCACCCGACAAAGAAGAGGCTAATAAATCATTAGCAGAAGTCGCAGAAATTGCTAGTAAAGGTACTGTTTTATTGCTATGTGCTGAAAAAGATTGGCATAGATGCCATCGGGTAGATGTTGCTAATCAACTAGAAAAGTTAGTAAGGATTCCTATAAAACATCTAACTTAGGATTAACATCGCTTTAATTGCGCTAATAACACTACAATTTCATCCATTGCTTGTCTAACCACACTTGCAGGTTGTTCAGATTGATTTACCATCATACTAAAAACCAAAGGCTCATAATTAGGAACATTTATATATCCTGCAAGGGAAACTACACCCATCATCGTGCCTGTTTTTGCTTGGACAATTCTCTCAGCAGATGTATTCTGAAGGCGATTTTTTAAAGTCCCACTCATACCTGCAACTGGTAAAGAAGCGCGAAACACTTCTGCTTGGGAAGATTTACCCATAATTTGTAAAAGTTTTACCAAGGCTTCTGGACTAATTAAGTTTTTGCGAGATAATCCAGAACCATCTACTAAAATGTAACTTGTGGGTTCAATTCCCAAATCAGTTAAAGTAGTCTTTAAAACTTGCAATCCTACATTAGAAGTAGTTTGATTTTTTGATAATGTTTGTTTACTCGCTAAAGTCCTGAGTAGAGATTCAGCATATAAATTATTACTATTTACATTTGTTTCTACTAATAATTCAGATAAAGGTGGAGATTCAATGCCGGCTATTTCTTGTTCATTTTTACTAAAATTACTGCTAGAAGATGTCTGTTTAACAGCAATTCCTTCTAATGCTAAACTCTGACGGAAATGCCTTAAAAAATTATCAATGGGATTAAAAACAGCCAAAGCTGTGATATCAGGTTTTGAATTGACAGCCAACCGTCCATTAATCCGTAATGTTTGTCCTTTCAAATCACGGGTAACTTCAATAAAACCTGGTTCATTTTGTTGAGTAGTGACAGAATTATTTTCAATTTTCCACCAATATCCTTCTACAGGTTCAGCCCAATTAATTTTTAGAGGTTGCCCAATGTTTTGAGGTGATAATGTTAATATAGAAGCATTTTCATTCAAAATTAAACTGTTGACTGGTGCGCCATAATAAGCCTGTACATCTTCCCATTGCCAACTAGGATGAACAAGTTCACCTTGAAAATAACTATCATCAGCAATTAATTGATTAACTTCACGAATACCTTTTTGGTATAGTTGTTTTGCTAATATTGTTAATTGAGTATCTTTGAAGCTGGGATCTCCTCTACCAACAACGCGTAAAACACCATCGTTGTCTTGATAAATAGAGGTACGAATCCGAAAATCTGCGCCCAATTTTTGCAATGCAGCAGCAGTGGTAAATAACTTGGTATTAGAAGCGGGAATAAAATATTTATTGGCATCTAAACTGTAAAGAGTTTTTGTGGATACCAGGGGTTTGACTAAAATTCCCCAGCGCATTCGACTAAATTGAGGACGATTGACAACAGCATCTATAGATGATTTTAATTGATAGGGACAGGTGTATTTTGTATTAGTTACTGGTGTGGTTTGAGTTTGTGCTTGAGCTATTTGCTGGTTAACACCAATTTGGACACTAATAAATAGAAGCATCAAGCTAATAGAAATTTTTTTGTAAATCATTTTTGTAGATAATTTTAAGTTCGGATAACTACACATACTAAAGCTAGTAGTCTGTCAACTCAAAAATGACGGGTTCAGTCGTCAGGTGCATCAGATGTCAAATGTCTGTTGATTGTTGGTAAATTATCGAGTCTGACGTGGTTGGTGAGCTTGCCGAACCACACCCTACAAAGCAAGCCAATTGGCTAAGTCTTGAATCCGTCAAAATGTCTTTGACAAACTACTAGTATATTTGATAATTGCTCTTACCAATTACGAATTACGGTTATCTATTTGGGCGCGTTGCAAACTTCCAGAAAAGTCAACATAGACACTCTTCCATTCAGTAAATATATCCAAAGCTGTGGTTCCTGCTTCTCGGTGTCCGTTGCCGGTTTGTTTGACTCCACCAAAAGGTAAATGTACCTCTGCGCCAATGGTGGGGCCATTAATGTAAGTGATACCTGCTTCAATATCGCGCATGGCTGTAAATGCTCGATTAATGTCGCGGGTGTAGACTGAAGAAGAAAGACCATAATTAGTGTCGTTGAGAATTGCGATCGCATCCTCAAAGCTGCTAACCTCTATTAAAACTACCACAGGCCCAAATATCTCTTCCCTCGCTACCCGCATATCAGACGTAACATCATCTAAAATCGTCGGTTTAAAGAAATAACCATGTTCCAAATCTCCCTCTTTAGCAATTTCTCCACCAATTAAAACCTTTGCACCTTCCCCACGGGCAATATCTATATATTGATTAACCCGTTGCAGTTGCTTGTCATTAATTATCGGACCAATATCTGTATCAGCATCAATACCAGCACCCAAACGTAATTTACTGGTACGTTCTAATAACATATTCGTAAATTTCTCTTTGATATCCCTGTGCAGAATCAAACGACTTGTAGCCGTACACCGTTGTCCAGTTGTTCCAAAAGCCCCCCAAACTGCGCCGTCAAGTGCTAATTCTAAATCTGCATCTTCCATTACCACTTGGGCATTTTTACCACCCATTTCTAAACACACACGTTTATGAGTGCGTCCACAAGTTGCACCGACAAAAGCACCAGTTTCCGAAGAACCTGTAAAAGAAACTAAATCAATATTTGGATGTTCAACTAAAGCCTTTCCTGCTTCTTCTCCTACACCATGTACTAAATTAACTACCCCTGGTGGTAAACCTGCTTCGGCAAAAATTTCTATTAATTTCGTTGCACAAGCTGGTGTATCTTCCGCAGGTTTCAAAATCACAGTATTCCCACAAACTAAAGCCGGCATTGCTTTCCAACAAGGAATAGCAACCGGGAAATTCCAAGGAGTAATTAAAGCACAAACTCCGATAGGCATTCTCACCGTCATGGCGAATTTATTAGGCATTTCTGAAGGTGTCGTTTGCCCAAATAATCTTCTTCCTTCCCCTGCACTATAAAAAGCGCAATCAATACCTTCTTGGACATCTCCCCTAGCTTCTGTCAAGGGTTTGCCCATTTCTCGACTCATTAACTGGGCTAATTCTTCTTTATGTTGGAGTAATATTTCCCCAACACGAAAAATGTATTCTGCCCTTGCGGGTGCGGGAACCTTACGCCAACTGTGATAAGCTTCACGGGCTGCGGTTACAGCTGCATTGACAGCTTCAATTCCCGAACGGGGAAAAGTAGCAACGACTTCGTTTTTATTAGCAGGATTGCGACTTTCTAAAGTAGATTCATGTAACCATTCACCGTTAATATAATTTTGGCAGATTATTGGAGTTATCATTTTTAAGACATCCAGATTTGAAATTACTATAATTTACGTGCTATGGCGGTTCTCGGTTGAGTGCGAGATATAAGAACCCCACCCCCAACCCCCTCCCCGCAAGCGAGAAGGGGGCTATGATGTATTTCATTCAAGTGAATACTGTTATATACAAATTGGACATAATAGGAATCAACGGTAATTAATTATTGTCGGCTTTTGGGACAGCATATTGAATAAGGTGCGTCAGAAGTAGAAAATCTGTTAATTGTGTCAAATTATCGAGTCTGACGCACCCTACAAGAGACTTAGTTTAAGGCATAGAGTTCTGTCCCAATAAATTAACTATCTTCTATCTTCTTCCTTCTTCTTTCTTCCTTCGCGTCCTTCGCGCCTTTGCGGTTCATTTAATCCATATTCTTTTTCGAGAATATTTTTAAATGACATTAACCATTACCTTAACTATTTAATAGTTTTGCCTTAAACTTGCTGAGATAAATTAGGTATTGTTACAAAAATTTACCGCTGACCAATAGTAATACAGTTGTTTTTAGCAATTCCACAAATACTGTTACAGAGCGAAGATCACATCTACCAACTGCAAAACTCATTTTTTGTAGTCAGTTTTTTGCTGTTAATAAATATAACACTGACCAACCAAAGAATTAAACATTTGGAGATTTAAAAAAATGGGTAATCAATATCATGAACTTTCCGCAGGTTCATTAACACAAGATTGGACAGATATAGCCCTAATTAGCACCAGTGATGATTGGAGTAGTATTCCTAGTATTATTGGCTATCGTGGAGATAGTTTAACAACTGCAACTAGTGTAGATCCACAAACTGTTGTTGGTGATGAAACAACTGTAGATGTGAATGCTAACCAAACTAATCCAAACACATTTACTACTAGTGGAGTTGCTGAGTTTGAAATTTCTAATCCAGTAGTTGCCCTTCAAGGTTCAGGTACTGCGGATGCTCCCTTTCTATTGATTCATCTTAACACCTTGGGTGTAACAAACATCAATTTATCATACAAATTGCGGGACATTGATGGATCTACAGATGATGCAATTCAAGCAGTTGCTTTGCAATATCGTGTTGGTACTTCAGGTGATTTCATTAACATTCCTGCGGCTTTTGTTGCTGATGCCAGCACGGGACCGAGTTTAGCAACTCTGGTAACTACAGTCAATGCTACATTACCCACAGCAGCAGAAAACCAATCTCAAGTGCAGGTGCGGATTATTACTACAAATGCAGCTGGAAACGATGAATGGATAGGGATTGATGATATTAATGTATCGGCTACTGCATTACCAACCGATTTGTTTATTTCAGAATACATCGAAGGCAGCAGTAACAACAAGGCGATTGAAATTTTCAATGGTACAGGGACAGCGATTGATTTAGCAGCAAGCGGTTATAAACTTGAGTTTTATTTTAACGGCAGCACAACTCCAGGAACAACCATTAACTTAACAGGGACAGTTGCCAATGGCGATGTATTTGTTGTGGCTGATAATGATGCTGTTGCCGCTATTCTAGCAGTTACAGATCAACAATCTACTAGCAGCTTTTTCAATGGTGATGATGCGATCGCTCTCAAGAAAGGTAATATTATCATTGATGCGATCGGACAAATTGGTTTTGACCCCGGTACTGAATGGGGAAGTGGACTAACCAGCACCGCAGATAATACAATCCGTCGTAAATCAACTGTTACTGCTGGAGACACCAACCCCAATGATGCTTTCGATCCTTCTGGACAATGGGAAGGTTTTGCTCAAAATACCTTTGATGGATTAGGTAGCCACACAATCGGAGGAGGTGGACAATCTACACCAACTCTCAGTTTAACAGTTACTCCTAACAATTTCTCAGAAGGTGCAGGTATTAATGCAGCCACAGCTACAGTCACTCGCACAGGTGACACAACTAATGCATTAAATGTCACATTGACTAGCAACGACATCACAGAAGCAACTGTTCCTACTACAGTTACAATTGCAGCTGGACAAACATTTGCTACCTTTGCCATAAATGCTGTAGATGATGCTTTAATCGATGGTTCTCAAAACGTTGTAATTGCAGCAAATGCAATTGGCTTTAGCAATGTCACCGCTAATATAACAGTGACTGACGATGACATTGCACCTCCCACCATTATCAAAATCCATGATATTCAAGGTAATGGTGCAACATTCAATTCTGCTTTTAGTGGAACTCAAACCATAGAAGGTATTGTTGTTAGTGCTTTCCTTGGTGCTTCTCAACTCAACGGCTTTTATGTTCAAGAAGAAGATGCTGATGCTGATAACGATTCCACAACTTCAGAAGCTATCTTTGTTTTCGACCCAACAGGCTTATTTTCTGGTAACGTTGGCGATAAAGTCCGCATTACTGGAACAGTAGGAGAATTCACCAGCACCAGCAGCGGTATTAGTAGCAGCTTAACTCAACTTTCTAGTCTGACAAACGTTGTTAATTTAGGTGCTGACAACTTACCCACAGTTACCAATATTCAGTTACCTGTTACCAGCGTCGCAGACTTAGAACATTATGAAGGAATGCTAGTTAATGTTAGTGCTGGAACTGGGGATTTAACTGTCACCGAACATTTTCAACTAGGACGCTTTGGTCAAGTTCTTCTCTCCGCAACAGGTGCTAGTAACCAAGCTGGTACTGATGGCAGACTTGAACAATATACTCAATTTAATGCTCCTAGTGTCAGTGGATATGCTGCTTATCTAGAGGAGATTGCTAACCGTCGAATTATCCTCGATGATGGACGCGGTACTCAAAACCCTGATCCCATCTTATTCGGTCGTGGTGGTAATCCTCTCAGTGCTACTAACACCTTGCGTGGTGGTGATACAGTATCTAGCATCACTGGAGTTTTAGATCAACGCTTTGAAGGTTATCGCATTCAAACTTCCACAGGTGTCAACTTTACACCAGCTAATTCTCGTCCAGAA
This sequence comes from Anabaena sp. WFMT, assembly GCF_051781005.1. Lineage (NCBI taxonomy): Bacteria > Bacillati > Cyanobacteriota > Cyanophyceae > Nostocales > Nostocaceae > Anabaena > Anabaena sp. WFMT. Next base: position 201,541 of record NZ_JBPWOA010000023.1, on the reverse strand, counting down.
ACGGCACCAGATGTCGGTGGTACTCTCAAAGTTGCTAGTTTCAACGTTCTCAACTTCTTCAACGGGAATGGTACTGGTGGTGGTTTCCCTACTTCACGGGGTGCAGATACTTCCGCAGAATTCACACGTCAAAGAGACAAAATTATCCAAGCCATTATTAATTCCGGTACAGATGTTATCGGACTCATGGAAATAGAAAATGATGGTTATGGTACTAATAGTGCGATTCAAGATTTAATCAATGGACTAAATGACGTTGCTGGTGCGGGAACTTATGCTTTCATTAATCCGGGAATTTCCCAACTAGGAACCGATGAAATTGCTGTAGGAATGATTTATAAACCTGGTAGCGTTACTCCCATTGGTTCAGCTGTGACAGTAGCTAATGGATTCGGTCAAGGTGCATTTGATAATAATAACCGCAAACCCCTAGCGCAGACTTTCTCTCAAAACTCCACTGGTGAACAATTTACAGCAGTTGTCAATCATTTTAAATCTAAAGGTTCGAGTTCAGGTGGCGTAGGTGATGCTGACGCAGGAGACGGACAAGGTTTATCCAATGGTACTCGTACTCGTGCATCTGAAGATTTAGCTGCATGGTTAGCGACAAATCCCACAGGAACTTTAGACTCTGATTACCTAATTTTAGGCGATCTCAATGCCTATGCTCAGGAAGATCCAATTACAACTTTGGCAAATGCAGGATACAATAATCTACTTCCCAGCACAACTTACTCTTACGTTTTTGATGGTCAGTGGGGTTCTTTAGATCATGCTTTAGCTAATAGCAGTTTAGCAGCACAGGTGACAGGGGCGGAAAAATGGCATATTAACGCTGATGAACCAAATGTTTTGGACTACAACACTGAATTTAAGTCAGTAGGACAACAAACCAGTTTATATAATGCTGATGCTTTCCGTTCCTCTGATCATGATCCGGTTATTGTCGGGTTTAATCTCTATACTGCTCAAAATCCAACCAATATCAATCTAAGTGAAAATAGCGTTAGTGAAAATGTTGCTGTTGGTACATTAGTTGGTGTTTTGAGTACAACTGATCCAAATTGGAGTGATACTCATACTTATAGCTTGGTAACTGGAGATGGAAGTGCTGATAATGGTGCGTTTGCGATTAGCGACAACCAACTTTTGCTGAATGTTTCTCCAGATTTTGAGTCTCAGTCTAGTTACAACATTCGCGTGCGGACTACTGACCAAAGTAACTTGAGTTATGAGCAGGAATTGACTGTTACCATTAACGATATTGAGGAAACACCTTCAGGTTTAACTATTACTGGTTCTAAGCGTGCTGACATTCTCATCGGTTGGAAAGATGATGATACGATCGCAGGACTCAATGGAAATGATATTATTTTAGGACTCAATGGAAGCGATCGCATAACTGGTGGTAATGGTGGAGATATTCTCCTTGGTGGGAATGATGCAGACTTCTTTTTCTATCCTGCTTTTAGTGATTCACTTTTGGCAAATAGCGACCTGATTCTTGATTTTAACCCGCAAGAGGGCGATCGCTTTATCCTTAATAATCTACCCACTCATACCTTCAATGCTGGTGTGATCAGTGCTGCTAACTTGAATAGTGCCATAAATTCTGTCTACAAAGATGCTAATACTACTGTTGCTGGTCTGCAACCATTAACTGCTAATCAAGCAGTATTTTTCAGCTTCGGTGCTACAACTTTCACTCGCCGCACCTACCTGGCTGTTAACAACGACATCGCTGCTTTCAATCCCAAAAGTGACCTCTTGATTGAATTAACAGGGCTGAACAGCACTCTACCTACCGGAGAATTAACATCAACTGACTACTTTGCTGTTTAAAAAACATACTCTAAACAGTTAGGAACTGTACTTTTTCCTGACGAAAAAACTAAATATTAAGCCTCTCCTCGTTTACGGGGAGAGGTACTCTTCGAGACGCTTCGCGAACGCGTCTCTGGAGAGGGGTTCCATGTTTGGTTAACCTATGAACCGTTTGCAGTATACCTATCTTCTTCTTTTTCTTTCTTCGCGTTCTTTGCTTCGCAACGCTACCGCGAACGCGTCTTTCCTTACGGAACGCTTCGCGAACGCGGTTCATTTAATCTATATTCTTCTGGTAGAAAGGAAGTAATCAAAACTCTGTAAAGGCGTTTTCGTAAACATCTCTACCACACAGCACTCAAAATAACGCCATTACCGCAGCCGGTGAACCAGAACCACCCCGCAATCTTAAAACACCAATTATCAAAGTAGTCCCTTGAGGTGGCAGTTGATCTAAATTCGTGAGATTTTCTAAAACAATACGTGATTTTGCTAAGACCAGACGATTAATAGTAAAATTAGTATCTTGCCCCGAATCTACACCATGTGTATCAATTCCGACTCCAGCAATTTGCCTTTCAGTAATTAAAAACTCCGTTGCATCACTTCCAAACCCTGGAAAGTGCATATTCCCTTCTGCATCTTGATTCAAAAACGCATTCTTATCCAGCCATTTAACTTGCCAACCTGTATAAAGTAGCACGATATTATCAGCACCAATAGTCCCAAATTCTGCTTCCCAAGTCAGGATATCTGCAATAGTTAGGAGATAGTCAGGATTTACCGCTGCTTGCTTACAAATATCTATCACCACCGCAGGTACTACCAACGACTGGGCAGAATATTCGTCAACGCCCATACCATTACCGTGAAAACTACTAGGGGCATTGATATGAGTAGCACTATGTTCCCCTAAAGAAAAACGCCGCAAATAATAGCCATCATCTTGCAATTCGGCAACAGTGGTAAATTTTACAACTGGATCACCAGGCCATTGCGGTATACCTATGTCAATCAAATGACTCAGGTGGATAACGCGAGAATAGGAGATACAGCTTGGCTTCTGGGGGTGTATGGTAGCATTCCTCTATATATTGCAGCTAAATTTTAGCATAAAGAATCCCCCAATTCCTTTATATCCAAGGTCAGTTGGGGGTTTCCAATGTTGCAGCAAAGAGTGATTGTAATACAAGTGAACAGCCAAAAAGTTAACTTTTAAGAAACAAAAGATTAAAATTAGGTAAAATATATGCAAATTGAGCAACAACTCTTACTCTCTGAGACTCTGCGTCTCTGCGAGAGAAAAGTTTTCAAAATTCCGTTTTACCCAATCCATCCCAACTTCGTTATTTAATCTTATATGCTGAGGAACATTAGGATATAGCTTACCCAAAATATCAACATCTTGCTCAACAATTACTTCTGCTAGACGGACAAAATTTTTCTTAATTAAATTGGCAAAGAGATTTTTAGATTTACCGTAAACTAAAACATAAGTGCGCGTATGTGTTTCTGATTCGGGAATGAAAAAATGAATTTGTTTCACACTAGCCACAGGACTTTCACCATGTACGACTAGACAACAGGGAAAGAAATTTTCTAAATGGGCATTAATTATGTTAGGAATAGCTATCAGTCCGGGATTTTTGAGTAAATCATGAAATTTAGTTTGCTTTCTGATTAAATCAAAGTAAGCATGGGAGTGATATCCATTGTCAAGAAATTCTTTAAATTCTACTTTTTCGATTTCAAATAATGGTCGATGTGTACCATTTTGGTGATCATAGTCATGCATATTTAATAGCATAGTCAGCAGTTCTGTTTTGACGCTGAAGTTTTTTGTATGTCCGATAAATTCATATTCATCAGCAAAATCTTTTAAAATTGTGGGGATAGTAATTTTTGGTTCATACCCACCATAAGTCCAAATAAAATCACCTTGAATAATTAACTCTAATGGTTGGAGTAGGGGCTTTGTTTGTTTATTGCTATTGGGTAAAACTGTACAACCGTGGCTATCAAATTCTAAAGCATGAAATGGACAAACTAAAGTGCTACTACCATCTGCTTTTATCACACACCAACCTTCGGAAAGCATTGCACCTAAATGGGGACAGGCGTTAGGTAGACAGCTAAATTTACCTGTTTTATCTTGCCAAATTACGTAATCTTTCCCATAAAGGGAGACTTTAAAAGGCTGATTTGGCTTAAGCATGGAGCGATGAGCTAATAACCAAGGTGCGCCTTGTAACATGGTCATAAAAAGCCTCTTATTTAATTAACTAATTTTTTAATTAGTTTAACGAGTGAGTGAGATTGCTGTCAACTCTTGTTAGACTGAACAAGCAAAGTTTGTCTAGAGATACTGTGGTTAAGTTTGTCAGGAATCAGGGAGGTGCTAAATCGGTGCGTGATGCGGAGGTGACACAGCAGCAAATTCTGGATGCAGCGGAGATGGAGTTTGCTAGGGATGGGTTAAAGGGGGCGAGGTTGAGTGCGATCGCAAATCGTGCGAAAATTACAACAGCGATGATTCATTATTACTTTGAGAATAAAGAAGGTTTGTATAAAGCGGTTTTGCAGCGTCCGATTAATGAGCTAGAATCAATGGTTGGTCAAATGAACCTTGACCATTTACACCCAGAAGTAGCATTAGAACAAATTATCCGCAGTGCGATCTCTTACGAAGCCGCTTATCCCCATCGTCAAATGCTGTGGTTTCAAGAAGCGAGTCAAAATCAAGGTTTGTATTTTAAGCAGGTTAATCCTGGGAGTTTATACGCACCACTGCTGCAAGTTTTAGAACGAGGAATTAAGGAAGAGTGTTTCCGGCCTGTAGATCCATTTTTAACATTGACTCACATTATTAGTGTGTGTATTTTCTACTTTACCGTGCAGGAAAACTGGAAACATTTGACACCAGATATAGATCGTCTCAGTCCAGAGATGGTAGGGGAACATACAGAAAGTGCGATCGCTCTAATTTTAAACGGTGTGAAGAAAAATTGAGTATTTCCCAGACAGCAGAGGGAAAAATATTTATCCCCAATCCTCAATCCCCAGTCTCCTTTGTTGCATCAAGAGTAGTTATTGGCATTTTTTGTGTTATAACGCTCACAGAAAATGAACTCAGGCAGAAACTACTCTATGGAACCAGACAAACTGGCCAGGTTTAAAGAGTACGGTGAATTTATCCTCCGTAAAATCGACTCTGTACCCCAACGCCCTTCCCAACAAGAAGATTGGATTCCTACTAGCCTCGATGATTGTCTCATGGGCTTGCGAGAGGCTGCACAGAAGACTGTAGAACTGGCCGCTTCACCAGTAAAAATCGGCGTAATGGGTGAATTCAGTAGCGGTAAAAGTTTGCTGCTGGGTAGTTTAATCGGTTATGCAGATGCTTTACCAGTCAGCGAAAACCCGACAACTGGAAACGTCACTGCTATTCATATTAAGCCTCAGGATGGTTTTAACACAACTCAAGTTAGTGAATATACTGTAGAATATTTGTCTAATGAAGGAGTGAATGAGTGCTTACACTTCATGTTAAGTGAGGCAAACCGACGCGCTACAGCAGCCGGACTCCCACCGTTACAAGTATCTAAAATCAAGACAGGAAAAGATATTTCTAGTTGGTGTGAAGAAGCTTGGAAAAGTTCAAATAATTTAGAATTACGCTATCTATTGCGGGAATTAGTATTATTTTTGCGGGCTTATCAAGCTTATGGTGAGGCTTTGTGTGGTAGCCATTATCACATTGATGCAGCAACAGCCCATGAAGGGTTACAACTCACAGAAATGCCAATGGCTATCCAAACTCTCAAATTTGAGGATATACCGCCGGCACACGTTCGCTTACCCAGTGCGCCCCAAAGACTACAAACCCAACTATTGCAAAATAGCTTTCCCTTAATTCGGCGTGTTGATATTGAAGTGAAAATATCGCGGGAAATTTGGGATGTCAGTGGGGCTGAAGAGTTTATACTGTTAGATTTTCCCGGTTTGGGTGCAGCCAACTCTGGGGCTAGGGATACCTTTTTATCTCTGCGAGAATTGGCGCAAGTACAGACAATCCTGGTATTGCTCAATGGTAAATCACCGGGAAGCGATCGCGCCAACAAAATTTTTACCATGATGCAGCAGCAACGACCAGGACAAGACTTAAAAGACTTAATTCTCGTCGGTGTCGGCCGCTTCGACCAATTACCATTAGACAGTGAAGGTGGCGAAAGAATACTCGATTTTTTAATCGAAGATCACCCCAATTCTCAACCTTTACACACAGATATAGTATTCCAAAAACTGAAAGTTTTACAAACCATTATTGATGGTGCAGATGCTTTTACCAGCCAAAAAGACCGCATCGTTTTATTATCACCACTATTAGGTTTAGCTGAATTAGCAAAACGTTCAACCACAGTTAAAGCAGGTTCAGAAGAATTTCTCGCTAATTTAGATTATCCCGACTACTTAGATCGTTCTAAACGACTACAACAAAAATGGGGTAAATTAAGCGAACGGTTATTAACAACAGAACCTCGCAATTCACTAGGTAGACAATTAAGTTATTTTGCTCAAGATGGAGGTATTAGTAAACTGCGAGAATTGATTCAAAATCATGTAACCACTCATGGTTTAAAGCAATTATATGAAGATACTCGCAGGGCTGCTGATGTTGTCCGTCAGCAACAAGAACAACTCAAAGATATCATCGCCGAAATACACGAACAAGGCATCCCCACAGCAGATAGTCCCGCTTTAATTGAATTGCGTTTAGGAATTGAAAGCTTAGATAAAACCTACAGAAGCTTTCAAAAAGATTTAGGAAAAGAACCACTCAAAGATCGGCGGGGAGTTGTTGTTAGTGATGTGATCAAAGACGAACTAACTTTTAGAATCTTGAATTGGAGTCAATGGACTTTATTATTTAATAAAGCTCATCATGGCACAATTGCCTTAGCAGAATCTAAAGGTGCAGCCGGAAAATTATTTGACCGAGGAAATAGAGTTAATAATTCCTTACCTACCAAGAGTGATGACTTTTATCCAGAATTTGAAAAAACAGTTAAAGAACTAGAAAATTTTGCCCGCGAAAGAATCCGTCAAGCAGTGGTAGACCTGTTAAATAAACTAGCTCATCAATTAGTCCTAGAAAGAGAAAAATTACAATCAATTATCAACCCAGAAATGGAACAAATAATTGAAGAAAAATTTGGATTAGAAGCAGCCGATTTATTTTATAAACTCCTCTTAGGATGTGATCCCAATCAATGGAAAGAAGCTATTATCGTAGAAATCAGTAACCAAGATAAAGCCATATCTCCAGAAAATATATTTCCCTTGGCGCGACGAGATGAAAAACACAACATTGGACAAATATTTGATTGGTCTCCAGAGAAAAACCAAAACCCATCTCGTTCTGCTAATCATCAACTTTTTGTCTTGCGTCTGCGAGATGAAATCACCGCCAGCGCCAGCCTTCATCTTGTTCAGTATGTCAGCGAAGTTAACCAACAAGTTAATTCCGAATTAGATGGCATTTTAGACCAAATTATTCCTAGTTTACAAAACCTATCTAAAAAAGAAGAACTCCTCAGATATATAGCCGCCGGAGACTCACCTCCAGAGTTAGCAATTCCCACCTGGTTACAGATTCTCGCTGATATTGCCACAATTAATGAAAATGTTGCCTATGAATATCTGTAAAACTTTATGACAACCGATTAATCATCAATCACCTATCTCCTTCTTCCTTCTTCTTCTTCCCTCTTCCCTCTTCCCTCTTCCCTTCGCGTCCTTTGCTTCGCAACGCTGCGCGAACGCGCCTTCGCGGTTCATTTAATCCATATTCTTCTGCTGAAAAAGAAGTATCAATCACCAATCACCCATTAATTATGCCTGTGGAAATTAGCCTTCCACCTCGTTTTCAACTGCGAGTCAAAGAAAATCAAAATTTGGATTTACCTGCCATTCAAATTGTCGCTACCAACAGCAATATTCCGCATATTTCTCGCATTACCTGTACCGTTAGAGGAAGTCCCACAGAACTAGCAGCAGAAATCCAAAACACCTACAAACACTTTGATTCTGCCACACCACAAAAAATCTCTAACTTATGTCAACTAGGTCAATGTTCTTATGTGTTAGAGAAACCTTTAAACCAAACAGTAAACTGTACCTTACAGGTTATTGTTGAATATTTCGATTCTGATGCTACAGGAAACCCAATATTATCTATACGCAAAAATATTAGTGCTTCCTGTGACCTTTGGTTTTCTCCAGATTTTGAAACAACAGTAACAGATAAACCCATGAACCCTTTTGAATTAGACACATATTTAAATAAACTGAGTCAACAATTAAGTGAAAAACTCAATGAGAAATCACAAAAAAGATTTCCCGGTTGGTTCGCTTTAGACTTTGGTACTTCTAACTCCACAGTTACACTTTTTGACCCTATAGAAGTACCAATTGCCGAAATTTTACCCAGAGAACAAGAATTAAGACTACGCCAACGTTTAGCAGAATGGTTAAATTCTCCCGCTGCTTCTGCTTTACCTGATATCGGTGCGAGTGAATGGGAAAAATTTATTGCTAATATTAGCAAAAACTTAGAAATTGAACCAGAACAGTTAAGCGAAATTTTTGAAAGTGATAATAAGGAACTCTTTTTAGAATCCATTCGCCAAATTGAATTATGTTTAGGAAATAGTGATAGATTCCGCCGTGCTGTTAGCAAAAAACTTTATCAGATATATCACGAAGTTTTCCGCGTCCCAACTTTAGAATCACAAAATTTAATTCCTGTAATCTTAGATATAGATAGAAGAGATACAGAAATTCCCAGCGAAATGGAAATATCACAAATAGAACCCTTGAAATTGCAAATGGGTAGGGAAGCAAGGGACAATAGAAAAAAAGCCATAGCCCAAGGTACAATTAGTTCCGTCAAAGACATTATTAGTCGATTTCACCACTCACCCAAACGGTACTTTGGTCAAAATCGAACTTTCCCAGTGATCTTAAATGGTGAAGAACAAAACATCCAAGTTAACCAATTAATTCAAGCAGCTTGGGCGCATTTAATTGACTTAACTGAAGATTATCGTCAACGGTCTAAAAGGAGATTTTCTGAAGGTGATTTATTAACAGCAGTTGTCACCTATCCCACAGTAGCACCTCCAGTAGTGCGTAAAGAAGTGAAAGCACTAGTTCAAGAATTGGGAATTGATGATGTCCAAACTGCTTATGATGAAGCGGTATCTGTAGCTATATTCTTTTTATGGCGAGAATTTGGTGGAAATCTCAATTTAGGAATTGAATCTTTTAAAACTCGTTGTCGCCAAGACAGAAATAAATGGTCACAAAATGTTTTAGTTTTAGATATTGGTGGTGGAACTACCGACTTAGCTTTAATTGAACTGACGTTAGAGGATAAAACCCCATTTTTTGCTGATAATGAAGATAGAGGTTTAGGTGGACGTTACTATAAACTCACCCCTAAATTATTAGGTTCTTCTGGTCATTTACAGCTAGGTGGTGAGTTAATTACACTGAGAATATTCCGGCTTTTAAAAGTAGCAATTGCCGATTTTCTGCTCACAGCTATAACCACAGGTGACATCGAAAGCGACAAATTAGAAGATTTAATTAACTCAGAATTAAATGAACGCTTTTTAGAAGATGGAAAATTTAAAAGTGGTAGTTTATTGAAATGTCTAGATAAAGAAAACCCCGAAGGTGATGTTGCTTTCAAAGATGCCTTAGATACAGCCGAAAAAGTATTACCTACTCGTTGGCAACAAGCACCCCAACGCCTACAAACATTTTACACCCTTTGGGATCATGCCGAAGCAGCTAAATTGAAATTGGGGCAAAAATCACCAGGAGACGGTTCTTTATTAACCTTCACCCTTTCCGAACAACAAATTAGTGAATTACTAGCCCAAAGTGCAGTTAAATTCCAAATTATCATTCCTGATGCTATTTCTCTCACCCTAGACAGTCAGCAATTTGAACGCACTGCAATTTCGGCAATTAAAGAAGCCATTGGTATTGCTAAAGGACTGATGGAAAGTCGCTTAAATGCTCAAACTAATCAAAAAGTAGATTGGTTAATTCTCTCTGGTAAAACTTGCAATCTCGATTTAGTACAACAACAAATTTACCTAGAATTTAGCAAATCTCCCTATTTTGTGTGGAATCCAGAAAGAATTACCTTCGTTTTAGAATTTACCAAACTCGCTACATCTGCCGGTGCTTGCTATGCAGAAAAACTGCGTCGATTAAGATTTGATCCTGAAGAATCTAAAAGTCTGTTGCGAAAAGGTGCAAACCAGCTAGAAATAGATGTCAAAAACCTATTTTATTATCTACCTTGCAACTTCAGACGCAAAACCCAAAGTAACGAACTCTTACCCATATTCAATGCTGGACAAGAACTTTATCAACTTTCAGCTTGGGAAAGTATCGCTAAAGTTCGTACCCATTGGCAAGGCATACAATTAACAAATATTATCTATCGACAAGACTATGAAGATGGAGATTTACGCCTGTGGGGTAGCTTTGATGGTAAAACTTTAATGGAGAAATTAGCAATGGTAGAACCAGAGTTTCTCAAAAAAATTAAAGTTCAATTTGAAATAGACCAAACCCTACAATTTAGTGTTTTACTCTGTCAAGGTAGTCCCCATTATTTAATAGATGTTAATGGTATTGACATCAAGTCAGCAATATCAGATGATTCAGAATCATCAGACCTATTTACTGATGGTAAATTGAAATGGAATATCGCCATTGAACATCCCTATCAAGACTTAAATGATGGTGATATTGCCATTAACGTTTTAGAATCAGCAACAGTTGATCAACCAGATGCTTATCATTTAGTATTTGCAGTTGATGGAAATGACAGTAAATCTCTGCAAACATTTCACTATTTGCAAGATGGTGTAAATGAACTAGGAAGTGGCGTAATTAGTAATCCTTTACCTCCCTTCCCTCAAAGTGGACAACACACCTTCTATATTTATCAAACAGATAGTGAAACCAACAGCAAAAAATGGATACGCATTGGTTCACTTAGCAAGCCAGATATCACCACAGACTACCCCTGTCAATATCATGTGACACTTGACAATCAAGGTATATTAAGAATGCACGCCGGTGAAGTACCTTATTGGACATCACACAATCAAGAATGTCTCCAACAAGCAGGATGTGTTTATAGTGCAGAACTAGAATTACAACCCAACGAAGTTGATAAAGAACGCGATCCTTTTTGCGGAATACATTAAATAATCTCACGCAGAGGCGCAGAGATGCAAAGAAGAATTTACTCTGTGTACCTCTGCGCTAACCTCTGCGTTTTACCCTCTCTCTTAATGCCATCATGCAGCATTTATATCAACTATTAGCAACAGAAAATTCACAATTAGCCCAAGTATTAAGGTTTAGTTTGTACGGACTAGAAGCAGCTTTAAATCAAGCGCAAACAGAATACCCCCAAGACCCAGGAAATCAGGTATGTGAGCAAATATTGCAAGAACTTCACGACCTTTTAGAACCTGCACCTGTTGCGGAGATTGAGGTGAGTGGTGAATTCAAATTAATTTACTTACGTGAGGTTTTTAATTCTGATTTAGAACTGAATTTTTATCTAGGAAATTCTCCCCTACAAAGTCAAAATGATGCTGATTTATGGAATGAAATGCACCGCTATTTATTGCGAGTTCCAGAAGATTTAGCTACTACTTGGCGACATCGGGCTTTAGAAATTGCTCAAAAATTAGGTGCTTCTGAAGATTATGTCAATCTTCACCATTTACCTTTTATTCGTGATGAAATAATCTATCCAGGGTTGAATGGTGCTGTGAAAGCTAGAGGTTTATGTTTGTCAAAAAAAGTATTTTTAAAGTCAGAAATTGCCCAGATATATAAATCTGAAGATTTGCATTTACTAGCAGGGTTTGTACTGCTATATATGAAGTTAATTGAGATAGAACCTGACTTGCATCATGCCTTAAAGAGTGTGTTTAGTTTTGATGTTGTTTCTTTACATGAAAAGCCAGAACATCACCATTTATATATTGAGGCATTGAGCGATCGCTTGCAACGTATCCAAAAAACTGGGGAAAATACTGATTTAATCCACAATCTACGTGCTTGGATTGACATGGATGAAGCTATACATTCCTTAGTATTTGTCCCCCCAGCCGAGCGTTATTCATGGTGGGGAAAGCTACAACAAGAATCACGGCGTATCCTCAAAAAGGTTGCTAATAAAGCCATCAAAGCAGGATATGACGTGCGAATTAAGCAATTATCAGGGCTGTATGCAGATGTTTGTGCTTATTCTAAAGATGATCTACAACTAGATTGTGGAGGTACACCAGGAGAAGTTTTAACTTGTCTGCGGTTATACACGCGAATCAATCAAGAAGAAAATCCAGGACGAGTTCTATTTCGATCTTTACGCTAAATAAATAACTTAAGGGGATGTAGAAACCCCATCTACTGCTCCGCAGAAGCAAGCTACAACGAAATAAGATGGGGTAGTTCATTTATTTTTGCCTACTAAATGTGAACAATCTACTAAGGGGAAGGTGTAGGAGTAGGTCTAGGAGGGGGTGTCGTAGGTCTAGGAGGGGGTGTCGTAGATCGAGGAGAGGGTGTCGTAGGTCTAGGGGAGGGTGTTGTAGCAAATAGATTCTCTGGTGTCTTCATAGCCTGAGAGTGTTTGGGTATTGCAACTACAGCAGCCGTTCCCAAAAATGCTAATAGAGTTACTGATGCTAAACGCTTCATATTTTTATCCTTGTCAAAGTCACAACTTATGTCATCCTATTTTGATAAATCTTCAAACTCCAGATATCTCGCTATAGGTGTCCTTACTTGTGTCACTTTAGGGATAAAAATTTATTTAGAAAAATGTCTAAATTTGTTGTTTTAGTGAGATGCCAAAAATGAGATTTGCATCTACTTGATGTTTAAATTTATGATTCACCACCAGAAAAAAATAATGGCGATACAAATGCAGCTATGATGCCAATCAACACAATCGCTTCAATAATTCTCAGAGATAAATTATTTTCAACATGAAAATTATTGGGAAAATTACCCAACCAAATACGGAAACGACTATACCAATTTTTAGGACTTTCTTCTGGGCGGAATTTCCATGACATCATTGACAGTAATAATGGCGCACCACCAACCTTAGTAGACATCAAAATATGAATTGCTAAACAGCAAACCATAATCACCCAAGCTATGAGGTGAAAAGAATACCAAATATGATCAAGTTCACCTATTGGTAGCCATTCTTCTTTCATCATTCTGCCAGATGTCACCGCTAAAACAGAAGCGATTAGCATTAGAGTATTGACAATCCGTTGCAGACTTACCCACCAAATTGGTTTACCAACTTGAGTGAGTTTTTGGATCGAGTCTGGTTGTATCAGGCGTTTTTGTCCAGCATGAAAACTATAGAGTGCGAAAGCTGGTAATAAAATTAAAAAAAATAACCCTACAGTTCCATGAATATCCTGTATTGGGTCAATTTTGGGAATGGGAATTTTACCAAATCGTTTGTCGAAGGTGTTGTAAACTAAGAATCCGCTAATTATTGCCGCAATTACTAAAATTCCACTGACACCATGTAGAAGTCGCAACAACAAAGGCTGATAAGGTGTTGAACGAGTCATAAGCTAATGCAGGTAAATTTTTTAATGGGCTAATTTTACTGTAAATATGCCATGAAAAATATATAATATTTTAGGAGCTACTTAAAAAGATTTTACATTAACTGTTGAAGTTATACATTTTACAGAATTTATCAAAATCCAAAAATTATATAATACTATTTCGTGATGATTAAAAGTCCTCTCCGTTATCCTGGTGGTAAATCAAGAGCAATTAAGCAAATATCTGAATATTTACCAGAAAGCTTTTCAGAATTTAGAGAACCTTTTGTTGGAGGTGGTTCTGTTTTTATTTACCTAAAACAAAAATATCCTCAATTAAAGATTTGGATTAATGATTTAAACAAAGAATTATTTCTTTTTTGGCATTTAGCTCAATCTGATTTATCTAAATTAGTTGCAGAAATTCGTTATGTCAAAGAAAAATATCAAGATGGAAAATTATTGTTTTTAGATTTAACTACTGTAGATGTTGATAGTTTATCAAATTTAGAAAGAGCAGTACGCTTTTTTGTTCTTAATAGAATTACCTTTTCAGGAACTGTAGAATCAGGTGGTTTTTCTATGGAAGCTTTTTATACCAGGTTTACTGATTCATCTATAGATCGTTTAGAGAAATTAGCAGATATTTTAACAGCAGATATAAAAATCACTAATTTAGATTATAGTCAACTATTAAATGCAGAAGTAAAAGATGTTTTCATATTTTTAGATCCTCCATATTTCAAAGCTGAAAACTCTAAATTATATGGAAAAAAAGGAAGTTTACATACTGGATTTAATCATGAAAGATTTGCTGATGATTTAAAATCATGTCCTCACAGGTGGTTGATTACTTACGACGATTCACCACCAATTCGAGATAATTTTCAATGGGCAAATATTTACGAATGGGAATTACAGTATGGGATGAATAATTATAAACAAAGTGGTGCTGCTAAGGGCAAAGAACTATTCATTAGTAATTATGAAATTAAACACGATTGAGAAATAACCTAAAAAATAAAAACCTGATATAAGTAATTGGACAAAAATATTTACAGTCATTGCGAGCGAAGCGTTCGCGTAGCGTGCCGGAGGCATCAGCAATCCCAGCCCCTGCGATTGCGTCATTCCACTTCGTTCCATTCGCAATGACATTGTGTAATTAATTCTGTCCAGGTACTTAGCGGTTCTCTGTTGAGTGAAATACAAGAACCCCACCCCCAACCCCCTCCCCGCAAGCGATGAGGGGGCTATGGTGTATTTCATTCAAATGCATAGCGCTATATTAAATAACTAATATCACATTTTTTTCTGTATTATGTGATGGGTTAATTTATGAATTACGTAAATTCTCGGTTGATTTTTAGGTTGATAAATTGAGCTATTTGTGAGCAATATCTAGAAAATAAACAATATTTTTACTTTGACGCAATAAAAAATATAATCATTATTATAATAATCTTAGTTATTTAACACACACCATCATGAGTCCAAAGACAAAGGATTTACAGGCAAGTTACGCTCAAACACGCTTGCTGCTTGCACTGTGGGATTTGGGAGCAAATCAGCAGAAAGTGGCTAGGGGTAAATTAAGCAAGCGGATAGTGTCTAAGGGTCAAAAAATGACCGACTATCAGGGTATTTTAGAGGATTTGGAAGCACAGAGTGCGATGCCTACGGCCAGCTTCGCTAACGCAATTTCCAAAAAAGGATCTTCAACTACTTATACTCACACCTCGCCAATTTGTATATATTGAAGTTACCATGCCTGAAAATACTTCAGAACAGGAATCTGCTCAAGAAGCACAAAAAGACTTTAACGTAGAAAGTCCAAAAGAATCTGCTTTGGAAAAGCCAAAAGAGTCTGCACCAGAATCAAAGCAAGCTAGTGTTGAACGACGAGAAACTAGACAGAAAAGAGTTCAAAAGCTCTTGACTTATATAGGTTATCCTAGTTCTGGTATTGGGATAGCAGCAACGGTTAATTTTCTGAAAAATGGCCAATGGACAGAAGCTGTAATAGCAGTTTTCATAACTATGTCCATGTTATTTATGGCTATTGGTGGCAAGTTTGTTAAAAATATTATTAACAAAATTTTAGACAAAATTGAAGAAAGATTAGAGCAACATGAAGATAAGTTTGCAGAATATATTGTAAATCAACTAGAGGCAAGCATCGTTAAATTATGGTGGCGATTAACTTCATCGTTTCAACGCGAATATTACCAGAGTTTAATTTATATTTGTCGAGATTATCAGACACAAGGGCTAGATAAAGACCGTATTCTGAAATTAAATCAAGTATTTGTACCGCTCAAAGTTTCTAATAAAGAATTCGCAAATGTAAAGTCAGCAATTATTCAAAATATTGAAACACAATCTCATGACATAAGGGAAATGCAAATTTGGGATTTTTTAGTTTCTAAAGATAAAGATAATCATAAAAAAGCCTTATTTCCTCGTATAGCGGTTCTAGGCGCTCCAGGTTCAGGTAAAACTACTCTTTTGAGACATTTAACTCTAACTTATGCAAATCAGCAGGAACGAAAACTACATCCAAAAGCTCCAAAGTTAATTCCTGTTTTGTTATATATTAGAGATGTGCATCGGCAAATAATTGAGAACCAACCACCACTAGCAGAGTTAATTACTAAGCAAGTAAAGAATGAGCGAAAAATACAACCACTGAATCCCCCTACTAATTGGTTTGCTGAAAAATTAAATAAAAACAAATGTTTAGTCATGCTAGATGGACTGGACGAAGTAGCTGATGAAAAAGAACGTAAGCAAGTCAGCAAATGGGTAGATGAGCAAATGAAAGCATACCCAGACACTATTTTTATTCTCACATCTCGACCATTTGGTTATAAAACAGCAAAGTTACAACAAGAGATAACAGTCCTAGAGGTACAACCTTTCAATCTCAAGAAAATGCAAGAGTTTATTCATAACTGGTATTTACAGACAGAGATAATGAGCCGTGCTGGACAAAAAGATTTAGGTGTGCAGGAAGAGGCTAAAAACCAAGCTAATGATTTAATTAAACGGATTAGAAATAGTTCTCCTTTAGCAGTAATGGGAGTTAATCCTTTGCTATTAACAATGATTGCTACAGTTCATCGCCGAGGTAACGCATTACCTGGAAAAAGAGTTGAACTCTACAAAGAGATTTGTCAGGTTTTATTAGAAAGACGACAAAGAGCTAAGAATATTCCTAATGTATTAACAGCCAGCCAAAAGCAATCTATTTTACAAATTCTGGCATTAAAATTAATGCAGAATAATACTCGTGAGTTCAGGTTATCTCAAGTAATCTCATTAATAGAAGATAAATTAATAACTGTAGCTGGAGTTGGAGCAAATCCGGCAGTATTTATTAGGGAAATTCGGGATGTTAGTGCATTGTTAGTGGAAAAAGAGATAGATGTTTATGAATTTGCTCATCTGAGTTTTCAGGAATATTTAGCAGCCGTTCAGCTTAAAGAATCTCATCAGGAAAACATTTTGATAGAGAATATTAATAATTCTTGGTGGGCTGAAACTATCCGTCTTTATGCTGCTCAAAGTAATACCAGCAATCTGATTGGTGCAATTTTAACTACGCCTTATCCATCTATTGAAGTTATGGCATTAGCCTATGATTGTCTCCAAGAGGGATTAAGTATTGATTTAAACATTAAACAAGAATTAGAACATCAATTGGAGGCATATTTAGAAAGTCAGACAGAACGATATGTATTTGCGGCGAATGTATTACTATCTCGACGACTAAATAATCTATTGCGAATTGATGAAAATGTAGCAATTGACATGAGCTATATTACCTGTGCCGAATATCAGCTTTTTATTGACGAGAAGTTACAAAAGGGTGAATATCGCCAACCAGATTATTGGAAAACTTACAAATTTCCCTCTGGAGATGCCAAAAAGCCGATTACTGGGGTTAGAGCTAGTGATGCAGAGGAGTTTTGTAAATGGTTGAGCGAGAATAGTTTACTCTTAGGATTTGCCGGATTTAATTACAGATTACCCACTTTCAAAGAATGTCAGGAGCATCCAATTAGTCAACAACAAGTAGGATGTTGGTGTACGGATGGAGAACCATTAATCGTTACAGGTATAGATTACCAACAAAAGAAAATTTGGCAGCGAAAATTAAGTGAAGTTATAATCCTCAACAGCGATCTCAACAGCGTACTGAACAGCTACCTCAACCGCGTACTGAACAGCGACCTCAACAGTGACCTCTACCGTGTCCTCAAACGCGACATCTACAGCGACCTGAACAGCGACCTCAACAGTGACTTCAACCGTGTCCTCAAGCGCGACCTCAACAGGGACCTGAACAGCGACCTCAACAGTGACTTCAACCGTGTCCTCAAGCGCGACCTCAACTGCGACATCTACCGCGACATCTACAGCGACCTCTACCGCGACCTCAACCGCGACATCTACCGCGACATATATCGCGACCTCAACCGCGTCCTCAACCGTGACCTTAACCGTGACCTTAACCGCGACATCTACAGCGACCTCTACCGCGACCTCTACCACGACATCTACCACAAAATTGAGTGTGGTAAAGCTAGTGATTTCCTAATTTTGTACTTCCCGTTAATATCCTTTGTTTTTATATATCATCTGTTATCCGTTGTTTATAAAATCGTAGCTAAAGATAATAAAGTCCTCAAATCACTTTCTTTAAAACGTCAAGAATGTGAAGATATCAGCAGTAAATATATGAATAAGAGGAATAACTTGTTTGAGCCTTATTTGTGGTTAGTGCTTCAAGATGAACGACAAGAAGGAAGAATACTAGCTTGGGAAGGGATTAGAATTGTGAGGGAAAGAATTCAATAAAAATCAATTAAAAATAACTCTTCTCTCTTTACTCAATTTATCTCGCAATTGTTCAATTACAACTTCCCCATCAATACCTTCCCCTCTGTCTAATTGTTCAATAGCAACATCAACCTTTTCTCGTGTTTCTTCAACCCAAAGCTGATAACCTTTTTCCCACTCCAAAAGCAACTTCAAAGCTTTACTAATAACCTCTTCAGGATTTGCATATCTACCTGTAGCAATTTGCGCTTCAATAATTTGCTCTAATTCTGGTTGAATTTGAATATTCATAATATAGGAATCCTGTTACTAATAATAAAGTTAGTCATCCCAAAGTCAAAACATCAGCTTGAAAATTCACCACCAAAGGCAAAAACTCCAACCACTGAGAACCCAATAAAATCTCCGTCAATTCATCCCCAGCATAAACAGGAATTTCATACTCTTGATTATTCAATATTACCTTACCTGAATAAAGATCAAATCGTGATTCTCCCTGTGCAGTGCGTAACTTTTCCTTGGATATAAATGACCAATTTAACCCGTCTAAATCTTGTTTGTTAATAGCCATAAAGCCTGTGAAGCCCGTATCAAATAAAGCATCCACAGGCAGATTTAAAGCATCAGCAGTAATTAATTCAACTTCAAAATATAACCGTCCCCCATCACCAAAATAACCCTGTATCATATTCTGCCAGTTACTCCAGTTTCATTGATGCCAAATAAAAAATGTATCACATTAGGGTGTTTATCCCGTGCTTGTTTACTAGCAACTTCCTTATTCTGATCAACGAAATAATCACCACTCTCTGGCTCTATAGCAATATACCAACCATAATGTTCTTTGATCAACTCAGGACGCAAACGCTCAAAAATTGCCCAGCAACGTTGGTAGAATACTTCATCTTCTGCTTTACGTCTAGCTAATTCTTCTGGGGATAAAGTCAATTCAGGAAAAATTCTTCCTCTTCTTCTTGGTGGTTCTGACGTTAACATATTTGTAACCTTGCTTTTTACAACTATATCAATAATAACAAATAATCATCTCAATATCAAAATTATACAAGAACAGTTCATCGTTCAACTAAATATGGAACCCCTCTCCAAACCTCTCCCCGTGCACGGGGAGAGGCTTTGATATCAAAAAGTCAAATTTATAGCCGTTTTGAGTATATACAAAAACAAAATCCCCGACTTCTTGAAGAAATCGAGGATCTGAATCAATTAAAAACAGATGGCTTTATTTAACCGAGAGAAACAGTTAAACTTCCTGGTTTAGCTAAATCACCAGTTAACACTACACCGCGATTATTAGCGTGTAAATGACGGAGAATTTTGTAAATTGCTTCAACTTCGTTAGCAACGCCGGCTTTATCAGCAACTTCAGTAATAGAAAGTGCTTTCTTCTCTTTTGCCAAAACTTCCAAAACTCGTTTTTGTAAATCGAGAATGACAGCGGCAGCTTTTTTACCAGCTTCTACTCCTGGTTGGTGATAAGCGTTGACATTAACTAAACTGGCATATAAACCTACAGCCCGTTCATACAATGCAATTAACGCGCCAACTGTGCGAGCATTAACTTGATGAATGCTGACTGTAATAGAATCGCGGTTATTCTCATACAGTGCTTGACGTGTTCCTAATAAGAAGCCAGAGAGATAATCACCAGAAGTGACACCAGGATCAACTTCTGTAGATTTTCCTTGACGATCTTCTAAAACTTCAATCAAGGTTGCAAAGAAATTAGGTACACCTTCCCGCAATTGCTGTACATAGGCGTGTTGGTCGGTTGAACCTTTGTTACCATAAACGGCGATACCTTGATAAACGGTTTTTCCGTCTAAGTCTTTTTCCTTACCCAAAGATTCCATTACCAGTTGTTGCAAATAGCGGCTAAATAGCAACAAGCTGTCTTTGTAAGGAAGGACAACCATATCTTTTTCACCTTTGCCATTTCCAGAGAAATACCAAGCGATCGCTAATAAAGCGGCTGGGTTATTCTTAAGACTAGGGACGCGGGTGGCATCATCCATTTCTTTGGCACCATCTAGCATTGCACGGACATCAATGCCCTGTAATGCCGCAGGTACTAGCCCTACAGCGGACATTTCTGAGGTACGTCCACCTACCCAGTCATACATGGTAAATCGGGCTAACCAATTTTCTGATTTTGCGACTTTATCTAGGTTGCTATCTACGCCGGTAATAGCGATCGCATATTTAGAAAAATCTAAATTTTGGGCAGTATAGGCTTTTTTCACCTCAATCATGCCGTTGCGGGGTTCAGGAGTTCCCCCAGATTTGGAAATTACCAATACCAGAGTGCTGGCAAGGCGATCTTTGAGTTGGGTGAGTGTGCGATCGATTCCGGTGGGATCGGAATTGTCGATAAAGTGAATTTTTAGTGGTGGAAAATCAGGGGAAAGGGCTTCAGCTACAAATTGGGGACCCAAAGCTGAACCACCAATACCGATGGAAATAATATCTGTGAAGCGGCTTTCCTTGGGGGGATGAATCGCACCAGTGTGTACCTGATCTGCAAACGCTTCGATTTGTTCTAAGGTTTGGACTATTTCTTGTGTCAGTTCTGGTGTCGGTGCTAAATCTGGATTCCGCAACCAGTAATGTCCTACCATGCGGTTTTCATCTGGATTTGCGATCGCACCTTTTTCCAGTGCTGCCATATCAGCAAACGCTTTGTCAAACTTCGGCTGCAACGATTTCACAAAGGCATCATCGAACCGCATCCGGCTAATATCTAGATACAGTCCTAATCCCTCGTGGAAATATAACCAATCTTGGTATCGTTGCCAAAGTGCCTTAGCATCCATAAGAGGGAAATCTCAAATATATTGTTGTCAAACTCCAGTTTAATGTATGGTTCTGGCGATCCCTGCTTTGTCTTATACAGTTTACAATCGGCAAGGGAAAGACTGTGTTTTTCAGTATCACTGGAATTTTACCGTCATTATTTATGTCTGACTTATAATTTCTATTATTTGTCTCAGTGTCTAAAGTGATTGTTCAATCATGCAAACGCTATTGGATTTGATATGACTCAGTTTTCTCAAACTCCTGAAATGCCCACAAATGAAGTTAATACCCTCAAGCAAGAAATAAGCACCTTACAGCAACGAGTCGCTCAATTAGAACGGGAGTTAGCACATTTACGAAAGTCTGAGTCAAATCAAAACCCAGCCAGCGAATATCAAGACACAGATAAAAAAAGCGAAAATCAACTTGTTGAAACAGAACTCCCAGAAAAAACCAATCTTCTACAACTCATTCTCAATAGTATGAGCGATGGAGTTGTCGTCACCGATACAAACGGAAAATTTCTCATCTTTAACTCGGCGGCTGCACAAATGTATGGTAGCGGTGCTACAGATACCCAACCAGAGGAATGGTCACAGCATTATGGACTCTTTCTCCCAGATCAGATTACCCCATTTCCAACAGCAGAAATTCCCCTAGTACGCAGCTTAAAAGGCGAAATTTTTGACAACGTTGAAGTGTTTAGCCGACACCAGCAAGCACCGGAGGGAATCTGGACAAATATTAGTGGTAGACCCATCAAAGATGACAATGGCGAAATCAAAGGGGGTGTCATTGTTTGCCGCAACGTCACAGAACGCAAACAGGTAGAAGAACAGTTGCGTCAACGAGAAGACTTTCTGCAAACCATTTATGCAACAGTACAACTGGGGATTTTTGTCGTAGATGTCACAGAAACTGATGAATTTCGCATCGTTGCTTTCAATCCATTAATTGAACAAATGATCGGACTGACCACCGAACAAATCCAGGGAAAAACTCTAGTTGAAGCATTCGGAGAAGTCGCTAGTATCGGCTTTGAACAGAACTATCGGCGGTGTATCAAAGCAAAAACTTCCATCTCCTACGAAGAATCAGTCCACTTTGGCCAAGAAATACAATGGTTTTTGACAACACTGTCTCCTTTGAAAAATGCCCAAGGTAAAATTTATCGGATTATTGGCACTAACCTGGAAATAACAGACCGTAAGCACGCAGAAAAAGAATTACTAGAAACAAAAAAACTCTATCAACAAATCCTCGATTCCATGCCAGATTTTGTCCTTTGTAAAGGTGCAGAATCACGCATTATTTATGCTAACAAAGCCTTTCGTGATTACTACGGCATGACCCTAGACCAACTCCAGGCAATTATAGATGCTCCATTTAATAATCCCGATTACACACAGCAATATATTAAAGATGATGCTTATGTTTTCAACACAGGCGAAACCCTCATTATAGAAGAGAAAATTACTCGCTATGATGGAGCAGTTCATACTTTCAGCACCATCAAAAACGCAATTTTTGATACCGAAGGATCTGTAACTCAAACTGTAGGTATCTCGCGGGATATCACTGACCGCAAACAAGCAGATGCAGCATTAAAACAGAAAACACATCAACTAGAGCAAGCTTTAATAGAACTACAACAAACCCAACTCCAAATGATTCAGAGTGAAAAAATGTCTAGTTTGGGGCAAATGGTAGCAGGTGTAGCTCACGAAATTAACAATCCCGTTAACTTTATTCACGGTAATCTCAGTCATATTGAAGAATATACCCAAGATTTATTACGTCTGCTAAATCTATATCAGCAAAACTATCCCGAACCATCACTAGAAATTCAGAAAGAAATCGAAGAAATTGATCTAGAATTTTTGACTGGAGATATTACAAAAGTTCTCCAATCTATGCTAATAGGTACTAAACGGATTCGGGAAATTGTTCTTTCTCTACGCAACTTCTCACGCTTAGATGAATCCGAAGTCAAGAATGTAAATCTGCATGAAGGAATTGATAGTACCATTACCATTCTACATAATCGAATGAAAGCTACGTCAGAACGTTCAAAAATTCAACTGATCAAAAACTATGGTAATTTACCTTTAGTAGAATGCTATGCGGGGCAACTGAATCAGGTGTTTATGAATATCATTAGTAATGCTATTGATGCCATAGACCACAAAAATAGTAATTGCCATGATCAACAAGTTGTAGACAATCCCAATTGGATTACAATTTCTACAGAAATGACTAGTCAGAATCAAATTAAAATTATTATTGCTGATAACGGAATGGGAATACCAGAATCGCTCAAACACCGTATCTTTGACCCTTTTTACACAACTAAATCTGTGGGTAAAGGAACTGGACTAGGACTTTCGATTAGCTATCAAATCATCACAGAAAAACACAATGGCTTGCTAGAATGCTTTTCTACAGAAGGAAAGGGGACGCAGTTTATAATTCAAATTCCCACTAAAATCAGATAGCTTTTTAAGCTTGCATAAGTTGTACTGCAAACGGGTGAAATATGGACTTATGTCATACTGAGAGTAACGTAGTGCAGCGTATCCCTAACAGGAGCCGTAGGCTCTAGTATCTCGGAGATTCTTCACTATCTCTTTCAGAGACGCTCCGCGTTCGTGTAACGTGCTGTAAGCAAACGTTCAGAATGACACTTTTGATCCGTTTTTAGTATACTAAGAAAATAAAAATAATTCGTAATTCGTAATTCGTAATTCGTATAACTTTGGATAGCCTGTTAATTTTTAATTAATAAAATGATAAAGATTTCGCTATAAAAGGGTTTTACTCCTGAACTCCTGAACTCCTGAACTTCTGACTCCTGACTCCTGACTCCTGACTCCTGACTCCTGAATTCTTCCCTACACATCTGGCATAGGAATGACACGCAAAAATTTGACTATTTCACCCCTAATTTCTATGCCTATAAGATAATTATCTATAGTGAAGCGATAAAAAACCCCATCATCATCAAGCTTTCTCAATTCTGGGAGTCCATGCAATTGCCATTTTTGGGCAGCACACTCAACAAAGACAAAATCATACACCCGTACATAAGCTACAGGTTCTAAACTTTTGAGGTCTATTAAAAAAGACCTAGCATAGCGCACTTCCAGATTCACTTGCTCACCAAATTTTTGTTTGCTAACTTTTATCAAACAGAATACAGAAGTCAGGAGTCAGAATACCCTTTCAGGGAAGTTAAGGAGTGTAGAGACGAGAATCCCTATCCATGGAAAGTCTCTACAAGGGTTTTCGGTTTACTCTTTCATCAAAATTGACTTAGAGGAACATCAATAGTCGTATGGCCTCATCATGGGTTAGTATGTCCCACGGATGCTGCGATGGCTTAACCTGTTCTATAGATTTAAGCATATAACAATCAAAATGCAAGGCTTGGAGAAACTCCCATGAATTTTGCAGATCTTCATCTGCTAATTGCTCAATGAGGTGATGCATTCTAATCCGTAGTAAGTTCATAATCTTAAATTGCTCAAATACACCCTAACGAAAATAGCAATATTTCAAGTTAATCTTGACAATACCCAAGGTACACTACAATCTATTCCACCTGCATCGGGGAATGGGGAGGTGGGGCGAAATAACGACCAACAACCAACCACCAATGACCAATTATGATTGAATATCTGATTTTTCTGGCTATTTCCACGGCTACCTTTGCACTGTTTGCACTAGGATTGAATTTACAGTGGGGCTTTACGGGGTTAATTAACTTTGGTCATATCGCTTTTATGACCTTGGGAGCATATACCACCGTTTTGTTAAGTTTAAAGGGTGTCCCTCTACTATTTTCAGCTATAGCAGGGGCGATTGTTGCCGCTTTGTTGGGTTTGGTAATTGGTTTTGCAACTTTGCGGTTACGGGCTGATTATTTGTCTATTGTCACTATTGGCACGGGGGAGTTGATTCGTTTGGTGGTAAATAACCAGGAGTTACCGGTGGGTGATGCCTGGGTATCTGGGGCTTTTGGTGTGCAAACTTATACTATACCATTGGATGCAACGCCAAATTTATTTTTGCGATTACTCATGATTGGTGTGCTGACTTTCTTGGCAATTGTGACTTTCTTTTCGTTGTGGCGTTGGGTAAAATCTGCCAGAATATCGCGGACTAATGATGTAGCTAAAAATAATAGCAGTAAACAAGAATTTGCTTCGCGTTTGGGAGTGGGTACGATATTAGGACTGTTGACATTAGCGATTTACGTTTCTGGTGTAATTGGACTATATGACTACAACCCCAAAGCGGGTTTGATGTTGTTAGCGTTGTCGGTATTGGCGTTTGTATTTTGGCGTTTAGAATTTTTAGTGCGATCGCCCTGGGGTAGAATTCTCAAAGCTATCCGCGAAGATGAAGAAATTCCCAAAGCCTTAGGTAAAAACGTTTTTTGGTATAAATTACAATCATTAATGCTAGGCGGTGCGATCGCAGGTATTGCTGGTGCTTTCTTCGCTTGGCAACTTAGCGCTATTTATCCTGATAATTTTCAACCCCAACTCACCTTTGATGCTTGGATTATGGTGATTTTAGGTGGTTCTGGGAATAATATTGGCACAATCTTAGGCGCAGTGATTTATTTTGCTTACGATGCCCTGACACGGGAATTTTTACCAAAAATCGTCCCTTTAGATGTAGAACGTATCGGTGCTTTTCGGGTTATGTTCATCGGTCTAATTCTTATGGTACTGATGATTTGGCGGCCTCAAGGTATCTTAGGGAAAAAGGAAGAACTTACTCTTGGTAAGTAATTGGTAATTGGTTGAGGAAAAACAAAAAAATTGAGAATGAATTGATTATGGTAAATAACCGACTTCCCCTCTTAGCAGCTAGTGGACTTTGTAAAAGTTTTGGTGGTATTCAAGCTGTCAAAGATGCCAATATCGAAGTTACAAAAGGCAGCATTACAGGGTTAATAGGCCCCAATGGCGCTGGTAAAACTACTTTATTTAATTTACTCTCCAATTTCATCCATCCTGATAAGGGAAGAGTGATTTTTGATGGTGAACCCATTCACAATTTGCAACCATACCAAATTGCCCAGCAAGGACTAATCCGCACGTTTCAAGTAGCGCGGACTCTTTCGCGGTTGTCGGTATTAGAAAATATGCTGTTAGCAGCGCAAAAACAAACGGGTGAGAATTTTTGGCAAACTCAATTTCAACCGCATATTGTCGCTAAAGAAGAAAAGCAGCTAAAAGAACAAGCGATGTTTTTGTTAGAGTCTGTGGGGTTAGAAAAAAAAGCCGATGATTACGCTGGTGGTTTGTCTGGGGGACAGCGCAAACTCCTGGAAATGGGACGGGCATTGATGACTAATCCTAAGTTAATCTTATTAGATGAGCCTGCGGCGGGGGTGAATCCGCGATTAATTGACGATATTTGCGATCGCATTCTCACCTGGAACCGTGAAGACGGTCTAACGTTTTTAATTATTGAGCATAATATGGATGTAATTATGTCTTTGTGCGATCGCGTGTGGGTATTAGCAGAAGGGCAAAATTTAGCTGTCGGTACTCCCGCAGAAATTCAAAAAGATACCAAGGTTTTAGAAGCGTATTTGGGACAATAAAGTTATATTAGATATGCCCAAGAAAATTAGAGAACTGAAAAGTTTATTACTCCAATCAGGGTTTACTTGTCGCACTGGAAAAGGTAGTCACACTAACTGGTATCATCCCTTGTTATCTGGGAGAGTCACTATATCAGGTAACGATGGAAAAGATGCTAAAGAGTACCAAGAGAAAGACGTTAACAATGCAATTAAAAGAATAGAAGAAATCAAAAAAGCTCAACAGGAAGAACAGAATGAATAATCATTATACGATAATTATTCAATGGTCAGAAGAAGATAAATGTTTTGTAGTAAGTCTTCCTGAATGGGGAGAGTTCTGTCATACTCATGGAGACACTTATGAGGAGGCTTTAAAAAATGCTCAAGAAGTGTTAGAAATGCTGATTTCATCTTATTTAGAAGATGGACAACCTTTACCAGAACCAGAAACTTTAGGAAAGTCATTAAAAGCAGCTTAATTGTTTTATATTTGTATAGGGTGTAGGTTGGGTTGACGTTAGGAAACCCAACATTTCAAAATATCCTTCACGTAAAGACGGAAATGCAAGTTTCTATAATTTAATATTTTTACTTTCTATTATTCCTACTTTATAACTTCCATGTTGCCAATTCACTGTCGATTTCTTTCTCTGAAATGCACTTTGATTTTGAAACAAAACAAAAGTAGCTACAGCTATTAAAAAATAACCAAAATACTTTTGCAACTTTTTACCATCAATAAACTGAGATAAATAAGCACCTAAAAAGCTGCCTAAACTGGCAGCAACAATAAACGTTCCTATTAATTGCCAATCTAATTCAACTTGTCCCAAATACCCTAAAAATCCAGCTACAGAATTAGCAACTAGAATTAATAAAGAAGTCCCAATCGCTTCTTTCATCGGCGTTTTACCTAAAATCACTAAAGCCGGAACAATCGCAAAACCTCCCCCAACTCCTACTAATCCTGTTAAAATTCCTACTCCTAATCCTTCAGTTAATAACCATAACCAGCAGTATTTACAAATTGGTGGGGGATAAAGTTC
Organism: Anabaena sp. WFMT; assembly: GCF_051781005.1. Taxonomy (NCBI): domain Bacteria; kingdom Bacillati; phylum Cyanobacteriota; class Cyanophyceae; order Nostocales; family Nostocaceae; genus Anabaena; species Anabaena sp. WFMT. The sequence continues at coordinate 173,726 of NZ_JBPWOA010000023.1, read as the reverse complement.
TAAATCAGGTTCTTCTGGAGATTTATTAGCAGCCTTTTGGGAACTTCTCTGAATCATTAAACCCGCTGCCAACAACATCATAATTGCAAATAGCAACATTTGTAAGCTATCGGTAATAAATGGCAAAGCTGCAATTTTTGCACCAATAAAAGCACCTAGCATGGTAGCAGAACCAAATATATATGCTTTTTTATAATTGATATTTCCCTTTTTCCAGTGGGGAATAATACCAATTAAACTCACTATTCCGACAATTACTAAAGTCATAGCAATGGCAGATTTAGTTGGTACTCCCATTACATAAACTAAAATTGGTAATGCTAATACAGAACCACCCCCACCTATTAATCCTAAACTAATACCAATACCAGATGCTAAAAGATGTCCTAATATCCATATCCACATAATTCGTAATTCGTAATTCGTAATTCGTAATTGAACTCTTTTTTTTAAATGTAGAGACGCTTTTAGGACTTACGTACTGTACAAATTTCACATAGAAATTACCTAGTTTCAGGCTTTGGGAATCGCATATTAGTGCGGTGCGTCAGATATAGAAAGTCTGTTAGATGCTCAATTATCGGGTCTGACGCACCCTACAAGATTGATAGGTTTTGTCAATTCGTAAGTCCTAGCTTGATAAAACGTCTCTTTAGATTCTATCCCTGCTGGTTGTAAGGTAATTTTGCTAATAGCATTCCCATTGCACAGGTATTCGTTACTCCGGCAAATACTAAACCTGCTCCTACAAAACCAGTTAAAATTAAAAACCAAGGAGAAACAAATGCACCTAATACCGTTCCCGTAAATACTAAGGTTCCAGCGACAATTTGCATTTGACGCATTAAACTAATGGGAGCATTTTTATTGATTTGAGTTGGATATCCTGACTGTTTCCAAGCTGTAATTCCTCCATCTAATTGCTTAAATTCTGTAAATCCAGCATTGAGAAGTTTTTTTGCTGCTTGATTTGAGCGATTTCCTGATAAACAGTAAATTACAATTTCTTTACCTTGAGTTAAAGATACTTGTTCTGGCTGAAATTTAGAAAGTGGTAAAAGTTGAGCGTTGGAAATATGTTCTGATGTATATTCTGAAGGTTCGCGTACATCTATTAGTTGGATTTTTTGTTGTTCAATCAATTTTTGAACAGTAGCAGCATCAACTAGTTGCAATTTAGTATTGATGGATGTTGTCATTGTTTTAACTTTGATGTAATTGCTAAATTTAATTGTTAACTAAAACGGCATTACCACAATGTTTATTCGCTGGTACTGCTGCCATTATTTTTTGCGGACTTGGTAAGTTTAAATTGGACATAAAGTGAATAAAACTATCTCGGCTATGTCCTTGAAATCGGGGGTTATATTTCTTTTCTTCCCTAATAGTTGAAACTGTAAAACCTTTGTAATCATGTCCTGGATAAACTAAGGTTTCATCGGGAAGTGTAAATAATTTTTGGGTGATGACATCAAATAAAGTTCCTGCATTTCCGCTTTGAAAATCCGTTCTTCCGCAACCGCGAATTAATAAGGAATCTCCGGTTAATAATCTTTCTCCATTCACTAAATAAGCTGCATGACTTTCTGTATGTCCTGGTGTTGCGATCGCTTGAATGGTTATTCCATCTAGTTGTATAATTTCTTGATCCCTAATCTGTCTATCAGCACAGGTAACAGGTGCGTTTTCTGGAACAATTCCCAAACATCCAGTTAATTGACGTAATTTACCAGTACCAGTAATATGATCTGCATGAATATGAGTTTCTAAGCAGTATCGCAACGTCAAACCTAATTCCTGAATTAGTTGTAAATCCCGTTCTACCTGTTCTAAAACTGGATCTACTAGAATCGCTGCTGCTGTTGTCTCGTCAGCGATTAGGTAAGTATATGTGCTAGATTCGTTGTCAAAAAGTTGGCGGAATAACATTTCTGTAATCGTCCTCTTGTTTTACTTATCTATTATATTACCATATAGTAGGATGATAAGTAGATAATCATCAAATATTTTTAGTCTTTTATGTCAGAGATATTTCCAAAAGCCCTGAGTCAAGTTGCAGATTATTTCAAAGTCCTGTCTGAAGTCAGTCGGTTACAGGTGTTATGTTGTTTGAAAACTGGAGAGAAGAGTGTAACCGAGATTATTACTGAAACTGGACTAGGACAGGCAAACGTGTCAAAGCATCTAAAGATTTTGACTCAAGCTGGGATTGTCAAAAGAACACCGGAAGGGGTCAGCGTAATTTATGAAATAGCTGATCCAATTTTATTCCAATTATGTGATTTAGTATGCGATCGCTTGGCCGTGAGACTCGAAGAACAAACCAAGCAGCTAGAACAGTTCAAAATGTAAGGGGACAGGGGAATTGGTAATGGGTAATTGGTGATTGGTAATGGGTAAACTTCTCCCTGCACCCTGCCCCCTGCACCCTGCCTCCTGCCTCCTCTTGATTTCAGCTAAACTGCTTCCCTGCGTCTAGGTTAAATAACATTTGCAGAGTCTGCATACAGTTTCGCCTAGCTTCAACATCTTGTTGCGCTCGCAACTGCACCATTGGGTCATGTAATATTTTATTAACAATACCTCTTGTTAAAGCCTCAATCACTTCTTGGTGTTTTTCTCCAAATTCTGAACCCAAGCGAGATAAAGCCTTTTCTAGTTCTTGTTCGCGGATAGTTTCAACTTTATTCCGCAGAGAACTAATTGTGGATACAGTTTCCAAACTACGCCACCACACATCAAAAGCTTCTACTTCTTCATCTAAAAGTTTTTCGGCTTCCTGTGCCATTTTCCGACGGCTTTCGTAATTTTGCGCTACAACCGCCTTTAAATCGTCCACATTAAAGGCTTGCACATTTGCCAAGTCATTCACATCTGCATCAACGTTACGAGGTACAGAGATATCAAATAACATCAGCGAGTGGTTTGGTTCTAAAACCATTTCCAACTTAGCGCGGTCGAGAATTGGTTCTGTTGCTGAAGTACTTGTAAATACAATATTACTTTCGGCAATTACCGTCATCATTTCCGGAAGCAGATGGATTTGGATTGGTTGTTCTGGAAACAACTTCGCTAATTCTTCAGCTCGTTCACGGGAACGATTGACAATACTGATTTGGGTTGCACCTTTAGAAATTAGGTGTTGAACGAGCAACCGGGACATTTTACCAGCACCCAAAATTGCTACACGGTAGGGAGATAAATTTTCTAATTTCATCTGGGCTAACTCCACAGCCGCCGAACTAATAGAGACTGCACCAGTGCCGATGCTAGTTTCAGTGCGAACCCGCTTACCAGCTGTTAACGCTTGTTTAAATAGGCGATTTAAAATTGTTTTTATACCATTGTATTGCTGTCCCAGTTTGTGAGTATTTTTCACCTGAGCCAGAATTTGACCTTCACCAAGGACGAGACTATCTAAACCAGCGGATACCCGCATTATATGCATTACAGCGTCGTTATGCAGCAACATAAACAGGTGTTGTCGCAGAGACACAACAGGTAACTTGCTATGCTCGGAAAGAAACTGAGTAACTTCCTGAAGACCTTGGGTGATTTCACTGCTAACAATGTAAATTTCTAGGCGATTACAGGTGCTAAGGATGGCGACTTCATCAATATGAGGATAGCTGAGAAGATGAGCGATCGCACTTTCGGTTTGAGGTTCGGGAATACTCAGCTTTTCTCTAACTTCTACAGGGGCTGTTTTATGGCTTAACCCCACCACTGCAATATTCATTTTTTAAAATTGGTAATTGGTAATGGGTAATTGGCAATGGGTAATTGGTAATGGGTAATTGGTAATGGGTAATAGTTTTTTCTCTTCCCCAATCACCAATCACCTATCACCTATCACCAGTTTCTAACGAAGTTGAATAACCTGGGGTTCGTCAACCAAGTGAACTGTATCCACAAACCGAGCAGTTTTGGATTGGCTAGAAATAACCAAGCTTTGGGTTCTAATACCACCGTGGAAGAAGCGCACACCATCCATGAGAGTTCCAGGAGTGATACCGCAACCAGCGAATAGCACGGTTTCACCAGAAGCTAATTCGTCAGCGTTATAAACCTTGTCTCCATCAGTAATACCCATTTCGTTTAAACGGGCAAGATTACCTTCTCTGCTTTCACCAATCAAACCTGTTTGGACTACAGCTGGATCATAAATCAATTGTCCTTGGAAGTGTCCACCCAAGCAACGTAAAGCAGCAGCAGAAATTACACCTTCGGGTGCAGCACCGATACCCATTAAGGCATGAATATTAGTACCAGAAAAAGCGCAACAGATAGCGGCAGAAACGTCACCATCGCTGATGAGTCTAACTCTTGCTCCAGCGGTGCGAATTTCTTGAATTAGGTCTTTGTGACGGGGACGATCCATCACTACTACCACCAATTCTTCAACAGCACGGTTTAAGCACTCAGAAAGGATTTTCAGGTTTTCTGTAGCAGATTTGTTGATATCAACTTTACCTTTAGCTGCTGGTGGTGCAGCGAGTTTCTTCATGTAGAAGTCAGGAGCAGCAAATAAACCGCCTTTTTCGGAAATTGCCAAAACCGCCATTGAGCCATTTTGACCATAAGCAACGAGGTTAGTACCTTCGCAAGGGTCAACAGCAATGTCAATTTCAACTAGTTCATCAGGGTTACAGAAGTTTTTAGCATCTGGTTGAGTACAGATACCAACTTCTTCCCCAATGTAGAGCATGGGAGCTTCGTCACGTTCGCCTTCACCGATAACAATGCGTCCGCGCATATGAATTTTGTTCATCCGTTCGCGCATGGCTTCCACTGCTACTTGGTCAGCAATGTTCTTTTCGCCCTTACCCATCCACTTCGAGGAAGCGATCGCTGCTTGCTCTACTACTTCAATAATCTCTAGCCCAAGTGTATTTTCCACAAAGTCTACCCTTTCAATTGCTTGTTTTAGCGTCGTTTTATCGGCTATTTCAGTTTTCAAGTCTACCAAAGTGCGGATACATATAGAAAAAAGTTAAGTTTTACTGCTATTAATCTCGAATGTGTCCAAGATGAAAGACAATATCCGTAATTTTGTATTTCTGCGAGAATGTTCTAGGCTAGAGGTAATTAACAAATATTTCTAAGATTCAGAATATGCTCGACTTCCTCAATTCCCTCCTTGGTCGCCATCCAGAACGTGTTCAAGCCAATGTGGAAATCTACACTTGGCAAACCTGTCCTTACTGCATCCGCGCCAAGCTGCTGCTATGGTGGAAAGGCGTTAAATTCACAGAATACAAAATTGACGGTGACGAAACAGCAAGAGCAAACATGGCAGAACGCGCCAACGGTCGCCGCAGCGTCCCCCAAATCTTTATCAATAATCAACACATAGGCGGTTGTGATGACCTTTATGCAATGGACACTAAAGGTCAACTTGATCCATTGCTAATTCAAGCCGCTACTTGACATACTCTCTGAGACTCTGCGCCTCTGCGTGATATAAATTCATGTTTCCTGAACATCCAGAATATCTAAAACATCAAAAATGGATGAATCACGCCCTAAAATTGGCACAGGTGGCAGCTGATTCAGGTGAAGTTCCCGTCGGTGCGGTAATTATTGACCCAGATGGCAAATTAATTGCCGAAGGAGAAAATAGGAAAGAACGCGACCAAGACCCCACAGCACACGCAGAAATTATTGCTATTCGCGCAGCTGCAAAAAACTTGCAAAGTTGGCGCTTGCTTCAATGCACTCTTTATGTAACTCTAGAACCGTGTCCCATGTGTGCTGGTGCGATCGCTCATGCACGTTTGGCAACACTTGTCTATGGAGTAGACGATACCAAAACTGGCGCAATTCGTACTGTTATCAACATACCTGATAGCCCAGCTTCTAATCACCGTCTACAAGTAGTTGGAGGCATTCTAGAATCAGCTTGTCGTCAGCAATTGCAGACTTGGTTTGCTACTAAGCGACAAACCCAAAATTAACGGACAGAGGTAAAACTGTCCAGATCACAATCCACAAGTTACTCAAGAAAATCTACGGTGGACATAATCAAATTTGCATCACATTTTACCCGCTAACTAGCAGCCACCGTCATCATGGAACTTTACTCTGCTTCTACTACCTCTCAATCTCAATTAACAAATCAACCCGTAAATCCTCAAGTGGCTTCTAGTACCTCAAGGATTTCGCCTTGGTTAACTCCTCTGGCGTATTTTTTGGGACGTAACTTTGTTTTACCCTTGTTTTTTGGTAACATTAACATCACTGGACAAGAAAATATCCCCGCAAATTCTCCAGTAATTCTTGCCCCTACCCACCGTTCCCGTTGGGATTCAATCCTATTACCCTACGCTGCTGGTCGTTGTGTCACCGGTCGAGATTTGCGGTTTATGGTGACAAGTAGTGAGTGTCAAGGAATACAAGGCTGGTTTGTCCGCCGCATGGGAGGTTTTCCTGTCGATACCCAACGTCCAGCGATCGCAACTCTGCGTCATGCCGTAGAATTAATTGCACAGGGAGAAATGTTAGTTATCTATCCCGAAGGTGGAATTTATCGTGATGGCAAAGTTCACACCTTAAAGCCAGGAATTTCTCGTTTAGCTTTAACTGCGGCATCTACTCACCCAGGCTTAGAAGTAAAAATTATCCCCATTAGCATCAATTATAGCCAACCTTATCCTAATTGGGGTACAGATGTGAACATTAATATTGGTGAACCCATTCAAGTTGTAGATTACATCAATGGTTGTGTCAAACGAAATGCTAAACGTCTCACAGCAGATTTAACAAATAAGTTACAACAACTAAACCATCAAGAATCAGAAATTACTTCTCATACATTTGCAGAAATTCCCAATTCCTAATTTTAAATATATTCAATAAATCACAAAATCTCCCCAACACCGTGCTGGGCAGATTTTTTATCGCATATTAATTTCAGCATTTTCTACAAACTACTCTGGAGGTTAAAAAAGCCAGCAAAACTAATTTATATACCTTAATACTTATTTACAAATTAACACCGTATATTTATTTAAGTATAATCATTTATAAAATTTGGTTTACTGATACAGCACATGAAATATAAATTGCAAAAACGCACTGATCAGTTGGGACTAGCGCAGCGTGAAGACAATCACTATCTTCCCTTCTGGCTTCTGACTTCTGCCTCCTGTCTTCTGACCATAACAGGAATGCTCACTTGTTCAAATCAGAGGGTTTTTGCTCAACTCACACCCGATAGCACATTAGGCCAAGAAAATTCAATTGTTAACAAAGTTAACGAATTCAAAGACCTCATCAATGGTGGTGCTACTAGAGGTGCAAATTTATTTCACAGTTTTCAAGAATTTAATGTTGATATAGGTAAGAGTGTTTATTTTGCTAACCCTACAGGAATTGAAAATATATTAACTCGTGTCACTGGTGCTAATGTTTCCAATATTTTCGGAAAATTAGGAGTAGAAGGAACCGCAAATTTATTTTTAATCAACCCCAATGGAATACTTTTTGGTAAAAATGCTAGTTTAGATATTCGTGGTTCATTTACTGCTACAACTGCTAATAGCATCAAGTTAGGAGAAAATGGTTTATTTAGCGCGACTCATCCCCAAAGCAGTAATTTATTAACCATTCAACCAGGGGCATTATTTGTTAATGCTTTAAAAAATCAACAAGCAGAAATTAGAAATGAAGGTAATTTACAAATTGGCGATAGTAAAACCCTCACACTATTAGGAGTAAAAGTTAATATTAGTGGTGAATTAACTAGTACAGGAGGAACAATTCAAATTTTAGGAAAAGATATTAATTTAGTTGATAATGCCTTGATTAATGTTTCATCGCCAACAAATGCAGGCAATGTTTTTATCGGTGGTAATTTTCAAGGTAAAGGCAAAATCTCCAATGCTTTAAATACCTATATCGGAGAGGGAGTCAAGATTAAAGCTGATTCTCTGAATAATGGTAATGGTGGAAATGTCATTGTTTGGGCAGATAGATTAACAGGATTTTATGGAGATATTACCGCTAAAGGAGGTCAATTTTCTGGGAATGGGGGATTTGTGGAAGTATCAGGAAAAGATAATTTAATTTTTCGAGGGAATGTTGATACTAGCGCCATCAATGGTTTAACAGGCACATTATTAATTGACCCAACTGATATTATTATTGCTGATGGGAGTGGCACATCAGTAACAGATACTGCGAGTGATACGCAGACAATTTATAAAACAACTCTAGAGGGTTTATCAGGAAATAATAATCTAATTTTAGAAGCAAATAATAATATTTTTATTCAAGATTTGACTGACAATCAATTAAATTTGAATGGAGGTTTAGCCAGCGTTACATTTATTGCAGATGCGGATCAAGATGGGGTTGGTGACTTTACCATGATTGATCAAGCAGATACCATTAAAACTAATAAATTTTTGGGGCTATTTCTATTTCCTGTTCCTGGTCGAAATCTGGAAATAAAAGGAGTGAATTTAACCATTGGCAATATTGATACTAGCTCATATATAGGTGGTGGAAATATTACACTAACTGCGATTGACAATATCGCAGCCCAATCCCTCAATGCTTCTGCCGTGTTTGATGGAAATAGAGTGAATGCGGCAAGGGATGGAGGTACTATATCTTTGTTGGCTGGAGGAAGTATTACCACACAATCCCTTAATTCTAGAGCATATTCAGCGTTGGGCAATGTCGGAAATGGTGGGGATATTACCCTCACATCTTTTGGCAATATCTCTACAGACTATCTAGATTCTTCATCAAATTCTTCTAATGGCAATGTCGGAAATGGAGGGAATATTACCCTCATATCTTCTGGAAATATCTCTACTCAATCCCTAAATTCTAGCGCATCTTCAAATGAAAATACTGGAAATGGTGGGAATATTAACCTTACATCTTCTGGAAATCTCTTTACACAATCCCAAAATTCTAGCGCATCTTCAACTTTCGGCAATACAGGAAATAGTGGAAATATTACCATTACATCTTCTGGAAATATTTCTACTCAATCCCTAAATTCTAGAGCATTTTCAACTTTCGGTGGTAATACTGGAAATAGCGGAAATATTACCATTACATCTTCTGGCAATATCTCTACAGAATCCCTAGATTCCAGCCTAAAGTCTGATTCTGATGGTCTAAATTATAGCGGCTCAATTTCTCTCATAGCTGATGGTGATATCTTTACACAATCCCTAAATTCCCGTGCCGATTCTGCTGAGTATGGGAGTGCCGGAAATAGTGGATTAATTTCTTTAATTGCTGGAGGTGACATCTCTACAGAATCCGTAAATTCTGGCTCATTTTCTGATTTTGGCAACGCAGGTAATGGAGGGGTAATTTCCGTGAATGCTGGAGGAAATATCTCTGCACAATCCCTAAATTCTCAATCATTGTCTAGTTCTGGAAAGGCAAGTAATGGCGGCACGATAACTCTCCAAGCTAACGGAAATATTTTTACACAATCCCTAAACTCCTCCTCATTTTTATCTAGTTTATTGGGTGCTGGCAATATAGGTAATGGTGGGATAATTTCTCTAACGGCTGGTGGTGACATCTCCACACAATCCCTAAACTCCTACTCATCCTCTGTTTCATCTAGCAATGTAGAGAATGGTGGAGCGATGCCTGCGGCGGGCGGAGCCATCGCACTCAATTCTGGTGGTAGCATCTCTGTATATGATCTCAACTCCTACTCATTTTCTAATGGTGGAACTGTAGAAAATGGCGGGGCAATTACACTAAACGCTAACAAAGAGATTAATTTAAGAAATATTAATGCTTCGGGTAAAACTGGTAGTGAGATTAGCATCATCAGTCAAACTCAAGACTTCTCCTTAGAAAATTTCACCATCAATAGCAACGCTAAAGGCAATGGTAATGGTGGTAATATTTTCATTTCTGCCCCTTCAGTTAATTTAACCAAAACTGAATTAACTACCACATCCGCAGGGATTGGTAATGCTGGTAAGATCACAATCAAAGCTGAAAATACAGTATTTCTTGAGCAAAGTCGGTTGTTTACCTCTTTAGACCCAGGAGCGGTTGGTAACGGCGGTGAAATTAGAATTGAAGCCGGAACAATCAATCTCACAAACCTCTCCTTCATTGATACCGCCAGCTTCGGACAAGGGCAAGCAGGTAACGTTTTTCTGATTGGCAAAGATGCTATATCTCTTAACAACAGTAATATTTTCAGTATTAGTGCTGGAATTGGCGACGGTGGTAATGTTCAGGTGAAAGCAGGAGGTTTAATATCCCTATCTAATCAAAGTAATATCAGCACAATAGTTAGCAACCGTGCTATTGGTAATGGTGGTAACGTTAGCATTGACTCCTCAACCCTTTCTTTGACTGAGGGTTCCCAACTACAAGCATTAACAAAAGGTCAGGGTAATTCTGGCAATATTCAACTTCATGTCAAGAATGGAATTAATATTTCTGGGATTGGTAATGATGGTTTTTTGAGTGGAGTTTTCACTTCATCAGAAGCTAATAGTCAAGGACAAGGTGGTAATATTGAAGTCAAAACCGCAGGAACTTTACTAGTAGAAAAAGGCGCAGTATTGAATGCCCAAACTGCCAGTATTTTCAATGGTGGTGATATTACTGTTAATGCCAAAACTCTTGAATTGAGAGATGGAGGGCAATTACTAACCAATACCTTTAATAGTGGCAACGCAGGTAAGATCATAGTTAATGCTAATGATGGAGTATTAATTACAGACATTGACCCCAATTTTGACCAGCGAGTTTCCCCTCCTCTTCCCATCAGAGATAATGTTCCTATTCGTCACCTTTCTATCTTAAATCAAGTCAATCCCAATAACTCTATCAACACTGCCCAAGCACTTGAAGATAACTCATTCTCTTTGGATAGTTTTAATGATATTAATCCTGATGTAGAGTTGTCTAGCAAAATTCCCTACGTATCAATTTCTGGGCAATTTGCAGCAGTAGATGAAGCTAATATTTACTCCTTTCAAGTTACAGCCGGGACACGAGGAATTTTCGATATTGATAACGGCATAAAACTCGGTGATTCTCCAGAACCAGTAAAAACATTTCTTCAGCTATTGGATAGTCAAGGTAGAGTATTAGCAGAAAACAATAGTAATTCTGATGCCTTGGGAGCAGGTGGAAGTAATAGTTATAACTTAGATCCCTATCTCAAGTACATTTTTACTCAATCTGGTACTTACTTTCTTAAGGTGATCAAATTCCCCGGCAATCAGTATAGTCTTGCGCTTGGGTCAGCAGCTACAGTTACCTTTCTTAACAGTCCCACTGGCACTTACAATCTACAGGTTTCCCTTGAAAGTCCTAGTATTGCGGCCAGCGTGATTAATAACTCTGCCAATAGTGGCTTATTTGCGCGTACAGAAGGCAGTGGTGTAGCCGGAGATATTTCAATCAATACCAACAACCTTCAAATAGCGAATAATGCACTATTATCAGCTAAAACCGCAAGTAGCGGTAATGGTGGCAGTGTTATAGTTAATACCAATACATTTTCAGCCGTTAATGGTGGACAATTGATTACCACAACTTCTGGTAGTGCTAAAGCTGGAAATATCATCATGAAAGTAAAAGATAATATTACTTTAGATGGTGAAAAAACTGGATTATTTGCCAATACAGAACCTGGTTCAACTGGTGATGGTGGTAGTGTTAATATTGACCCGGAAACGTTTATCATCAAAAACGGTGCAGGAATAGGAGTAAATAGTCAAGGAAGTGGGAAAGGTGGAAATATTTCTCTGCAAGCAGGGACTCTAAGTTTAGATAATCAAGCCTTTATCACAGCCGAAACGGCCAGTAACCAAGGTGGAGAAATAAATCTCAATATTCAAGATTTATTATTATTGCGAAATAACAGCCGCATCACAGCAACTGCGGGTACAAATGGTGCAGGAGGAGATGGCGGAAATATCAATATCAATGCTCCCTTTATTGTGGCTTTTCCAAATGAAAATAGCGATATTACCGCTAATGCTTTTCAAGGTAATGGTGGTCAAATCAATATTACAACTAACGCCATCTTTGGACTAGAATATCGTCCTCAATTAACTCCAAAAAGTGATATTACAGCATCCTCTCAATTTGGATTAAGTGGTCAAGTGACAATTAATCGTTTAGATGTTGATCCATCCAAAGGTTTAGTTACATTACCAAGCAGTTTAATAGATCCTACTAGTCAGTTAGCTCAAGGGTGTAAAGGTGATGCAAAAATAGCAGGTCAACAGAATAAATTTACCATTGTCGGACGGGGTGGATTACCATCTAATCCTAGTGATTTATTGACAGGGACAACACCGTTAGTAGATTTAGTAGATGTAGTTTCTAGTCAGGAAATAACCAAGCAAGAGATAACACCAGTTGTTATGAATAATGAACACAAAAATATCAAACCTCCTTTAATTCAGGAAGCGCAAGGATGGATAATTACTGCTGATGGTAAGGTAATTCTCACAGCAGAAGCACAAACAGTTACACCGCAAAACTCAGGTTTAAATCATCCGGGGTGTCATATTTCTAGTCAACAATGAGGAAGTGATAGTTTGAATTTTGCTATCATTTTTAAAAACTCTTTTTCTCTGTGACTCTGCGTGAAAAAAAATGTTTATTATCCCCCATATCCTATAACTAATTTCCAGCCATTGAGTATGCCTACATCTTGAGGTGAATAATCAATAACTTGTAATTGCCAATTTCCCTTAGCTGGGAGAGAGAGTAATTGTTTAAGGACGGGATGCGATCGCACACTATAAGTCCTTTCTAACAGAGTCTGTCTGCCCAGAGTCCGACTTTGCAACAAAACTTGCTGATTATTGGGTGCAATTAAATAAACTTCCAAATCACCTAAAAAATCGTGGGTGATATTTACAGTCACCTGAATATCTGCAACAGTTACATTATCATTCAGAGCGATGCCTTCGGCGAGCACAGCGATCGCACTCCTAACTCCCTGTTTATCATCATCAGGAATCCAAACTTGACTTTTATTCTCAACTCGGACTTCTTTACTGGGACTCAATACCACTGTACGCAACTGCTGTGCCACCCGTACAGCCTTAGCAGCATTCACCTTCCCATAACCAAACCATAGACAATGACCATTACTATCATAAGTACCACCACGTAAACCCAGTTGCGGGTCAGCTTCAGGGTCAACAATTTTATCAGTAGTTTCTTGCAAAATGCGGTGGACTTGTTGAGCCGTCAAATCAGCGTTAGCTGACAAAATTAACGCTGCAACCCCAGCCACTACCGGAGTCGCACTAGAAGTACCACCAAAGTTATTGGTAAAGTTACCTTGGTTATAGCCAGCGCTTCCCAATTGGTCGGTTGTGAAAATTCCTAACCCCGAAAGAGAAGAAGTGATTGTCGGTTGTGTATAGACAAAACCCGTTTCCTGAAACCACATTCCCGGTGGCGCATTATTACTAGGCGCACATACAGAAATATTAGTCCCCCAATTACTATAAGCAGCTTTTTTATTCAAACTCGTAGAAGCCGACACAGCAATTACATCTGGATGAATAGCAAAACCACTCAACCAATTCGTCTTACCTGCTAATATATTTTTCGGCCAATTCTGCTCATTTACAGTCCCACTAATTGGGCGATTAGCATTACCTGCCGCAAATATAATTACACATCCTTTGCCATTACGTCCCTTAGTCGCAGCGCGTGTGATAGCCGCCTTTTGGCGCAAAGACAAAGGGAAATAAACAGCAGAAGCTCCCCAGCTACAAGAAATTACACTCGCACCCTGATCAATTGCCCAATTAAATATATCCTCAATTGATTCATCATCCAAAAACCCAGTCGTGCGAATTGGCATTAATGCACAACCAGGAGCAACCCCCACAATTCCCATACCATTTTCTTCTGCCACAGCTAGTCCCGCACAAGCAGTACCGTGACTAGTTTCCTGATCCTCTGGTAAAGGTATAAAGTCATTTTCTTTCAAATCTTTAGGAGCAACAACTTTACCCATACCTTGAAAATCTGGGTGATTCAAATCAAAAGAATCATCCACCACCGCCACAACTATAGAGCGCACACCACGCGTAATATCCCAAGCTTGTTCCACAGAAATATGAGAACCCACACCCAACTGATTACCACTATTGTGGTTGAGATACCACTGTTGGGAATAGAGAGAATCATTGGGTTTGTAATTTGGTTCCTGCTGAATGAAAATATTCGGTTCCGCTGCTAAAACTTCTGGGAGTGCTTGCAACTGGTTAGTAATCTTGATCGGATTTTCTGTTGCTTGTTTGCTAATGAGAAATACAAACGTGTTAGGTAGTCCTAATACTTGTTGATATTCAATTAAGCTGAAAGTATTGGCTATAGTATTAATCTTGGCAAAGTCTACCCAAGTAGCAAATTGAATTGTAATTTGGTCACTTAGATAAACGTAAGTGCCTGGATTATCTTTAAATTTATAAACATGACTAGCAAAAGCAACATTTTCGTCAGCCCGTGCTTGAGACATGGCCACCTCTAACTGACCGGGTTCAACAGAGAATAATTCTAGTTTGGCTCTAGGAATAGTGTGCCGCCAAACACCCCAAGAAAACTGAGATAATTGCTCAGGCAGAAAGTCCGCAGTTGGACGAATGGTGAAGCGATATAGAACTTTTTCTAAAATCAACTCTTCACCACCGCGTTGTAAAACCGCACCCAGACTACTGGCGGGTACACCTGTGGGTTGAGAATCAGAAGAACTGATGCGTTGGGGTAGCCTACCGTAGGTATCGCTCATAGAGAATATTTTCGTGAATATACAGGGGGCAGGGAACTCTCTTCAACCAATTTCTAGTCTAAATCAGAGAAACTTGTTCTATAGTTTTCCTGTATCTGAGACACAATCAGAGTTAAGATACCCGAAGTTTCCATAAATTTTTTATAGACTTGTTACACTAAATTAATCCCATGAACCTTGCTGCTGCTTTCTTAATTCCCTTCACTTCTTTATCATTCATCACCTTCCTGAGTCTACTATCACCTGTGCAAGCTCAGGTAATACAGTTACCCAGCACCAATAATCAAGCACAACCTATTGATGCCAACGAATCTAACACCCTCCGTCCAACCAGTCAAAGTAACAGTGTGTTGAGTATAGAGGGAGGCCAGCGACTTCTCAAAGAGTCAGATGATGCCGTTTCTGCTCAAAAATATGACGTTGCTGCTAAAAAACTTCAGGAAGCACGTCAAGTTTTTAATCAGCTATCTAATTTTTATCAGGATCTCAACTCCAGCTTTTCGGGCATAGATATTAGAGTATCCGATTCCCAGCGCAAGAAAGCCTTAGAAAGCGCCCAACTGCGAGATGATGCTACCTATCGTTTGGCCTTGGTACATCGGGCTTTAAATCAGCCAGAATTAGCAGTACCTTTGTTAGTTCAAATTATTAAGAGTCAAAACCCCACACGGGAACTAGGTAAAAAAGCTTATCAACAGTTGTTTGAATTAGGTTTTGTTGATACAGCTTACCCCAGACAAGGCACAAAATAATTTCATGAAGCAGGGAGCAGAAGAGGCAGGGGTGCGGGGTGCGGGGTGTAGAGGAGAAAGTTTTCCCCCCTTGCACCCTGCTGCGTTTACTATGACCAATCCCCAATCTTGGCAACATTCAAGTTGGTACAGGCATTTGCTCCATATCTGTTCATAATAGAGAAGTAAGTTTTTTCAGGAATGGCGATGATTACTCCGCAGCAGGTTGAGGCAATGATCAAGGCAGGACTGCCAGATGCCCAGGTTGAGGTGCAGGACTTGACTGGTGGTGGAGACCACTATCAGGTGACAGTAGTTTCATCGCAGTTTGCAGGTAAGGGACTGGTGCAACAACACCAGTTAGTTTATGGTGCATTGCAGCAAGCTATGTCAACCGAAGCGATTCATGCCTTGGCTCTCAAGACATCTACTCCTCAAGCTTAACTACTAATAGACTGATTTTAGTTAATCATTCAGCTAATAGCTGACGGCTAAACGCCATTGATTTTTGATTTGTGAACCGCAACAACAAAGGAAACAAAAAACCATGACCCCAGAACTTAAAGAGAGAATTGATAACTTGTTACAAGAAAACAAGATTATGGTTTTCATGAAGGGAAATAAGTTAATGCCTCAATGTGGTTTTTCCAACAATGTGGTGCAGATTCTTAATACATTAGGCGTTCCTTTTGAGACAATTGATGTTCTTTCAGACCAAGATATTCGTCAAGGTATTAAAGAATATTCCAACTGGCCAACAATTCCCCAAGTATATATTAATGGTGAATTTATTGGCGGTTCTGATATTTTGATTGAAATGTATCAAAAAGGTGAATTACAGCAAATGGTGGAAGTTGCATTAGCTTCCTAATATTTTTCAATTCATTCAGTTTTACTGCCCTTAAAAATGAGGAATATCTCCATTTTTAGGGGCTTTTTGGTGGGTTAGGGTATATCTCATGTGATAACTTAGTCCTCAACCTGAAAACCATCAAAAATCCCCTCTATGTTATGAAACTGAGGGGATGTTCTTTATAAATTACAGTATTTACAAAATTCCATACCTCTGGATACAGTTGACCAATACAAAAAATATGCTATGATCATCTGCGGCAATACAGGATTGTTACCGATTCAGTCTACCGTTGTTCAGTAGTATCCATGTTGTCGTTCTGGCTCTGGTTGGGTCATGGCAAAGTTTGAAGCATCGTACAGGTAGCGGCTTGCTTCCTCCTCTAAGCGATGAATCAAGTAGGCATCAATGGCGTTACCCTGTCTTAGTGCGGCTAGATACCCATCCAAATACATCCGCATATCATCCATACGATAACCGCGATTCCATAACTCGACGAAGGCGTCGGTAAGTCTTTGGTAATAGCGGATGGTTTGTGTGTCTTGGAGCATAACTGCTGTATTAATCTCGTGGGAATGAGAATTGTAAATGATTCACGCTCGAAAATGAAGTATGACTTCCTCCTTAAGTATTAACCCAAAGTTAAGATTTTAACGTTGGGTCTGACCCCTCATTTGCTAAAAACTTAATTACATCCTATGCCAAAAAAGCTAAAATATGATTAGTTGGTAACTTATTTTTATGGTTTTGGCTGTTAATAGCTTGATTTATGCTTGTAATTAAAGTTCATAATCAGTACAAAGTATAATCTGTACCCTAAGGTTGATAGACATTTCAGATAGCTTTTGCCTAGCCTAAAAATAGTTTTTCAAACTTATCATCAAAAAATTTTGATAAGTTTCACATAAAAATTCAGAATATTGCTAATTTGGCGGTAGACAAAGGGAAAATTAAATTTATTGCAAGGTTTTGTGTGGATGAATGTGAAGATTATATCAGTTGAAGTAACAAAGGCTACAAAACCTTGGGCTTGAGATTGTTAATTTGAGAGTCATCGACGCTAAGGGGTCTTGCCACTGTGGGTTCGGTTTGTATTGAAATCGTTGAGGGGAATCCCCATCTGAGGTCGTTGCTTGGTTGGCACTTGCAACAACTGGAATACCGAGTACATCAAGCCGCCAGCATTTATCAAGCAAGGGAAGTGTTTCTAAGCCATCAACCGACGCTAGTCATTCTAGATGCGGATTTGCCAGATGGTGACGGTATCGAATTTTGTCGTTGGTTGAATCGTCAGCAACAGCCTCTAATTTTAATGCTATCTGCCCGCAACAATGAAGCTGATATTGTCGCCGGCTTAAAGGCAGGAGCAGATGATTACTTGAGCAAACCTTTTGGAATGCAAGAGTTTTTGGCTAGAGTAGAGGCGCTGATTCGCCGTAACCGCACACCCACTGCACCAGCTTACTTGGATTATGGCACTTTGCAAATAGATTTGGTTCAGCGCCGAGTCCGTTTTCAAGGGGAGTTTATTGACTTAACACCCCAGGAATTCAGTTTGCTGTATGTTTTGGCTCAAGCGGGAGGAGTACCTTTGAGTAGGTCGGAGTTACTGCGTCGTGCTTGGCCTGACGCTATTGATAATCCGCGTACCATTGATACTCATGTTTTGTCACTGCGGAAAAAGGTGGAACTTGATCCGAGACAACCCAGCTTAATCCAAACTATCCGCAATGTGGGATACCGATTTAACATGGAAACTTTGAATGCTAATGTTCCGCAATCACAAACAAAGTTAGCGAAAGAGAGATTCAGCAATCCACGTTCAACACTTGCGACTCAAATCTCTTAATGATGACTGGGGACTGGGGACTAGGAACATGGGGAAATAATTACGAATTACGAATTACGAATTACGAATTACGAATTACGAATTACCACTCCTCAGATGCTTGATTTTCTGCTTGTATTAAACGGGCTTTTAAGTTCTCCCAGTCTAGCTCAGAGGTTGATTGATTTGCCAACAGTTGACCTTGCTGGAGATGTAATAAACGGGTGCAAAATTCTTGGGCTAGGTCAAGCTGGTGATTTACCATCAAAATTGAAGTTGTAGGGGTTTGAGTTAGTTGGGTGAGGATGTTCATCAAAAGGGAAGCTTTGCCTGTATCTAAGGCGCTGGTAGGCTCGTCTAGGAGTAAGATTTTAGGTTGGATGACTAAGGCACGAGCGATCGCTACTAATTGTCTCTGTCCGGCTGAAAGTTGTACTTCAGTGCGTCCTAACCATTCTTCAGGAATTTGCAGTTGTTCTTGCCAATAACCGACTCGTTCCTGAATTTTCTGCTTAGACAAACCACGCAAAACTAAAGGATAAGCCAAGGCTTCCCTAACTGTCATCCCCAACAACTTAATTTCTTGCTGTACAAGTGTTACCTGTTGACGTAGCTGAATAATTGGAATTTGCCGATATTCCTGATTTTCAAGATGAATTTTACCGCTAGTGGGTTCAGTGAGACGGTTGAGAAGACGCAATAAGGAAGTTTTGCCAGCACCAGCAGTACCGACAATAGCAATGCGATCGCCTGAAAAGACCTCGAATGAAATATCCTGTAAAATGGGATATCCCGGTAAATTACTCTGAGTCTGACTTTTCAGCCTCGCAGACAAATTAACTTGCTCTAGTCTGAGTACGGTTTTTGCAGTCAAATTATCCAAGGGGAATAGGGGGCAGGGAGCAGGGGAGCAGAGAGGCAGGGGAGAAAATTACGAATTACGAATTACGAATTACGAATTACCAAGAATTGCTGTATTGATAGTCCAAACATCTACCAATAACAGCAGCAGAGTACAAGCAAATAAAATGAGATACATCCAAGGTTGTGCTAGAGGACGAACATCTTTAGTATCAATGCCTGTTTTAGTTTGTACGATTTTGACTAAACGGGCAAATCCAGCCACACGCATTGGGAGCAGATAAGCTTTTCCGTCTTGGCTGAGAAAATAATAAATTATACCCCCTTGACCAGTCGTGCGGGGTTTTAAACTTTTAATATCTGACCAAGGTAAAGACCAACCTTTGCGAAAGAAGCGGGGAACCCAAATGGGATAAGTTACTTGGATTTCCTGATCGTCTACTATCACTCTTTCAGTTAAGACCGCATATAGTCCTACAAAACCGATGATAATTCCTACCCACAATAATGCTGGTGGTGTGGGTGCGGCTGTCGCTTGAGCTAAAAAAGGTAAGGGGACTGTGAGTGCCAGGTATAGACTCAACAGAGTGATTCTAATCAAGGGAGACAGACGAAAAACAGAAGTTGAGTTATCGGTTAAGTTTGCTGTCACGGCTAGATTTTCATGCTTTTTTCTTTCTTATTCTAAACAATTACCAATTACCCAACTATGTTGACATACTCCCCAGCCTAAAGGCATGGGGATTCTAGGCTCAAACAGCAATTGCAGGCATAGCCTGTCTGACATCGCCTAACCTAATGGATGATGCCCCAACCATTTGAATATTACGTGCTGCGTTTTCGTCTCTCCCGTTAACTGATTGACATGACGGACAACGCCACTCTCTGACTGATAAATCCAAGTTTTCTAAAACGTGCCTACAACTAGAGCAAGTTTTACTACTGGGATACCACTGGTCGATGAAAACAACCAGGTTATTTTTCTTTTTGGCAACCCATTCTAAGATTTGTAGAAACTCACCAAACGCCAAGTCCGATATTTTTCTACCCCAAAGTCGCTGCATTCCCTTGAGGTTTAAAGTCTCAAAACACAGTACATCAAACTTGTCTGTTAACTCATGGGCTAACTTCCAGAACCAGTCACGCCGACGATTAGAGATATCCTCATACTTGCGTACTAAATTCTTTCTTGCTCGTTCCCTGTTGGATGAGCCTTTTAGCTTTTTAGAGTGTTGCCTAGCCGCTTTGGTGATGGCATTTAGGGACTGTTTGAAAAACTGGGGAGACTCAATCTTAGTACCGTCTGTTCGCGTAGCATCTCCGGAGGAGAAACAAGTGAGAAATGTTTTCAGCCCAAAGTCAAAGCCCGCGATTCTACCCGTCTTAACTTCAACTTCTGGGCTACCATCATCAACAACCACGACCATAAACAATTCACCCAAGGTCGTGCGTTTAATAGTTAGGGTTTTGACTGTTCCCTCAATCTCTCTAGACTTCCAAAATTGATAAACTTTACTACCAATTTTTACCCTGTTACCACTCAAAAACTTATACCCTGCTTGCTTAAGGGTGAAGGATTTGTACTTTTTAACCTTCTTGAATCCTGGTGGTCTTACTCCTTTCTTGTTGTGCTTGAAAAACAATTGATAGGCTTTGTCAATCCGTTGACAAATATCTTGCACTGCCTGTGATCCTACCTGCTGCCAAAATGAATTACGCTTTCTCAATTTGGCAATGTGTGACTGAAGTTTTGCACAACTCAAATACTTGCCATACATCCGGTAGTAGCGTCGATGGAGGGCAATGCAATGGTTATAAATCACCCCAGCAGCATTAATTGTGCGCTTGAGGTGTCTATTCCGCTTGTGTTGATAGAGCTTAAACTTCAGTGTTTTCATATCGCCCATGATACCATAAATGGGTAGCCGATGGATAGCAGCATGAAAGAAAGACTGAGTGTACGGGTTGACCCTCAAAGACTTGAAAAACTGAGAAAGGTCGCCAAACAGAAGCGAAAAACTATGACTCAAATGATTGAAGACTGGATTGATCGGTTGCAGGAAGAAAAGCCGTCCTAGAAGGACGGGGCTTTAGACCCAATTTTTCGGTAAATATTTTTGGACTACAGTCCAACCAGTTAAAGAAACCCAAGCAAAACCTATAAATAACAAGATATTTAAACCAATATGTAAAGGTCTAGCCCAAGGCTTTCTTGTGCTAATTTGGGTGGCACTAAAAGCTGATATTAACACCAATCCTACGACGATTAATCCAGCGATCAAGTGTGATGAGTGTCCCAAAGAGCCAAAATGACCTAAGGTGCCGACAATACCAACGGCGAGAAGTAGCAGCACTAGACTAACCATTGTGATGCCAATGATGTAGTGTAGTAATCTGATACTGCTATTTCCATCTATCACTGGGATGTCGAAAGGAGATTGTCCTGTTTTTCTCACTCTAAACATCCAAATACCAGTAATTGCTAAAAATAAATATGCCAATAGTGACAGCCCCATAGACCATGCGGCTATTTTCCATAACCAGAGAAAAGAAGGTAGATTCATAATAAAAGTTGAGTAAAGGAAAGTTTTCCTTTAGAGAGAGAAAATTATAGACTGATTACGCCCCAGTTGCTTGGCGCGGTAGAGTGCTTGATCTGCTTGTTCGACCAAGTTTGTTGATAATGTGCCAGAGGTCGGTATCTGGGTAGTAATGCCCTGGCTAATTGTAACTGTATCGCTCACTTCCGAAGCTTGGTGAGGAATTGCTAAATCTTTAATTACAGAATGAATGCGTCGAGCGATCGCGATCGCTCCTTCAATGTCAGTATTAGGTAAAATAACCACAAATTCTTCCCCACCGTAGCGAGCCACTAAATCCGTTGGACAACGCACCACCTGTTGAACCGCTTGAGCGATTTGAATCAGGCATTCATCCCCCATTTGATGACCGTAGGAATCGTTATAGCGTTTAAAATAATCAACATCAAATAATAGTAGAGAAATAGGTTGCTGTTCTCGGTATAGTCGTAGCCATTCTGCCTCTAAGCGATGGTCAAAACAGCGACGATTAGCAATTTGCGTTAACCCATCAATATTGGCCTGTTTTTCGAGTTCTTGATTTGCCAATCGGAGATTATATTCTGCTTCTCGTAAGGCTAATTCTGCTTTTTTGCGTTCGGCTTCAAGCCGCGCCCTTTCGCTCACATCTAAGACAACACCATAAAATGCAATCTCTCCATTTTCCCGCAGTTCTGGTCTAGACCTTGCTTTTATCCACTTGAGTTTTCCTGAAGGGGTGATAATGCGCCACTCATAGTTAAAAGGAGACATAGTTTCCAGACTGTGAGCCACTGCTTCCTGATAGCGATCGCTATCATCAGGATGAAACTGCTCAAAACAGAGGTTGGGATTTTCCAGTACCTGCTCAACAGTAACTTCATGAATGTCCTCAAAAGCATGACTCATATATTCATAGTACCAAGAACCGTCCAACCGCCTAACCGCAATATAAATTACTCCTGGAGAAGATGCAGAAATCTCTTTTAATTTCTTTTCGCTTTCAAGTAAAGCTAATTCTACTTGTTTGCGAGCAGTAATATCTTGGGATGTGCCTAAAGTTTGCTTTACCCTACCATCTTCAGTTCTAGAAAACACCATATCTCGACTATAAAGCCAATGCCATTGACCTTGAATATCCCGAACGCGATACTCTATTTCCACAAACTCATGATCTTGCAGACTATAAGTTTGTTGCATGAGCTGATAGACCAGATTTAGATCGTCTGGATGACAAATGATGGAAAACAACTTAGCTCCCATTTCCTGAACTGCTGCGGCTGAATAGCCCAATGTTTCTGCAACAGAACGATTCATGTAAACATTACGCTGTTCAATGTGGTCATAAATATAAAGTAGATTTGGCGTTAGCTGTGTAATCTTTTCAATAAAATGCTGGCTCTCCTTCAGTTTATCTTCTGCTTGTTTGCGCTCAGTAATATCTTGAGTTGTGCCAAACAGCCGAACAACTTGTCCTTGAGCATTAATTTCAGCCTTGCCTCTACCTTCGGTATACCGAAAAGAGCCATCTACATTCACAACTCTCAGTTCTAATTGATAGGATTCTCCTGTCAAGAGCGACCTTTCAACCGCCTGGTGTAGCTGTTCAGCATCTTCGGGATGGTAAAGCCGCAGATTTTCTTCATAGGTAGGTTCACCCAGTGTCCGGTCACGTCCCAAAATCTGGAATAGTTCAGTAGACCAAGTAATTTTACCCGTGGTTACTTCATACTCCCAATTGCCAATGTGGGCAACCTGCTGGGCTTCTGACAACATGGCTTCACTCTTCTGCAAAGCTTCTTCAGTTTGTTTACGCTTAGTGATATTAAGCAAAACGCCATGCCACGCAGTATCTCCATTCTGTCGCAATTCATAACGAGAATTTGCTTGTACCCACTTCAGTTTGCCGGAAGGTGTAATTATTCGCCACTCATAAAAAAATGGCTCTAAATTTTTGGCACTAAGAGCAGCAGTAGCCTCATATCCATCCCGGTCATCAGGATGAATTTGTGCAAAATAAAGACCAGGGGTTTCTAAAATTTCTTCTGGTTCTAATTCTAATAGATATCGACAACCCAAGCTGATGTATTCAAAAGTAAAAGATTTATCAGAATGCTGAACAAGGGTGTACATTGTTCCAGGGATGTTAGACGCTAATGTTGCTAATAAATTCTGGCTATACTGTAATGCGTCCTCCATGTACTTGCGTTCAGTGATGTCGTATAAAACGCAATGTGTTTTCACAAATTGACCGTCTGGTTCGCATTGAACACGAGCTTCGAGCAGAACGACTATCTCGCCACCATCCCTTCTTTTTAGGTACAATTCTGCATTTGCCTTTTTATTACTTGTGAGATATGCAAATGCTTCTGAGAAATAGGGTTGTGTCTTCAGTGACCAAAATTCGCCAAAACTCCTACCAATGAGTTCTGTTTGGGTGTATCCCAATAAGTCACATAATTGCGAGTTGAGATCAATAAAACATCCCTGTGCGTCGAGGGACTGATAAGCAATGGGGGAGTTTTCAAACAAGCTCCTAAATCGGTGTTCGCTTTCTAATAAGGTTTGTTCAGCTTGTTTGCGTAAACGCAACTCCTTGTAGAGATCGCTGACATCTTTCATTACGCCAATGATGCAATCTTGCCCATCTAATGATTCCACCCTAGCTGACATCAGAACGGTCTTAATTTGGTTTGAATAAGTGCGAATCTCTGTTTGAAAATTTAGGAGACTTCCTTCATTCATTAGAGTTTGTCGGAAGTGATACGAATCTTCCAGATTTACCCAAATTCCTAATTCTACACAGGTTTTACCGACGATGTTTTCTTGAGTATCTCCCCAAAACTGGCAAAAATTTTCATTAACATTCACACATATTCCTTCCCCTAAGGTGAAAATCCAAACGGGGTTAGGAGTGGTATGAAAAATAGTCGAAAATTTGGTTTCCGATTCCTGAAAGGCTTGTTTGACTTGAGCAAACATCTGGTTAAATGATGTTGCTAAAACCTTCAATTCTGCTATGGCTATATCTTCAGATAAAGAATTTTGCCATTCTCCCTTGGCCATAGCTTGACCTAATCGCAAAATAGGTTGAGAAATCCAGTATGCGGTGAGGCTACCCATGACAATAGCAACCATCAGCGCCAAGCCACAAAGTAGAATAGTTCTGCGGGCATTAGCATGAATTTCTGTCATAAATTCCCTTTCGGGAATCACTGTCACCACAAGCCAATTTAAGCCATAGGAATCGCGGTAGGGTCTAACTTTGACAAAGGCTTTTTGTTCTAGAGCAAGACGGAGAATTTGTGGCTGAGAAATGTCTTGTAAACCGCCAAATCGTTGTATTAAATCTCGCGTCACGTCACGGATGACAGGTTCACGGCTATTCAAGGCTTTTAGTCGTGTAGCTTTACTATTCATGATGGTAACTGGGGATTGATCTTCCGAACTGGCAACAATTAACCCTGATTGCTCAATGATAAAAATATAACCGGATCTCCTTGCATTCAGCGTTTTCAGAAATCGACTGATTTGTGAGAGTTCCAAATCAATACCGAGTACACCTAGCAAATTTTTCTGCGCGTTATAAACGGGAGTGCTGGCGGAAATGCTGATATGATCAGGTAAATCTCCCCAAGTATAAATGGAACTCCAGATCGGCTTACCAGCTTTGACAGCATCTAAGTACCAGGCAGCATTATTCGTTTGCGGGTTTTTAATCGTAGCCACTAACTTGAGCCGATTACCCTGATCATCTACTGAGTAGGAGCGGATTTTGCTGAGATCAGATATAGAAATTTCTCCAATTCCCAAATTATTATCCAGTCCATAACCAGCACCAATAAATCCTCCCTCTTTACTGCCGAAATTAATGTATGCAAAATTGAACGATCGCACCTGACGATAAAAATATTTGCCTAAAGCGTTAAAATCATTCAAGTCTAAGATTCCCGACTCAAAGGCATCTACATTGGTGTGGTTGATTTCCTGGGCTTTGCCCAAATAACTATCTAGATGTTGATCAATGCGATCGCTCACTTCCGTCATTAATTGATTTGCCAACTTCTCTACAGCCCCCTCTCCACTCCGGTAAGACAAATAACCTACCAGTGTCACCACTCCTACGGTTTGCACAACAAACGGCACAATCAACAAGGTTCTGAGCGGTACTTTGGTAAATATTTTAGTGAACCAGTTAGCGGCAGTATTATTCATATTCCAATGGCTATTTAACAACAGCCAAAAAGCTCATAATTGCTCACATTTATTCAATGAATATAGAGATGTTCCTGTTTCAGGTCTCTTAAAATCAAGGGACACTATGTTCGGGTTTGACTGTAAAATACATAGAATTTACGCAAAAACTTTCCCAAAATCTGATTCCTCCGTGTTCTCTGCGTTTTCCGCAGTTTGATATTCCGTCACTCGTGCGTAAGCCCTAATACAATCATGCGACATATTCGGAGAAAATTATAGGTTGATTACGCTCTTGTTGTTTGGTACGGTAAAGAGCCTAATCGTCTCGATTCATCAATCTGCTTGATGATAGTTCGGAAGTAGGTATCAAGAGGACAAAAACCAAGGTTAACTGTGACTGAATCACTTAACTCAGAAACTGGGGGGAATGCTTAATACTTGAATAGCAGTGTGAATAAGTTCGGCAACTGCGATCGCTTCACTCTCTTTTCTACGCTCATCTACGGAAAAATACGTGAGTGCCAAGCGTTGAAAATAATCAACATCGAATATATAGTAATAGCAAAAATAAGGTTTCTTCTAGTTGCTGTTCTCGGTGTAGACATCCATTTCACGAAAATCCTGATACAAATCATTGGGTTGTAATTCTTTCCCTCTGCGGCCTATTGGTATTAGATTTAAAGTGAAACGGTATTACAGCTATTCCGATTGTAAGCAATAAGCATCAATAAAAAAGGCTGCTGAACTCAGCAACCCTAAAAATTGAGAAAAATTTTTTTCAATCAACCGATGCTAATCCTAAGATTTGTAAGGGCTTTGTAGTATCTCCAACTTTTGTATTTATGGAAGAACCCATCGAAGTGGTATTTATCGGTTTTTTTTCTTCTAAAGAATCTGTATCATCACATCCATTGCTAGTAGGTTCACTGATGGCTAGGCGATCGCACGGTATTGTATCCGATAAAATTGAACTTGCCATCATTCCCGTATGAATCTCCATCTGAGCTTCTTTCGGGGCTTCAAAAACTAGCCGTTGTCCAGGAAACACAACCCTTTCAAAGTACCAGTTAGGAATATTGGAGATGCGAGCCACCTGCATTTTACTTGTGGCATTGACGTAGCAGCAGAGAAACTTCCCCGATTGCTCCGGTGGTAGAGGATCTAATATTTGAGCCATAACTGCTGAGGAGCTTTTACGCCACAATTCTACATTACATAGGCAAAACTAACATCGCCCGATCCCCAGTTGCTGTAACTCCGACTACCAACTGGAATTTTCTGCATTATTTCTATCTAAAGTTATGTCTTTATTTATAGAAATTTCCTGACCATATCTCATTTTTTCAAATTTATCATCCCCAGACTTTCCAGGCTACTCCTTACTCCCTAACCCCTTCTCCCTGTTCCCTTATCATCTATCTCCAGAATTACAGAGGAAAAACATCGCTTAATGAATAGAGTCAATGTTATGGTAAAGCTATATGAAATTTTTCCTCATAAAGTCTATCTCTCTGTATAATTTCACATAATTTTATGCACAGTAGTTTTAGCTTTTTGCACTTTTACTAACATCAAGTTTTTCAATATCAATAATTTGCTCAAATGTCAAGCAAAATCTTGGTAATTTCAGTAAACTAAAAAAACAGTTTAAAACAGATGTTTCTATAGGTTTCACCTAAAAAATCGGCAAGATGGAAGTTAAAACATTATGACGGAAAACCGCATTCTTTACGTTCGCCTTCCCTGTAACCCCATCTTTCCCATTGGGGTTGTTTATCTTTCTGATCACGTCCACAAGCTGTTTCCCAACATCGAACAGCGGATTTTTGATTTAGGCACAGTACCACCTTTAGATTATGCTACTGCCCTAGATACCTGTATTGATGAATTTAAACCCACACTCCTAGTCTTTTCTTGGCGCGATATTCAAATATATGCTCCAGTAGGTGGACGCGGTGGAAACCCACTGCAAAACGCCTTTGAATTTTACTATGCCAAAAACCCGCTCACCAAATTACGTGGGGCATTAGGCGGTTTACGCATTTTCATTGCCTATTATGTAGAGTTGTGGCGCAACTTAGGTTTAGTTAAACGTGGTTTAGCTCGCGCCCAAAAATATCACTCTCAAGCACGTGTAGTTTTAGGTGGTGGTGCAGTCAGCGTATTTTATCAACAGTTGGGCAAAAGCTTACCGCAAGGAACAATCATCTCTGTCGGTGAAGGAGAAACCTTGCTGACCAAATTCTTAGGTGGCCAAGAGTTTCGAGATGAACGTTGCTATGTAGTGGGAGAAAATCAACCACGAGAACGTCTGATCCACGAACAACCCACACCCTTAGAAAAAACAGCTTGTAACTATGACTACATAGAAAATATCTGGCCGGAATTTAATTATTACCTGCAAGATCGAGATTTCTATGTCGGTGTACAAACCAAGCGTGGTTGTCCTCATAACTGCTGTTACTGCGTTTACACTGTTGTTGAAGGCAAACAGGTACGCATTAACCCTGCCGATGAAGTTGTGGCCGAGATGCGCCAATTATATAATCGCGGCATTCGCAACTTCTGGTTTACTGATGCTCAATTTATCCCTGCACGCAAATATATCGACGATGCTATAGAACTATTACAAAAGATTGTCGATTCTGGGATGACAGATATAAACTGGGCAGCATACATCAGAGCAGACAACTTAACTCCAGAGTTGTGTGACTTGATGGCAAAAACAGGGATGAACTACTTTGAAATCGGTATTACTAGCGGTTCTCAAGAGTTGGTGCGAAAAATGCGGATGGGGTATAATCTGCGGACTGTCTTGCAAAACTGTCGTGATTTAAAAGCCGCTGGTTTCAATGACTTGGTTTCCGTCAATTACTCTTTTAATGTCATTGACGAACGTCATGAAACCATTCGCCAAACGATCGCTTATCACCGGGAACTGGAACGGATTTTCGGTGCTGATAAAGTAGAGCCTGCCATTTTCTTTATTGGACTACAACCTCATACCCATTTAGAAGAATATGCCTTTAAAGAAGGTATCCTCAAACCAGGGTATGATCCAATGAGTTTGATGCCCTGGACAGCTAAAAAACTTCTGTGGAACCCTGAACCACTAGGTTCATTTTTCGGAGAAGTCTGTTTACAAGCTTGGCGACGCAACCCCAACGACTTCGGACGTGAAGTTATGAATATCTTAGAAGAAAAACTAGGGTGTGCTGAGTTAGAAACAGCACTTTCAGCGCCAATTGAAACTAAAGAGAAACATCTGGCAGGCGTATCATAGAAAACAAGGGAGTACGGGAAATGATTGAATTTTCACTTGTCCCCCTCCCATCATCTGCGATTATCTTCACCAAAATTCATGCTAGAAGGTTCAATTCTCCAAAAATTAGAAGTAGCTCATCGTCATAGTAACAGGCCAATTCATTTTGGTGTGTACTACAAGAATACCCTCGTCTCGCTGTGTCATGCGCTGGAAGACCATATTTTAACTGATGATGGTGCGCCTTTAGTAATAACAGCGTTTCAACAAGGTAAATGGTATTTGCAGGAAGCTAATAGATACGCAGATATTGCCAAGCGCAGCCGTGAAATTGCGATTATGGCTTCTGCTGATGCGGGTTTTGCAGAACATCCTACGAGTCAGTTACCCAATGTTGATTTAGTAGCTATAGCCGCAGGTGATCCTGTAGAGCAGGAATGGCATTTGATTATTTTATCACCTGAATACACAGCAATGGTAATTTGTCAAGAATTATCTGATGCTGATTATGGAATCGGTGGTTTACCAGGATCAGATTTAGAACGTAAATTTTATGGTTTGTGGACATTTGAACCAGAGTTAGTCAGTGAAACAGCAGAAATAGCGATCGCTCACATTCAAAAATACAACCCAGAATTAGCAACCAAACTCAGCACCCATAAACAAGCGATTCAAGCTTCTATCACCCCACCAAAAGACCTAAGTGCAGTTGTTTCCCGCGTCGTCGATTACCTACAAGCAGGACAAGAAAAATTAACCCTCCCCGCAGCCCTGCAACAAAAAGCCCTAGATCGCAACTTGGTTTCTAACGAAATCCAGGCATTTTTGCGGATGGCGCAATTAATGGATTTAGCGAATATCAGCAACCCCAAAGCCGCAGCAGAAGTCGTGGCACTTTCGGAAACAATCGGTCAGTTGTTAGATTTACCAGCATGGCAAATTAAGAGATTGCGCCTAGCAGGGTTATTACACCGCATAGATCCACTACAAAATGCTGAAAGCATCCTCGTTCGCAGCACATCCACCAGCTACCAAGAAAATGCTCCCAGTTGTCCCCTAACCTGTCCCCTAATCCCAGGAGTACAAGTATTACGGACAATGCCACGATTGCGAGCAGTTGCCCAAATTATCACTCACCAAACTGAGTGGTGGAACGGAACAGGAGAACCAGCCGGTTTAGTTGGAGATGAAATCCCCCTAGAATCGAGAATTTTAGCATTAGCATCAGATTTTCAGTCGCGAGTCAATCAGCAAAAATACTCAGATAAAAGCGGAGAAGATATATTTGCTCAAGCTTTAGATGAGTGCAGACTGCAACAATCTACCCGCTTCGACCCTAAACTTGTAGATACCCTAACTTTATTAGTCATGGGTTTACAACAGGGACTTGACTTACCCCTAATGATAGCTAAAGTCAGTAGTGGTATGTGGTTACTTGATTCACGATGGGACAGCCATAGCAAAAGTAGTGAGGAGATTAGTAATTACAGCAAATGAATATTGAAGCCATTAGATTAGGAAAAATCAAACAACTCCCAGGAGTAGATTTAGAAGACGAGGAACTATCCCAAATAGATTTAAGCCGCGTCAACTTAGCCGGTGCAACCCTAGTTGGTACTAACTTTACTAGTTCTAAACTCGAAGGCGCACATTTTGAAGGTGCGAATTTGATGGGCGCTAACCTCCAAGAAACTGACTTGCGGGCTAACCTCATGGGAGCAAATTTGATGCAAGCAGACTTAAGCAGTGCTGATATGCGGGGTAGCAATTTGCGGGGTGCTAACTTGATGGGTGCAACACTCAGCGATGTTACTTTGGCTGGTGCTTTCTTAAGTGGTGCTAATTTAATGAGTGTGAACTTACAAGGTGTTGACTTACGAAGTGCTGAATTACGCGGTGCAAACCTCACAGGGGCAAATCTTAAAGGTGCAGATTTAAGCCGGGCTGATTTACAAGGGGCATTATTAAGTGAAGCCAATCTCGAAGAAGCAGACTTGCGGGGTGCAAACCTGGCAGGAGCGAATTTAACAGGGGCTAACTTACTTTGTGCAGAGTTAGAAGCTGCAAATTTGAACGGAGTTAATTTAGATCGGGCTTGTTTGGTAGGTACAATTCTGGAAGCGGTTTCTTGATCCTTCTTTTTGCTTATGAATGATATATCACGTTGGCAAGAATGGCTGACTGTATTCTCATATATAGGGATTACTGTATTTATTATTTGGCGTGTTTTTACGACACCCAATAAATAGAAAAATCTGATGATACCATTTCACTAAAAGAATGATATTTGTAACTTATCTTCGCTACCCTTTTTTAAGGGGGTTTGCGGGGATATATTATGTTTGTTCAAATTTTTCCATGATTACTTCTGAAAAAAACTACAAATCATCTCACCAGGACTATTCTCTTTAAATTGAGTAAGAGTCTTATCTTTATTAACCTTAAACTTAGCATGACAATTGTAAATTTCAACAGGTGTTTTTACACCGTCTACACTTACAGCAGCCCGATATTCCCAATATTTTTTTGCACTGCGTTTAATACTAAGAATGCAAATTTCATGTCCATTATAATGCCGACAGACATTAGCCAAAGCTGGAGATGTGCAAGAAACAGAAAATATTAATAACAGTAAAATAACAAGATATCTAATCATCATGAAATTTAGTACTTCTCCCTCGCATCCACCAAGCCATTCCACCCATAAATAACACCCCCATTACTCCCTGTAAAGGATTATTATTCACACCTGTCACCCAGTCAGGAACTACCCCTGAATGTTTTGTTAATTCTCCTACATTAATAATGTAATAACCCCAAACTAAACCACTATGTAAACCAATAGGTAAACCCAAACGGCCTCGACACCAACTTTTTGCCCATACTTGCGTTAATCCTAATAATACCAAAGCGGGAAATTGTGGCAAAGTATGAATAATAGCTTCTAAGGGTTTAATAAAATGGGCGACAGCAAATAAAATAGCATCTATCCAAGTTGCTAAACTTAAACTATAGTCTCTTTTTAGCTCATCCAATAACCAACCGCGAAATAATAATTCCTCTGCAAAACCAACACCGAACCCAACTAGTAAACCTTCTAAAACTATTTTCAATAAAAAAACTTTGGGTTGTTGCCATACCAACCAACCTAACAAACCCTGTACACCAAATACAATCAAAATATTAATTAATCCAATAGCCAAGCCTTGAACAAAATTTACGCCGTTTTGGCGTGAAAACTCTAAACCATAATGAGTTAATATCTGAGGCTGTTGATAGACTCGTTGTCCCCATAGCTTGACCAAAAAAATAAACTGCACATAAAGTAGCACCATTGTCAAGATACTTTCTAAATTAGTATCTTCCACGAATAAATATATCGGTGCTGCTAAAGGTAGCCATAATAACAACAAAGCCAGAATGAAACAACCCAGTCTGGCAAGGACGGGGTACTGGGCTAGTTGGTCTAGATTAATTTTCATCATGGATTAGTCAAATATCATTCAGTCAACACTATACTGCTAATGACCAATGACTCATGACCAATTACTATTCATCAGGTTCAATGGTGCTACTCAATCCATGACTTTTTAATGTTTCGCAATAGAACTCTGCGGGTTCCTGAGCGCAAGTAATAACTAAAGCTAACCCATTACTATGAGCTTCCATCATGATGCTCACAGCTTGAGGCTGGGTAATACTCGGCACAGTTGTCATTAGTACTTGAACCACATACTCCATAGAGTTGTAGTCGTCGTTATGGAGCAAAACGCGATACTGAGGCGCGAGCTTGCGGGATGTGGAACGCTTCTCAATGGTTTCGACTGACACTACTCTTTGCTCTTTTATACTTGATTTACTACAATACGGTTTCTGTTGAGCTTCTGCTTAACAGTTGTTTACTTAATCTTATAACATTTCTGTTTCAATTCCAGGCAAAAAATTTTTGCTGTCTGGCTGTTGCTGGCGCTGAAGACTATACAACTTCAAGCATTATCATAATACTACACTAGTATTACTTTTAAAATTAAGAAAATGGATATTAGCCCTAACTTTCAACCGGGACAGATTGTTTCTTTAAATTATAGTGACAGAAATCTTTATGCTGAAGTCGTTCAAGTTGTAATTTCTCGTGATTTGTGCTGGGTGCGTCCTTTGCTTTTGGCTAACTTTAGCCACGAAACACCACTAATCACCGATTTGCGAGATGCATCTGACTTATTGTGGCCTATCAAGTTATTTCAGGCGGCACTGGATACAGAAGTCATTGGTCTATTGAGTCAACTTTTACCCAAGGAAGCAAAAGCCGACGTTAATACAGTTGCTCAACAGCAACTCAATCAGTTTATTCACCAACTTTGGCAAGCCTCCCAGAATGGTAAAGAATTGTGAATTTATCAAGAGTGATTATCCCCACTGGGGGACTAACTGAACTCGACCTGCATCCATCTCTGCCATTAATAATTCTAGGGCTTCATAATCAACGTCGGATATGTAACCCAGTTGCGTCAGTTCTGAGTTGATCTCATTTTCTATTTCTGGCGTTAATTTTTTTATGTGCAACGCTCTCTCTACTAATTGACGAATTGCGTATTGTGTGCTCATAAAGAATAAACCAACTGTAATTGTTATCTATTATCTAAGATAAACCTCGGTATAAAAAGTGATCCAAACATCCAGAATTGAGTGATCTAGATCACGAGAAAGTTGGAGATACACAGTTTTTTTACCCTGCCTTTTGCTATTAGTGAAGATCAAAATTTGGGAGAACATTTGGGGGTATTTTTGCTTAAATCCTGTAATTTATAGCTATAGTAAGGTCTATCATCATAGCTACAGATGGTTAATCTGTCTTTTGGCTGTCTATGTTGATTGTTTTTTAACTCAAACAAAAAAAATGTATATATCAATACAATTTATAGTATAAATATGACAATCTTTAAACAAAAAGAGTCAACCAATAAAGATTCAGCAAAGAAACTTCAGGCATATAGTCAATTTAGCTAAAACAGTTTATGTTCAAATAAACCTAAGTTCTGAAAAACATAGGTGACAGTGAAACAGTTCTCATTCACCATGATAAATTACGTTGAAAGACCGAATCAATGCTAAGTTAAAGGTGGTTAGCTGTAATTTAAGGTAGCTAGAAGATAGCAAAGTGGCTGTTTTAGTTGAGCAATTAATAACACCGGATATTTTAAAACCTGCCCGTTACCTCGGTAACGAGCGTTTAGCAGTACACAAGCCTTGGGATACGGCAACTATACGCTGGGTGTTAACTTACCCAGAAGTATATGAGGTTGGTGCATCTAATTTGGGACATATCATTCTTTATAATATTTTGAATGCCCAACCAAATCAGTTGTGCGATCGCGCTTATTTACCAGGGCCAGATTTAGCAGCAAAACTCCGCACCACCCAGACACCCTTGTTTGCGGTAGAGTCCAAACGCTGGCTGACAGAATTCGACGTTTTAGGCTTTAGTCTCAGTTATGAATTAGGTGCAACCAACATCCTGGAAATGTTGGACTTAGCAGGAATTCCTCTGACATGGAGAGAGAGGGAGGAGGTAGGAGGCAGGGAGCAGGGGGCAGGGAGCAGGGGGCAAGAGAAAGATAAAGATTCCTCCCCATTTCCTTTGATTTTCGCTGGTGGACAAACTGCAACATCTAACCCGGAACCTTACGCTGATTTCTTTGATTTTATTGCTTTGGGGGATGGTGAAGAACTGTTACCAGAAATTGGCTTGGTATTAGCAGAAGGGAAAAAAGCTCTTTTGAGTCGAGAAGAACTCTTGCTAGACTTGGCGCAAATTCCTGGGGTGTATGTGCCTCGGTTTTATGAAATGGGAGAAGGTGGTGCGGTATATCCCCTGCGTCCAGATGTACCAAAACGCATTCTCCGCAGAGTAGCAACGCCGATTCCTGCTTATTCTATTGGGTTAGTTCCCTACGTCGAAACAGTACATGATCGCTTGACAATAGAAATTCGGCGCGGTTGTACTCGTGGCTGTCGCTTTTGTCAACCAGGAATGTTGACTCGTCCTGCACGAGATGTAGAACCGGATCAGGTTGTAGAAGCAATTGAAGCAGGAATGCGGGCGACAGGTTACAATGAGTTTTCCCTGCTTTCCCTCAGTTGTTCTGATTATTTAGCCCTCCCTGCTGTGGGGATGGAAATCAAAAATAGATTAAAAAATGAAAATATTTCCCTGACTTTACCCAGTCAGAGAGTAGACAGATTTGATGAGAATATTGCTAATATTCTTGGAGGTACGCGACAAGGCAGCTTGACTTTTGCGCCTGAAGCCGGAACCCAACGGATGCGGGACATCGTGAATAAGGGCTTGACAAATGAAGAATTATTGCGAGGAATAAAAACAGCT
Source organism: Anabaena sp. WFMT (assembly GCF_051781005.1). Classification (NCBI taxonomy): domain Bacteria; kingdom Bacillati; phylum Cyanobacteriota; class Cyanophyceae; order Nostocales; family Nostocaceae; genus Anabaena; species Anabaena sp. WFMT. The sequence goes on along the minus strand of NZ_JBPWOA010000023.1, from coordinate 138,278 downwards.
TGGGACAAAGGCTGGGATAAAATCAAGTTGTATTTTATGATTGGTTTACCCGGCGAAACAGATACTGATGTTTTGGGTATTGCCGAAACGGTAAGATGGTTACAGCAAGAATGTTGGGCTAAAGGCAGAAGATCAATTAATTTTAATTTGACGATTTCTAATTTTACGCCCAAGCCACACACACCATTTCAATGGCACTCGGTTTCTACCTCTGAGTTTAAGCGCAAGCAAAGTTTACTGCGACAAGAATTCCGACGAATGCGGGGAGTAAAGGTGAATTTCACTGATTTCCGCCTTTCAGCAATGGAAGACTTTATAGGTCGGGGCGATCGCTCTTTAGCAAAAGTATTGCGTCGGGCTTGGGAATTGGGTGCAGGGATGGATTCTTGGTATGAAAACGTAGAACAGGCTTTTAAAGCTTGGGAAAATGCGATTGCTGAAGCTGGACTAGACTGGAAATACCGCCTAGTTGAAAATGGCGAATGGAATCTCTTTGCTGTAGGGAACGGGGAAGCAGGGGAAAAAATCCTCACTCAGGACTCAAAACTCAGCACTCAGCACTCTTCACTCGGTACTCTTCACCCGGTACTCGATACTCCTTTACCTTGGGATCATATTGATACAGGGATTGATAAAAAGTGGCTCCAAGAAGACTTACAACGCGCTCTAGAAGCGGCAATTGTTCCCGATTGTTCTTTTGAAGGTTGTTCTCATTGTGGTGTCTGCGGCACTGATTTCGGTCATAATATCGTTATCAAACCTCCAGAAATTCCGGCATTTGTGGGCGAGTTTGTCCCAAATACCACCAAAGCACAACGTCTGCGGGTTTGGTTTGGTAAACAAGGTGATATGGCTTTAGTAAGTCATCTTGACTTAATGCGTCTGTTTGATAGAGTGATGCGAAGAGCCGGTTTACCAGTGTCTTTTACCGGTGGGTTTCATCCAGGCCCCCGCATTTCCCTGACAAGCGCCTTAGCATTGGGTGCTACCAGTAGCGGTGAAATTGTGGATTTTGAATTAACTCAACCAATGAATGTGGAAAGTTTTCGTGAACAACTGCTGACGCAACTGCCCACAGACATACCCATATATAATGTGGAAGAGATAGATTTGAAATCTCCAGCAGCTAACCAAGTGATGGAAGCAGCAGAGTATTTGCTCACTGTGTCTACTATTGGGAAAGTAACATCAACACAATGGCAAGACTGGATTTCTGCTATTCAAGCCAAAGACGAGATTTTGTCAGACCATACAACTAAATCAGGCAAACACCAAATTATAAATCTGCGCGATCGCTTATTTGAGATAGAGTTAGTATCAGCCCACAACTCGAAATCTGAGTCAAAAGCCGTCTTGCGTTATTTGGGTAGCTGTCGTCCTGACGGTGTGATATTGCGTCCTGAACAAATCTTGACTATACTAGAAATAGTGGCTAGTGCAGAATTTCACCTCCTGCATATCCACCGTAATCGGCTAGTTTTAGCAATATAATTCCTCAAGGGTAACTTGCTAGTAGTTATTCAGAATGAGCATAATCATTAGGAATTGAAATTTAGCTAACAAGTAGAAGCCTCTCACCCACCCGCAAAGCAGGTGATGAGATGTAGTTTTCTTACCGTAGGGTATACAAGTGAGGTGACGACAGCCCTCTAAACCAAATGCCGTAGGCGAGAGATAGAGGGCATGGAGGAAACGAACAAATCAGCGTATACTAGAAATAACTTCAAACAAAGCCGTAAATGCTGGTTTGAAATTAAATAGCACTTACTTTGATCAATCTAAAGAACTGTGAGACACACGGTCTTAAAGCTCAGTTAATGTCTTCAAAAAAGAGTCGCACAGATGCCCACACTTGCCTGAAAGGGAATAATGCGTGGAGTATGTCACCAAGGTTGCGTTAAAATGAAGTGAAGAGAAATTTTCTGGCGCTGCATTATTGAATGACCTGGTTCATTACCCTGATATCCAGGGAGCGAAAGCCAAGATATTAGTAGAGTGCAAATTCTAGGATTGTATCCCAGACAAACTAAGGCATATTAAAGAACACTCTCTATAGCTAAGAAAGTGAATCAGTTACGAACAATAGCTCTGTGCCTGATCTCTAAACACTATGCTTTTTTCAACACCTGCTGAATACTAATACCCTAGATGGTAAAGGTATAGCATCAGAAATCAACCACGGACGGTTGATTTAATTACTTAAAACATATGCACTCGTTCTGGAATAATCAGGCGTGTAAACGCAATTACGTTTTTAATAGCTTCCAATTATGGGAAGCTCTTTCAAAGAAAGGAATTTTTATTACCAGTAGCACCTTGTAAGGCTGCCAGTAGGGGCTAGAGGTATAACAGAGAGCTTCCTTCTCATCCCCACCCTTGGTGCTGCTAATTTTTGAGGAACTTGAATGCCAAAACAAATTATTATCGCAGAGCAGCATCAAATTGCTGCCGTATTTTCTGAAGATCAAATCCAAGAACTTGTTGTTGCCACTGGTCATCACCAAATTGGCGATATCTACTTAGGCGTAGTAGAAAATGTGTTACCAGGGATAGACGCAGCTTTTGTAAATATTGGTGATCCAGAACGCAACGGTTTTATTCACGTCACCGATTTAGGTCCATTGAAACTTAAGCGTAGTGCCGCAGCTATTACCGAACTGCTCACACCACAGCAAAAAGTCTTAGTGCAAGTGATGAAAGAGCCAACGGGAACAAAAGGCCCAAGGCTCACAGGTAACATTACCCTACCTGGACGTTACGTAGTGCTAATGCCCTATGGTAGAGGTGTAAATTTATCTCGGCGAATTAAGAGTGAAAGTGAGCGCAACCGCCTACGCGCCCTGGCAATTTTAATCAAACCTGCGGGTATGGGTGTACTGGTACGAACAGAAGCCGAAGGTAAGCCAGAAGAAGCAATTATTGAAGACTTAGAATTGCTGCAAAGGCAATGGGAAGTAATCCAGCAAGAAGCGCAATCTACCCGTCCACCAGCATTATTGAATCGAGATGATGACTTTATCCAGCGCGTATTGCGGGATATGTATGGCGCTGATGTGAATAGAATTGTCGTTGATTCCAGTACTGGATTGCGACGAGTCAAGCAATATTTACAAAACTGGAGTGGAGGTCAAACACCACAAGGTGTGCTAATTGATCACCATCGCGATCGCTCTCCCATCTTAGAATACTTCCGCATCAGTGCCGCTATTCGTGAAGCACTCAAACCTAGAGTAGACTTACCTTCTGGAGGCTATATCATTATTGAGCCAACAGAGGCATTAACAGTAATAGATGTTAACTCAGGTTCCTTCACGCGATCAGCAACAGCTAGAGAAACCGTTTTGTGGACAAACTGCGAAGCAGCAACAGAAATTGCTCGTCAGTTACGGTTGCGGAATATTGCAGGTGTCATCGTTGTTGACTTCATTGATATGGAATCACGGCGCGATCAACTACAAGTCTTAGAACACTTTAACAAAGCCCTCAAAGCTGATAAAGCCCGTCCGCAGATTGCCCAATTGACCGAACTAGGTTTAGTAGAACTAACCCGCAAACGCCAAGGTCAAAATATTTATGAATTGTTTGGAGAAACTTGTCCCACCTGTGGCGGTTTAGGACATACCCTCCGCTTACCAGGAGAAATAGAAAACCGATTACCAATCCCAGCAGCAGACATACAAGACCGATTTGCACCCCTGCCTCAAAGAGAACCACGTATGCCATCTGCCCGGATACAAGAACCACGGGAAAGCTATGATGGATTTGGGGAAGGATTTGAAGGTGACTCTGAATTGAGTCCTACCCATCTGATCAACCACCCCAGTTATCAAGAAATGGGTGATAATAAACGTCGTACCCGCACCCGTCGTAGTCGAATTGGGATGAATGGGATTAACGGCAAAGATGAATCCCGGTTAGGAACTCCATTGGCTTTTGTGAATGAGGCGGATTTAGACTTGGATACTGACGGTGAACTAACCCACACACCAGAAATGCCATCTCTTCTATCCGAGACACGACGCGTTAGCGAAGCTCCTCTTAAAGATGCACGAGATGGACTGCGAACACCCACTCTTGGCAAATCTGGCTGGAATGAGAGAACAGAACGCACCAAAGTTAAAATAGATCCAGTTAAACCTGTGGTAGAACCTCCACAGATTGTTTCTGTAGAAATGACCCTCCAGGAACAAGATATGTTTGCTTTGATGGGAATTTCTCCTGGTGTGAAGTTAGAGCAAGAGGTTAGGAATCCCAAATCTGTGATTTTTAACATTATTCAACCTGGACAAACACCAATACCAACAACTGAATCGACTGAATCAACATCAGAATCAACCTTTTCTGAAAGAACAAATTCTGAAGTTACTAAAGTCAAAATGCCTACACCAAAAATTGAGCTAGAAGAACCATATTTTCCTAAACCAACAATTGAACCACCGCTGGAAGATTATAAAGAAACGGGATTTGAGTCTTTCACAGAAGAGGAAGAAATAAATAACGCTTCCATTTCCAATCGCCGTCGTCGCCGTCGTTCTTCAGCAGTAGATGGAGGTATTTCTAGCCTGGAGGAAAGTTAACGGCTTTTATGTTAGACACAGAGCCAACATCTGCGCCAACATCTCCATCTGTTGACTCAACCGCACCCTTAGACAAATTAAGTTGGCTGGAGTTGTCCACCTACTTAGATGCTCATGGGTTGGTTGCAGGTGTAGATGAAGTGGGACGAGGTGCGTTATTTGGGCCTGTAGTAGCGGCAACAGTGGTGTTACCCGCAGACGCTTTGCCAAAACTAATGGCAGCTAAAATTAAAGACAGCAAAAAGTTGTCTGCTTCCCGAAGAACGCAGCTGGCGCAGCAAATTGGTGTGCTGGCTTTAGACTGGAAAATTGGTTATGCTTCCACAGCAGAAATTGACAAGCTAAATATTTTGCAAGCAACGCTGTTAGCAATGAAACGGGCTGTACTGAAGCTAAAAGTACAGCCTACAATTTGCTTGGTTGATGGCAATCAGTTGGTAAAGGATTTATTGATACCACAACAAACTATCGTTAAGGGAGATGAGCGATCGCTTAACATTGCGGCTGCAAGTATCATGGCCAAGGTTTGGCGTGATGATTTGGTGCTACGTTTAGCATCTAAGTATCCCATGTATGACTTAGAGCATAACAAAGGTTATGGGAGCCAGCGACATTTGCTGGCTCTGCAACAATACGGTCCATCACCCCTACATCGTCTATCTTTCCGTCCTTGCCAACTTAAGTAATGAGTACCGAGTACCGAGTACCGAGTATTGAGTATTGAGTATTGAGTGAATAGAAAGTTAATCGAAGTTCAGGATTGATAGCTCAGGATTATCACCGCTAATTTTAATTATTTCTGTTTGTGATATTACCCAATTACGATAATCAGTTAGAAGATGGTGTAATAATCTTTGCTTAATTGTCAACAATACACTTTTGAGTAATCCATTACCTGTAGTCTCTAAAATCGGCTTTGGAGTTAGAGAAAATGGTTGAGGAATATCCACTAGTACTTCTAGGTCAGCTTTTCCTTGCAGACGAGTCTCACCACTTAGCTGGTAAGGTGATAAATAACCTTTTAAATTGAGTGCAAAGCGTTGGTTAACATACTCAAAACCCAGGATTTCACAACCGAGCGATCGCAAATAAATCGTTCCTTGGGAATCAGCCCAAACTCTCATGTCTACAGTGGGTTGAATACTCAATGACATAAAAGCTAAAGGACGCATTTTTAAGCGAAATACTTCCTCGGAAATCTGTTGAATCCGGGTGTTGTCAGCCAAACTCTTGACAAGACGTTGAGGCTGACGCAAGTAATGCTGAATAGGAATAGGCTGCTTGGGGACAGCAATTTCGACCGATTGGGAGGCAGTAAACTTAGTAGCCATAAGCAAATTAAAGCATTGTTTTCTAATTTTAATATTTTTTAATAAACTTAATTTGTTTAGAAAAAACTATAACCTTGTTTAATTATCAATCAAATTTGTAACTAAAGGCTAAAAGTATGAATTTAGCGATGATCGCACATTTGGGGCCTCCTGGAACTTATTCCGAACAAGCCGCTTTTTTTTATCTCAACTGGCTGCAAAAAAATCAGGGAATTGAAGCCAACTTATCCCCTTATGCAACTATTGCCCAATCACTACAAGCCGTTGCTACGGGAGCATCCCAGTTAGCTGTTGTCCCTGTGGAAAATTCCATTGAAGGTAGTGTGAGTATGACATTAGATCAACTGTGGCAATTGGACAGTTTAAAAATTAAATTGGCTTTAATTCTGCCTATCTCCCATACTTTAATTTCCTGTGCAACTAGCTTAGAGAGTATTCAAACTGTTTATTCTCATCCCCAAGCTTTAGCGCAATGTCAAAGATGGTTAGCGCAGTGCCTACCAAATGTAAATTTGATTCCTACTAACTCCACCACCGAGGCACTAGAGCGAATCAAACAGGAGATCACAACTGCAACAATATCATCTAGTAGAGCAGCACAACTTTACAACCTGCCCATTTTAGCCAGTGGTATTAACGACTATCCAGAAAACTGTACCCGCTTTTGGGTGGTAAGTCAGGCTGAAAGCGATGCTGATTACCAGACATTTTCTACCAGTCATACTTCCCTAGCTTTCAGCGTACCTGCTAATATACCAGGCGCTCTAGTTAAAGCTTTGCAAGTATTTGCTCAACTAGATATCAATCTCAGTCGAATTGAGTCTCGTCCCACGAAACGCTCTTTAGGAGAATACTTATTTTTCATTGATATAGAAGCAAATTCTGATACAGCATCAATGCAAGCCGCTTTGGCTGAATTAAATAATTATACAGAAATTCTAAAGATTTTTGGCAGCTATAATGTCTTACCAATTAGCCATTAACACTGAAACTGTATGACTCAAAATTAAGTCTAAGTTTTGTGGGGTGGGCAGGGATCTCACAAGGGTATGTATTTTACATTCTCGTGAGGGCAAGACTTGGGTGACAAGGTGACAAGGGAGGAAAACCGTACAGAAATACTCCGTTAAAAGACTATTGTGCGTATAAAATCTTCCTTGTCTACGTTCCCTCCTTGTCTTCCCAGTCCTGCCTTCACAGATCAAAAAACCTACCCTTGTGAGGGCAGGGATACCCACCCAAATCTGTCAATTATGAATTATTAAACGTATCTTTTAGCACAGAACGTGCTGCTAGATGATTACGAGTAGAAGTCAAAATTTCTGCTTCTCGTTCTAAGCGAGCCACAGTATCCTGTATTTCTAGCAATGCTTGCTGCTCTGGAGCTACACCATAAAGGTTACTTGCTACCCAGTAAGATAGCTCTGTTGGTAAATCAGGCAAATCTTCTGGCAATTCAATATCTTTTTCGGTTAACTTGGCAGAAAGACGAACAACATCGACCAGTAGCTGTTCTACCTCAGTAGCTAAAGGTCGTAAATCCTTAGATGGTGGATAGTCTTCAATCCACTCTACTAAACCCACACGATAGGGCTTTTCACGTACATACTCTAAAACACGAAACCGTTGCTGTCCCAAAGTTAACATTTCCATGCGGTCATCAGGCATTCGTTGGTAATGAATAATTTCCGCGCAGCAACCTACATTAGCTATTGTGCCTTTGACTGGATCGACCATCAAGACTCCAAACCTGCGATCGCTCTCCAAAATCGTGTTCATCATGATTCTGTAGCGAAATTCAAAGATATGTAGGGGTAATGGTCTAGTAGGAAATAGAACCACTTCAGGTAACGGGAACAGAGGTAATTCACGAACTGCAATTTTAGAAGAGGATGTCATTGTTAGTTAAGTATAAATTTCATCTTAAAAAATTTATTTTCCCCTATTTTTCCCGTGCTTTTTTTATATTTTATCATTTGTTTTACAGCTAAATAAAAAGCCCTGAGACAAATTTCTTCAGGGCTAAGTTATCAATAATACTAATTGAGTCTCTAAACATTTGTGATTGGTCATTTTTCCTAGTGCTAATGACCAATGACTAGTTACAGTTTTACTTCGATATCTACACCAGATGGTAAATCCAACTTCATCAGCGCATCAATAGTTTTAGAAGAAGGTTGATAAATGTCAATAATGCGACGATGGGTGCGGGTTTCAAAATGTTCGCGGGAATCCTTATCGACGTGAGGCGATCTCAGTACGCAATATATCCTACGTTTGGTTGGTAAAGGAATCGGACCTATAGCTGTAGCGTTAGTACGGTTAGCAGTGTCTACAATCTTCTCGCAAGATGTATCCAATAAACGTCGGTCAAAAGCCTGTAAGCGAATTCTAATCTTTTGCTGCTGTAAAGTTGCCATCTTGAGTTTTCCAGGTTCTGATTAATTAAGTGACTAAAAACTGGTTACTGAGGACTAGATTATTCCCAATAGCCAATCCTTATATAGAAGGAATAGAAAAGAGCAGAGACGAACTTTAGCATCTCTGCTCCTGTGTTACGAAAGCAAGAATGTACTATTTGAGGATTTTAGAAACGACACCAGCACCAATAGTGCGACCACCTTCACGAATAGCGAAGCGCATACCTTGCTCAATCGCAATCGGGTTGATTAGTTCCACAGTCATCTTGATGCGATCGCCTGGCATTACCATTTCTACTTCTTTGCCCTCATCAGAGGTGTAGCTTTTGATGGTACCTGTTACATCAGTTGTCCGCACATAGAATTGAGGACGATAACCAGCAAAGAATGGTGTTTTCCGCCCACCTTCTTTTTCTGTGAGGACATAAACTTCACCTTCAAATTGAGTGTGAGGTTTAATTGAACCTGGCTTGGCAATTACCATACCCCGTTCAATATCAGCCTTTTGAATACCCCGGAGTAAAACACCTGCGTTATCTCCAGCCATACCTTGATCAAGACTCTTCTTGAACATCTCGATCCCAGTTACGGTGGTGGCGCGAGTATCTCTAATACCTACTAATTCAACGTTATCGCCAACTTTGACAACACCCCGTTCAATCCGACCGGTAGCCACAGTACCACGACCTGTGATTGAGAACACGTCTTCCACAGCCATGAGGAAGGGTAGGTCAACAGCCCGCTCAGGAGTGGGGATGTAGGAATCTACCGCATCCATCAGGTTGTAGATTTTATCTACCCAGGGATCTTCTCCGCGTTGTGTCTTAGGATTCTTGGTCATTACTTCGAGAGCTTTGAGACCAGAGCCTGTGACAATGGGGATGTCATCACCGGGGAAATCATAACTAGATAGAAGTTCTCTAACTTCCAGTTCTACCAACTCTAACAATTCCGCATCGTCTACCATATCTTCTTTGTTTAAGAAGACAACTAGACTGGGTACACCTACCTGCTTGGCGAGGAGGATGTGTTCACGAGTTTGGGGCATAGGGCCATCTGCCGCAGAAACCACTAAGATCCCACCATCCATTTGGGCTGCGCCAGTGATCATGTTTTTCACATAATCCGCGTGTCCAGGACAGTCTACGTGAGCATAGTGGCGATCGCCAGTTTCATACTCAACGTGAGCGGTATTGATGGTAATACCCCGTGCTTTTTCTTCGGGTGCATTATCAATTTGATCATATCCCTTACCTACAGCCTGACCCATAGCTGCCAAGGTCATTGTAATAGCTGCTGTTAAGGTAGTTTTGCCGTGGTCAACGTGGCCAACAGTACCGATATTAACGTGGGGTTTATTCCTTTCAAACTTTGCGCGTGCCATGAATGCTCGTTTCCTTTTTTAATTAAGCGTTCCCTTTGCTTTTTGCAATGATAGTTTCAGCCACGCTGCGAGGCACCTCTTCATAGTGGCTGAACTCCATTGTAAAGATACCCCGGCCTTGGGTCTTAGACCGGATATCTGTGGCGTAGCCAAACATAGTCGCTAGTGGAACTTTGGATGTCACCTTAGCGAGTCCTTGTTCAGTGCTTTGGCTTTCAATCTGCCCCCGACGGGCGATGAGGTCGCCAATCACGTTCCCGATAAAGTCTTCGGGAACTTCCACTTCAACTTTCATCATAGGCTCTAACAGTACTGGAGAAGCTTTCGATACCGCCTCTTTCATCGCCATTGAGCCGGCAATTTTAAAAGCCATTTCCGAAGAGTCTACATCGTGGTAGGAACCATCTATCAAAGTAGCTTTGACATCAATGAGTGGATATCCAGCGACAACACCGGATTCACAACATTCTTTCATTCCCTGTTCTGCTGGGCTAACGTACTCTTTGGGTACGGTACCACCAACAATCTTGGAGACGAATTCAAAACCTGTGCCTGGTTCTCCTGGCTCCAAATTGATGACAACGTGACCGTACTGTCCTTTACCACCACTTTGACGGATGAATTTCCCTTCAATTTTGTTAACGGCTTTACGAATTGTTTCACGGTAAGCTACCTGTGGCGCACCCACATTCGCTTCCACTTTAAATTCCCGTAACATCCGGTCTACCAAAATTTCTAGGTGCAGTTCACCCATCCCCGCAATTACGGTTTGGTTGGTTTCTGGATCAACGCGGACACGGAAGGTCGGATCTTCTTCTGATAGCGATTGCAACGCCTTGGACAATTTGTCCATGTCGTTTTTGGTTTTGGGTTCAACCGCTACCGAGATTACAGGCTCAGGAATGAATAGGGATTCCAGAATGACTGGTGATCCTTCATCGCATAAAGTGTCACCTGTTAAGGTGTCTTTTAATCCTAATGCTGCGCCTAAATCACCTGCTCGCAGTTCTTCCACGTCTTGTCGGTCATCCGCCTTCATCAGCACTAGGCGGGAAATCCGTTCTTTCTTGTCTTTGCTGGCATTGAGGACGTAGCTACCCTTTTTCAACACACCAGAATAAACACGAACGAAGGTAAGGCGACCGTAGGGGTCAGCCATGATTTTGAATGCCAGGGCGGCTAGGGGTTCGTTGTCATCTGCCCGACGCTCGACAGTCTCACCATTGGGTAATAAGCCTTGAATTGGTGGCACTTCTGTTGGTGCAGGTAGGTAATCTACAACTGCATCTAACATCAACTGCACGCCTTTGTTTTTGAAGGCTGAACCGCAAAGTACTGGCACAATAGTTCCCGCAGTTGTGCCTTTACGTAGGGCTAAACGGATTTCTGCTTCTGTCAGTTCTTCGCCCTCGAAGTACTTATTCATCAGAGCATCATCGGTTTCTGATACTGCTTCAACTAGCTTGGTGCGGTATTCGTTCGCTTGTTCTAGCAATTCTGCTGGAATTGCTGCTTCTTCAATATCAGTTCCTTGGTCATTGTTGTATATGTAAGCACACATCCGTACCAAGTCAATGATGCCCTTAAAGTCATTTTCACTACCGATGGGTAGCTGAATGGCGATCGCATTTGCCCGCAAGCGATCGCGCATTTGCTCATGAACTCTATAGAAGTTCGCACCCGTGCGATCCATTTTGTTAATAAAAGCGATCCGAGGCACGCTATAGCGATCTGCTTGCCGCCATACTGTCTCAGATTGTGGTTGGACACCACCGACGGAACAAAAGACGGCGATTACACCATCTAACACGCGCATGGAACGTTCCACTTCAATTGTGAAGTCAACGTGGCCAGGAGTATCGATAATGTTAATTTGATGATCTTTCCAGCTGGTACTGATAGCAGCGGCAGTGATGGTAATTCCCCGCTCCCGCTCCTGCTCCATCCAGTCTGTTACGGCAGTTCCTTCGTGAACTTCACCAATTTTATGAATTATCCCAGAGTAAAATAATATTCTCTCTGTTGTCGTTGTTTTGCCCGCATCTATATGCGCCGCAATACCTATATTGCGTACTTTCTCTAGCGGGTGTGTACGTGCCACAATTACCTCCTATAGTTTTCGCCTCATGATATCTTGTATATTACTCTTTGTTAAGATTCTATACTTTTACGGAAAACCGTCTGTTCGAGAAATTTGAAGATATACCGCTTTGAGGCGATATATCGTTTCTCTAAATTAGTAGCGATAATGTGCAAATGCTTTATTCGCTTCAGCCATCCGGTGCGTTTCTTCCCGCTTGCGAATGGAGCTTCCTGTTTCGTTAGCAGCGTCCATTAACTCATTTGCTAGTCTACTGGCCATAGTACGTCCAGGTCTAGACCTAGAAAACTGCACTAACCAACGCAATGCCAGGGTAGTACCTCGATCTGAACGCACTTCCATTGGGACTTGATAAGTCGCTCCACCTACTCGTCGAGCTTTTACTTCTACTAAAGGCGTTGCGTTTCGCACTGCTCTTTCAAATGTTTCCAAAGCACCAGCACCAGTGCGTTCTTCAATAGTTTTTAAGGCATCATACACAATTCTGGCGGCAAGTGACTTCTTGCCATGACGCATGATCCGCCTGATAATCATGCTCACAAGGCGACTGTTGTACACTGAGTCAGACGGAACTGGGCGCCTTTGACTAACACCACGACGAGACATACTTCATCCTTAAATTCGGAATTTGGCAACGAAATTATATGCTATCAGAACATAGGAGCCTAAAAGATGTGTAAGTAGCCGCTCAAATTTCCTTGAGTTTTAGCTTTAGTCACAACAAGGCTAAACTAATTTGTCCTAACCCTCTACCAGACACACAAGGCGACTACATGATTAACTTTAATATTTACATTAAAGTGCTGCGATCGCATTAAAGTATTCGGCTTTAAAACCCTTACACTTGCTCGCTTAGTGCAAGTTACAGCTTGATTTCTTAAACAAGAAGACACCGCTATATTTTGTGTTTTATGGGGCTTGAGGTGAGACGATTAATCGTTGTTGATGCGATTAATCGCCTAGTTCCTATTTTTTAGCTTCTTTAGGGCGCTTAGTTCCATATTTGGAACGTCCTTGCTTGCGGTCTTTAACTCCGGCTGTATCTAACGTGCCACGAATAATGTGGTATCTCACGCCCGGTAAGTCCTTCACCCGACCACCACGAATCATCACAACAGAGTGTTCTTGCAAGTTATGACCAATGCCTGGAATGTAAGCTGTGACTTCAAATCCAGAAGTTAGTCTGACTCTTGCTACTTTGCGGAGAGCTGAGTTAGGTTTTTTAGGTGTAGTTGTGTATACTCTGGTACAAACTCCTCGGCGTTGAGGGCATTGTTTCAGAGCAGGGGACTTGGTTTTCTGACGCGCTTGTTCGCGTTCTGTGCGTATTAGCTGCTGTATTGTTGGCATGAGTTACAGCGCGTAAAGCTGCTTATGTTCTATTTTAACAAATCCTGATTATAGCGTTTTTTGTGTTTTTATGTCAATTATTATTTTGTTAGTTATTCAGTTGTGCATTCCTAATCGCTTACTGAATAATAGAGAAAGAATTACCACAGCTACAGGTAGAGATTGCTAATGGGTTGTGGAACCGAAAACCCCCACCCATAAGATCCTCCGAATAATCTAATTTCAAACCTTTGATGTAATTGAGGGTTTCATTATCTATGATGACTTGAATATGATCCAAGTCGAAAACCTGATCTTCTACCTTGACTACTTCATCAAAAGCAATATCATAAAACAAGCCAGAACAGCCACCAGGCTTGATTTGTAAGCGAAAAAATATGTTTGGCTGTTGTTTGGATTTTAATCGCTGGATCTCATTAACGGCGGCTAGACTCAATTGAATCATGGAATTTTTATAGCGATCCGAAACTCCATATTCAATATTACAGGAGTATGGCTATAGCTTGCGTAAGGACGTAGGAGTTATACGCTACGCTGCACTATCAAGTCCAGGGGCAGAAGGCCGACAGAAAAATACTCCCCCAACGCCCCAGTCTCCATCTCTATCTTTCACTGCGAGCATAGTCATCTTGGTAACGAATAATATCATCTTCGCCCAAGTATTCACCATTCTGCACTTCAATCAAAATTAAGGGAATCACTCCAGGATTCTCTAAACGATGAACGGTGCATTGAGGTACATAGGTTGACTGATTATTACTCAGTAAAATTTCTTTCTCACCACAAACTACCTTAGCTGTACCTGAGACAACAATCCAATGTTCGCTGCGGTGGTGGTGCATTTGTAGACTGAGGCGATGTCCAGGTTTAACTTCAATGCGTTTAATTTTATATCCGCGCCCTTCTTCTAAAACTGTAAAAGAACCCCAAGGACGTAGTTCACTTGCAGCAATACTTCTAGAATTAAGTGCGGCGCTAAAGGGTAGAGTGTTAGTTGGTGTGGTTTCTGTCAATTGAGCCATAGTTACCTCATTTTGGGACATACAAAATTTTATGATTCTTAATAATTGAGGAGAGAATTGTGGCTGATATTGCCAGTGCGAGAATTAGCAAATTAATTTCACTTTGATAACCATAGCAAAATCAGATGTTATGGCGTAACCTATTCCCAGTGAAAGTCTTGGGTCTACACTAATTCTTCATCAATAAAAAACCCAGCTTGTTCGCAGCTTTAAAAAAGTATTGCGGAATCAGCGTTTGGGGAAAATTTAAGATGCGAAATTAGAACCTATTTTTGATAGTTTTACATTTTTAGCAGAAGTTACGGACAAGTTAGGAAAAACGAACCACAGAGGACGCAGAGGACACTGAGAAATAAGAGTTTCAGCGGTTTTTTGTGTGAGTCCTATTTAGTTTTGAGTAGGTTTATGGCTGTGGGTTCAAAAAAATACCGATACCGTTATGGACACGGGCTGCTGTATTGGGGGAACGGTCTAGTAGTTGCCCTCCCAGGTATAAACTTGTAGAACTACCACCGTCCAAATTGAGGGCATTCACACAGCCCATAACTTGCATTAATTGGGCGTGTTCGGCTAAGGTGGGTCCATGTCCGCCAGCGCGAGTATGTACGGCAGTAATGAGCAGATTACCTGTTGTGGTGGTACAAATACCGCTACGAATAGCTTTTTCGGCGATGAAGGCGGCGCTGAATTTTTCGGCTTTGGCATCAAGAACAATTTGCCGATTTTGTAATAATAATGGGCCTGCACCGATTATGTAGGGGTAATTGCTAAACTCATTGGGTGTAGTGGTGCTGTTAAGACTGACTTTTGTGCCAATAGGTAATTGAGATGCGTTACTGGTAGCAGTGCCGCGTAGAGTTAGTATGTAGCCGTTTTGGGGAATAGGAATATTAGTTGTACCAGCTTTTCCACCAGATAACTGATTGGTAATTTGGTTATTTTGGACGACTAGAAGAATTTCATTATCAATGATGGGTGTATAACTAGCTCCCCATGCTGAGGTGTAACGGGCTATGCCGCTTTGTACGTAGCCGCTGTTAAGAAAAAGAATTGGTAAAGGCTTGTTATTGGCACTGATTAAAGTTTCATTTAAAGTGAGACGACCAAAATAAAATTGTCCTGAATCATTCCAAGCGATCGCTCCTCGGTTTAAAATTGGCCCTGATATCCACTGATTATTCTGACGAATTGCCCCCAAAGGAAATTTATTATTGCGGTTAAAATAACCCCCATTAATACCTGCTACAGCTAAATAACGTTGTGCAGTTTGAATCAAAGGAGCAGTACCCGCTAAGATATCAGAACTTGCCCATATTGGTTTTAGTGTGATACCCACTTCACGGGGATTAACTTCTAACCAAACCACAGGAAAGCTTTCTGTACCTAAATTAATAAACCTTTGTTGCCAGCGTAATCCCTTAGCCCAGGTAATATCCCTTGCTACCAAAGCATCAGGTCGAATATCAATCACTAAACGATTGGGGTTAGCGATCGCACTAATTCGAGGAGATAATCCAAAGGGAACGCTAAGATGAATATTTGTTTGGTTACTAACCATCTCCACTTTTTGAATCAGTGGTTCAGAAGTCGGTAACTGTTTTAACTGGTCTGGTGGTGTTGTCGGTTGGGGTGCATAACGTTGAATTAAGCCGTTATCAGCCTTACTATCCAGGGTAACTATCCATTCCCTATTCAGTGGTGTAGTCGGTTTGTTAGTTGGCGCGTTGGGATTAACAGGTCTTTTTATAGGTTGGCCTTGTGCAACTTTCCACGGAGTTGGACGATCTAAATCAACAACAAGTCTGTCACCCCAAGTTTGTTTACCCTGACGAATATTGTTGACTTGGGCTGGCGGGGTAGAAATTACCAAAATATTACCATTGGCTTGCATTTGCCAGCCCGCTGTTTGAGCAAAACTCGAAATATCTAAATAGCGATATCCTCCCAACAACTTGGTGTTAAGTGCTGGTATACCCGACGAAAACCACTCCACTGGTTGTTGATTAGGATTGCTGCTACTTAATAAATCTACCCCCATCAATTGTCTCAGCGTCCCATCACTAAGATGAGTTGTCACCGTACCATCACTTCCTCGTTGCTGTAACCAGGCTCCTTGTACTGTACGACCATTGAGAGTAATTTGATTACCAGATGGTATCACTTGTGATGAAGCAGGTGTTGGCAATTGGGAAATAGAGCTTGGCAAAGATTGAGTATTTGCAGCCGACTCTTGAGCTTTAGTCGCACCAGCAGTTAAGCACAGCGCTGTCAAAAGAATGGAGGACACAGAGCAGCGGAAAAACTTGCTATTGCTAATGAGGACAAGGGTATTCATCTGTGATTGTTGGCAACGATTCGGCATTTTGACCATCCTGATCTAAGTACTTTTGAACGTTACCAGCTTAAGCTAGTATGAGGAAATATTAAAAAAATATGTTTTTGCTTTTCAACAAACATGATATTATGTAGGTTGGATTTTTATATCTTGTAAAAACTGGCAAGCAAATTTCACGCCAAAATTACCAACGCACAATGTTCTTAAGGACACCATCCTTAAACAAGCTATAATAGTAGTCTTGATATTTAAATCTAGATGAAAAAATTCCCTGCTCACCGATAGCTGCCACTGTTGCGACTTTAAGTGAGGTCTAGTTGATAGCAAGACAGATGGCAATAAATAAGCAGCAAAAATATAGACGACAACAGAAGATATTTTAGGAATTGTCAAATGGGCATATAGTGTAATACGCTGACTTTGGTGCTGCATCAGGATAATTGCGGCTTTCAGGACATTAGACTGTTCAGTTGAAATTTGATCTCAGGTATGCCGAGATAGGTGATATCTGACAGTTATCCTTTATCTGGTCGAAAAAGGATTGAAAAAATACTTAGCTTTACCACATTAAATACAAGTAATGTCAGGGAAACCAGATTATTCGCACAAAGTTAGTTTTTCCAGCAGTGCATAAGCAAATAAAAAAATAACGTCGTGATTTTAACACGAGTGAGCTAAAAAGTTAACTCGAAGTTAAAATTTTTTTTCCCTAAATTTTCGTGACTATTTATTTCTCCAACGCTCAATCTTAGAAATTTTTTTCCCAGCAGTAGCAACAGTGGCAAAATCTGTAACTCAACATTTCAGGAATAGAGTATGAATCATCAACAGTTAAATCAGGGTCAAAAAATCACATCGTCGGAAATGGAAATTAAAGATACCTACCAAGGGCAAAAGTGGTTAGTAGAAGAAAGAGATGCTTGTGGTGTAGGTTTTATTGCTCATCGCCAAAATAGTTCCAGCCATGAAATTTTGGTAAAAGCTCTAACTGCTCTTACCTGCTTAGAACATAGAGGTGGTTGTAGTGCTGACCAAGATTCTGGTGATGGTGCAGGCATCTTGACAGCGATTCCTTGGGAATTGTTTCAACAAGAAGGAATTGATGTTGCCAACACTGGCAAAATGGCGGTAGGAATGATATTCTTACCCCAAGACCAGAAAGCAGCCCAACAAGCAAAAGCTGTATTTGAGCAAGTAGCGGCTGAAGAAAAATTCACTGTACTGGGCTGGCGAGTAGTCCCTGTGCATTCAGATGTCTTAGGGTTGCAAGCAAAAGAGAATCAACCCCAAATAGAACAAGTTTTTTTAGCTTCGGCTGATAAAAGCGGTGATGAATTAGAACGGGAACTGTATATTACCCGCCGTCGCATTTTCAAAGCTGCCAAAAATATCTCAGAAGAATTTTATGTCTGCTCCTTATCTAGCCGCACAATTGTCTACAAAGGGATGGTGCGTTCGGCGGTATTGGGAGAGTTTTACGAAGATTTAAAAAATCCAGCTTTTAAAATCGCTTTTGCTGTTTATCATCGCCGATTTAGTACCAACACGATGCCGAAATGGCCTTTGGCGCAACCAATGCGGCTATTGGGTCACAATGGCGAAATCAATACACTGTTGGGTAACATTAACTGGATGATGGCACGAGAAGCCACCTTAAATCATCCAGTGTGGAATGGTCGAGAAGATGAATTTAAGCCACTGGTAAATATTGACAGCAGCGATTCAGCTACACTTGACAACGTGCTGGAGTTGCTCGTCCGTTCTGGCCGCAGCCCCTTGGAAGCCTTAATGATGATGGTTCCAGAGGCTTACAAAAATCAACCTTCCTTACAGAATTATCCGGAAATTGTTGATTTCTACGAATATTACAGCGGTTTGCAAGAAGCCTGGGACGGCCCCGCACTTTTGGTATTTAGTGATGGGAAAAGAGTTGGTGCAACTTTAGACCGCAATGGTTTAAGACCTGCTCGCTATGTGATTACTAAAGATGACTATATTGTGGTTGCTTCCGAAGCAGGTGTGATCGAATTTCCAGAAGCTGACATTTTGGAAAAAGGCAGATTGGGACCAGGACAAATGATTGCTGTGGATTTAAGCAGCAATGAGATTTTGAAGAACTGGGAAATTAAACAGCGTATTGCTAACTTACATCCCTATGGCGATTGGTTGCAACAACACCGTCAGGAACTAAAACAGTTAGTTAGTCAGGGCGGGGAAACCCCGCCCGTACATAATGGCAATGGTAACGGTCATCATCCAACTGACAATGGACATCTAACTGCTGACAAACTGGATAAACAAACTTTACTGCAACAGCAAATTGCTTTTGGCTACACGACAGAAGATGTAGAAATGGTGATTCAGCCTATGGCTAATACTGGTGCAGAACCGACTTTCTGCATGGGGGATGATATTCCTTTAGCGGTGCTATCAGAAAAACCCCATTTGCTGTATGACTATTTCAAACAGCGTTTTGCTCAGGTGACAAACCCACCTATTGACCCATTACGGGAAAAGCTGGTGATGTCCTTGACTGTGGAATTGGGTGAAAGAGGTAATTTATTAGATCCTCAACCAGAACACGCCCGCAGACTGAAGCTAGAATCACCTGTGCTGACGGAAAGTGAGTTAGAAGCAATTAAGCTGTCCGGTTTTGCGACTGCTGAGTTGTCAACTTTGTTCTCCATTGCTGCTGGGCCAGATAGTTTAAAAGCTGCTGTGGAAGCTTTACAAAAACAAGCGGCGGAATCAGTGCGGGCTGGTGCGAAGATTTTGATATTGAGTGATAAGATTCACCCAACTCTTAATCAGGGTGAAAAAAAGGGGATAAGTGCAGAATATACCTATATTCCGCCTTTATTGGCTGTGGGTGCGGTTCACCATTATTTAATCCGCGAAGGTGTGCGGATGAAAACATCTTTGGTTGTTCATACGGCCCAATGTTGGAGTACCCATCATTTTGCTTGTCTATTGGGATACGGGGCTGGTGCGGTTTGCCCGTATATGGCTTTGGATACTGTGCGTGATTGGTGGTCTGACCCGAAAACGCAACAGTTTATGCAAAGGGGGAAAATTAATAATCTGACTCTGGAACAGGCGATCGCAAATTATCGCCAAGCTGTAGAATCAGGTTTGTTGAAAATTCTCTCAAAAATGGGAATTTCTCTGCTTTCTAGCTATCAAGCAGCACAAATATTTGAAGCTATTGGTATTGGTGGAGATTTGTTAGCTTTAGGTTTCCGAGGGACAACTTCCCGTATTGGTGGGCTGAGTTGTAAAGAACTAGCTCAAGAGGTGCTTTCTTTCCACAGCAAGGGTTTCCCAGAACTGTCAGCCAAGAAGTTGGAAAACTTGGGATTTGTCCAGTATCGTCCCGGTGGTGAATATCATAGCAATAGCCCGGAACTGGTGAAGGCGCTGCATAAGGCTGTAGATGGGAAGAATTATGACCATTACGAAGTTTATAAACAGCATTTGCAAAGTAGACCAGCAACGGCTTTGAGGGATTTATTAGATTTTACAAGCGATCGCACATCTATCCCCATCGAAGAAGTTGAATCAGTCAGTGAGATTGCTCAACGCTTCTGTACTGGAGGAATGTCTTTAGGTGCTTTATCACGGGAAGCTCATGAAACTTTAGCGATCGCTATGAATCGCATTGGTGGTAAATCTAACTCTGGTGAAGGTGGGGAAGATCCCGTTCGTTACAAAGTATTAAATGATGTTGACGCAACGGGACATTCACCCACTCTCCCCCATTTGAATGGTTTGAGAAATGGTGACACAGCTTCTAGCGCCATCAAACAAGTCGCTTCCGGTCGTTTTGGTGTCACTCCAGGATACCTAGCCAGCGCCAAACAAATTGAAATCAAAATTGCCCAAGGTGCAAAACCAGGTGAAGGTGGACAGTTACCGGGTCCAAAAGTCAGTCCCTATATCGCCATGTTACGCCGTTCTAAACCTGGTGTAACTTTGATTTCCCCACCCCCACACCATGACATCTACTCCATTGAAGACCTAGCACAGTTGATTTTTGACCTGCATCAAATTAACCCGAAAGCACAGGTTTCAGTAAAATTGGTGGCTGAAATTGGGATTGGTACAATTGCGGCTGGTGTAGCCAAAGCCAACGCCGATATTATCCAAATTTCCGGTCATGATGGTGGTACTGGCGCATCTCCTTTAAGTTCCATTAAACACGCTGGTAGCCCGTGGGAACTCGGTCTAAGTGAAGTACATCGGGTGTTGATGGAAAATGGATTGCGCGATCGCGTCACCTTAAGAGTTGATGGTGGTCTCAAGAGTGGCTGGGATGTCCTAGTTGGGGCTTTAATGGGCGCTGAAGAGTTCGGTTTCGGTTCCATCGCCATGATTGCTGAAGGTTGTATTATGGCGCGGGTATGTCATTTAAATACCTGTCCCAAAGGTGTGGCTACTCAAAAAGAAGAATTACGCCAACGCTTTACAGGTATCCCCGAAAACGTGGTTAATTTCTTCTATTTTGTCGCTGAAGAAGTACGCAGTCTATTAGCTAAACTGGGTTATCGTTCCTTGACAGAATTGACTGGTAGGGCGGATTTGTTCACTGTCCGTTCTGATGTGAAATTGAATAAAACTCAAGCCCTGAACCTAGACTGCTTAACTAAGCTACCAGATGCAAAACAAAACCGTAGCTGGTTAGAGCATGAAAAAGTCCACAGCAATGGATCTGTTTTAGATGACCAGATTTTAGCTGATGGGGATATTCAAGCCGCAATTAGCAATCAATCGATAATCAGTAAGACTTTTAACGTTGTTAACACCGATAGAACGGTGGGTTCAAGATTAGCAGGAGCGATCGCATCCCAGTATGGTGATAGCGGCTTTGAAGGGCAAATTAACCTCAATTTTCAAGGTAGTGTCGGGCAAAGCTTTGGTGCGTTTAACCTGCCTGGCTTAACTCTGACTTTAACAGGGGAAGCTAACGACTATGTTGGTAAAGGGATGCACGGTGGGGAAATTATCATTAAACCCCCAGCAGAGGCAAGTTATGACTCATCACAAAACGTGATTGTTGGCAATACCTGTCTCTATGGTGCGACTGGTGGCGTATTATTTGCCAACGGTTTAGCCGGAGAACGTTTCGCTGTGCGTAATTCTAAAGGTACAGCAGTCATTGAAGGGGCTGGAGATCACTGCTGCGAGTATATGACTGGTGGTGTGATTGTAGTTCTGGGTAAAGTCGGCCGTAACGTAGGTGCGGGGATGACCGGGGGACTGGGATACTTCTTAGATGAAGATGATGCTTTCCCTGAGTTAGTTAACAAGGCTATTGTTAAAACTCAGCGCGTAGTTACAGAAACTGGTGCGAAACAACTTTATGAATTGATTAAAGCTCATAGCGATCGCACTAACTCACCCAAAGCACAGCTAATTTTACAAAACTGGGCAGAATTTTTACCCAAGTTCTGGCAGTTAGTTCCACCTTCTGAATCTGACAGTCCTGAAGCCAATCCTGAAGCCACTTCAGAACAAAAACAGCTAAGTTCTGTTTAATCGTAGGGGCGGGAAAATCCCGCCCTTCAATGGGTTACTAATTACTAATTACTTCTTCTTAGCCATTAACTCTAGATTTTTATCTTGCATTTCTAAAAGTTCTGGAATGGTAACAAAGTCATAACCTTGCTTGCGGAATCTACTGATAATTTCTGGTAAAGCTTTGACAGTGTGAGTGCGATCGCCACCACCATCATGCATTAACACAATCCCACCAGGTTTTGCTCCCCTGAATACATTGTTAATCAACCTTGGTACACCAGGACGAGAATAGTCTATTGAATCTGTAGACCACATAATAGTTGCATACTTATTGCTTCTAGCGTAAGCTACTACCCCATTTTTCATATTGCCTCCAGGTGGACGAAACAAACTAGTTTTTACACCTGTAGTTTTATAAATAATATCTGTAGTATTAGCAACTTCATAGGCTGCCATCTGCGGGTTCATGTGGTGATACCAATGATGCCAGGTATGATTAGCAATAGTGTGACCATCGGTAACTACCCGCTTGGTTAAGTCGGGATAATTCTTGACATTTTGCCCAACAACAAAAAATGTTCCTTTAATCTTATTCTTCTTCAGAATATCCAGTACTTGGGTTGTACTATTAGGCCAAGGCCCATCATCAAACGTTAAGGCAATAACTTTTTGCTCTGGAGAGAGCTTAACTTCCTTAATAGTTTCCCCTTGAAACCGTAATGGTACATCGGTAGTAATCCCTTTTGCTTGCGCTTCTTGCTGCCAACTGGAGAGCATTGTCTCCTTAAATTCTTCAATACGCTCTTGAGTTCCTACTTTAGCATTGATATAATTAATACTAGTATCTTGGCTACTTTGAGCCTCAGATGTATTAGGCTTAACAAGCATCATAAAACCAATACCCAACGTACCAGCTAAACCAACCAACGCAATTAATATACCCTGCGTCCAAAAAAATGACTTATTGTTTTCCACCGCATAGCTCCTTCAAAGGTTGAACCATCAGTCATACTTCTGACGGTAGGTTATAACACATTTTGTCTAGATATTAGATAATCAAGGTAAGCATTTAGCTATTAGCACTTAGCAGTCAGCTAAAAACAGATTTTCGGCGTTTTGGATCTGGGAGACTTACATTAAAACAACCAGTAATTAACAGTGAGAATGCCCATAATTGCCATGATTTTTTCTCTTGCTGATAACTTGAAGCTACAAGCTGAATGCTTAATCATCAGGTTATTACTGACAGACATGAAGATTGTGCTACGAAGTTACAGAAATTCCGAAGTTAAAAAAATAAATTATACTTGCCTCAAACCTTATCATTGACCATTCAGTTACCCTCTTGTGTAAGGAATCTGTGAATTTTGTAATTTTGTCAACATCGTCGGATCATGAATCAATAATTATTCCATATAATCCAGACTTTAGAAATAAATTATCCACCACTAAATAACGGCACAAACCATCAGTAACATTACTGCATATGTATATTTTACAGCTTAAGTTCCTGCCTTCCATTGAAAGAAAAAATTCAATTTCTTACGGCATTGTGTTGTTTTGAGAAGCTAAGAAATAGATAAACAAAAAAGAACTGATGCTAGTTTCCCATAATCGAGGTTGAGTTAGTTGTTAACATAGATACTCTTCAACAATGCAGAGAAAAGGATTTTCTTAATAAAAAATTAAGAAAGAATTATTCCGAGTGTCAGTCAAAATACTTCTCAGTGGGTAAAAATCATGAAACATAAAACTTTCAGGATGTAAATCCCCAACTTTTTCGATAAGTTAAGATTCTGGATATTCCCAAGAATGGAAAAGCCTATGCACTAAGAGGATTTTATTAGTAACAGTCGCTGTATTATTTTCTCCACACTACTAATATTACTCCTGTGACTATGAAACTTAATCCCACAAGACGGATGAAAGGTATAGGTTCTTTTAAAATAAAGTAACCCAGTAATACCGAAAATATATAACCAACTGATACCGCAGGAGCAGCAACACTAAGATTTACTCTTGTTAGTAGTAAAATGTAGGCGATCGCACCAATACCATAACAGGCTAGTCCTAATAAAAGTTCTGGTATGGTGATCATGTTGACAATAAGACTAAAAATGTTCCCAAGCTGAACTTTACCTAATTTGATTGCTCCCATTTTTAAGAAAAATTGCCCAGCAACGCTGATGATAACTGATACTAGTAATAAACTAAATTCTTGTAAAGACACAAATTTTACCTAAATCTCTTAATTCTAATTTTTTAGATAAACAACAAGATCAGTGATTGCTGAGAGAAGTCCGAATCTACAGCGGTTTCAAATTATATGAGACACATCTTAGCCCCCTCATCGCTTGCGGTGAACCAGCGCTAGGCGGGTTTCCCACCGTAGGCGACTGGTGTAAAGCCCTTCGGGCATGGCTTCGCTTACCGCGTAGCGTGCCGGAGGCATCATCCAAAGGAGGAGGGGGTTGGGGTTCTTGTACCTCAGAATATCGGGAAGTGCTGTATAAGCAGATCAAGTTTTTGTAAAACCTCCGGTTTCTTTCAGTGTATAAAGAGGACGACCTTTAACTTCTTCATAAATTCGACCAATATATTCACCTAAAATGCCAATACAAATTAACTGAACTGACCCTAAGAAAAACATGGCAATTGTAATTAATGTGTAGCCTATCAAGGGAGATACTGGTGCAAATATCCGCCAATAAAGCACGAGAAATATCATAATTAACGCAATAGCAGCAGATAAAAGCCCTAAATAAGTAGCAAGTCTCAGGGGAACTATGGAAAATGAGATAATACCATCAACTGCCAAGGATAAAGACTTACCAAAAGTATATTTTACATCTCCAGCATAACGAGGACTTCTTTCAAAAAGTACGGATGTTTGTCGGAAACCTACCCAAGCGCGTAAGCCACGAATATAGCGGTTACGTTCTGGCATCGCATTGAGGATATCTACTACCTGTCTATCCATTAAACAAAAGTCGCCTGTATCTACAGGGATGTCAACTTTAGCCAAGCGCTTGAGAATGCGATAAAAAAGATACGCCATTAAGCGTTTTAGCCAGCTTTCTTTTTGACGTGATATGCGCTGGGCATAAACTACTTGGTATCCTTCATGCCATTTATCAATCATCGTGACGATTAACTCTGGTGGATCTTGCAAGTCAGCATCCATGACAATGATGCTTTTACCCTGGACAAAGTTTAAGCCTGCTGTGACGGCAATTTGATGACCAAAATTCCTAGCTAGACTCAGGTAACGCACTCGACTATTATGGTGGTGAAGTTCGCGGATCATACTCAAAGAGCGATCGCGGCTACCGTCATCAATTAAAATCAGTTCAGCTTCATCATCTAACTGTGCCATGACATTAATTAGACGGTTATACATTTCTGTGATATTTTCTTCTTCGTTGTAAATGGGGATAATTAAAGAATAGACAGGTTGATTCACAGTTATTGATTATTTGGTATAAACTTGTTAATCTCGAATTCACAACAAAGATATCAAGTAAACACTTCGTTATATCGGTTTTTAGCTCAGTGAGATACAGTGTTAAATCACAAATGCTGTAGGGGCGGGGTTTCCCCGCCCTTGATTCTATTCCATTCAACTATATTGAAGCAGAAATTATTTTCAGCAAATAATTCAAATTCGGCAAATTTATCGTTTTTATAAATATGAATTATTTCCATGACTCTAAATTAAAAAAATATTATTTAATCCTATTCATCATTTGGTTGTTAGCATTAGTTATAGATAGATATTGGTTTTTCTTAGATGATTCTATTCCTGCCCACGATCAAAGCGCACATTTAACAGGAGCATTAAGTCATTATCGTCTTTTTGAAAATTTTAATCTTTTCTCAGGTGATTGGTGGTTATCGCTATGGAAATTAACTCCTAGTTATCGCGCTCCATTTGTATATATTTGCACAGTACCCTTTTTGTTTCTCTTTGGCAAGGGATACGACCAATCTAGTTTAGTGAACTTATTATATACAGCTATAATTATGCTGTCAGTATATCATCTAGGGAAATATTTATTTAACAATCACAAAATTGGAATCACAGCCAGCATCTTTTGTGTGCTGTTTCCGATTTTGGGAATTGTGAGAACAGATTACTTATTAGATTATGGTTTAACAGCAGTTGTCATCTTCACATTTACCATTTTAACCATTTGGAAAGATAGTTATACTGGTTTTATCTCATGGTTACTAACTATTAGCTTGGGATTAGGCATAGGGTTAATCATGTTAGCAAAACCCACAGGATTTCTTTTTATCTTCATCCCTGGTATATGGACATTAATTATCTTCATTAAAAATCGCAAGTTTATTAAACTATTTCAATCAGCTTTATCTCTAATTTTTGCTTGGTTAATTTGTAGTTATTGGTATAGTGTAAATTGGTTAACAATTATCACTTCTGCTTTACACGCTAACAGTGTGGGAAGAAGGGAAGGTGATCCTGCTGCTAACACTCTTGCTGGATGGTTATTTTATCCCCAACTTGTACCCGAAACTGTCGGTTTACCAATATTGTGTGTGAGTCTAGGGATTTTATTAGTTTATCTGATTAAAAGTAAATTTTCTCAAAATGCGATTAAAAATAGTTTAGGAAATTCTGGTTTAAATTGGTTATTAATTTTCCTAGTCAGCAGTTATATACTTTGTTCCCTGGGTACAAATAAAGATATTAGATTTATTCTCCCTTGTTTTCCTGTTATTAGTTTAATTTTAGCTCACTTTTTCCATCTGATAGAAAATAGCAGGTTTGATAAATTGAGGTTAGTAACTTTAGGATTCAGTGTCATATTTTTACTGAATAACTTGTTTCCTTTACCCCTAATACAAGTATGGGGAGGAAAGCATTTACCCAATGATGATGCTAAAAAATATCCCCTTTCTCAACTGATAAATGAAATTAACCAAACAACTCCTTATTTACGCTCAACTTTAGGAATAATTCCGGTTTCATCATCGCAAATAAACGAGTTTACCTTAGATTATTTTGGTAAATTGGCAGACTTTCGTGTACATGGGAGAAAATTAACTACCAAATTAGCTGATGTCAACCAAGATTTACAGTATTTTTCTTGGTATATTACCAGAGAAAATGAACCATATCCGGCAGATGAAAAAGGAGAAGTTAAACGCAAATTAACATCTTTAGTCGAATCTTCTCCTGATTTAAAATTACAGGCTGATTGGGAATTACCAAATAACGATAAATTACGATTATATCATCGTAAAAATCCGGTTGTAGTCATTGAAAAGTTAAATTCTATTCCTGAACCAGTTACTCTAGAACAAGTTAAAATTTCCGATCAATTTATTAAAGAAAAAAATAACCCTGTCACTTATCAAATTACAGGTAAATGGGATAAATTACAAAATGGTTTGTTACTTTTAAAATGGCAAAATCTGCAAGGGTCATGGTATCATGATCATGCCATCGGTTTAGGACATTTATACTGTGGTTTGAAATGTCATCCCCAAGGAAATTTTCGAGTAATTGAGAATTTATCTACATTTATACCCGAAACACTACCTGTAGGCAAATATCAACTTTCTGCTTTCTATTTAGATAGAAGAAATAGCCAAATCACTCCTTTAAATATTCAAGATGTAACGGTAACGGTGATAGATAAAGGAAACATCGAAAAATCTCCACCTTTAGATTTAGTTTCTCGCCTCTCACAATTAGCACCAGAATTACAAAATGGTAAATTAGAAAATATATTTAAACAGATAGATAATTTTAATCAATATGATCCCACCCACGATTATTTAAAACAAACTGAATTTATAGCTAATTATTACCTGCAAAATCAACCAAATAATCTTAATTGGCGTTACACTCTAGCTTTATCACAACTTTTACAGCGTAAAGCACCAGAATTAATCCAGAATTTAACAGAATTAACTAAATATGATGCTCAAAATCCTTACATATGGACTTATTTAGCAGTTGTTCATTTATATAGCTTTCAACCAAGATTAGCTGAAAAACCATTAGCTATAGCGGAAAAAATTAAACCAGATATACCTGAATTAAAAACATTAAAAACCGTCACTAATATCATGAAATTTTTACCATTAATCAATTTTTAAATATGAGGAATAACCGCTGGTTGTTAGGTTTATTATTTACATCTTTATGCCTGTGGCTAATATTTTTAGGAAACTCACCTTTAAGAGATTGGGATGAAGGTACTATAGCCCAAGTTGCCCGTGAAATTTGGCGTAACCCAGCGGATAAAATGGTTTGGCTTTATCCAACTTTAGGAGGTGAACCATATCATAATAAACCGCCTTTAATACACTGGTTAATTGCTGTTTCTTATTCTTTAGGAGGTGTAAATGAATGGACAACTCGCTTACCAAGTGCGGTATTAACTGCGTTGGGTGTGCCTTTACTTTACTCAGTAGGAAATTTAGTTTTTAACCAAAGTTTACCAGCATTATTTACTGCTTTAGTTTATATGACCATGTTACCTGTAGTGCGTCATGGCAGATTAGCAATGTTGGACGGTGCGATTGTAACATTTTTTTTATTGTTATTATTTTGTATTTTAAAATCACGCCAGCAGCGAATTTATGCTTTAGGAATTGGCTTAAGTTTAGGATTAATTACTCTTACCAAAGGCATGATAGTTTTGCTATTGGGGGGAATTGCAGGTTTATTTATCCTTGCAAATAAACAGTTTTATTTATTGAAGAGTTTATATTTATGGATAGGAATCTTATTTGGTAATGCTTTACCTATTGCTTGGTATATTGCCCAATGGCGACATTATGGTGAGAATTTTTTACAAATAAATTTTCAATCACAAACTTTCGCGCGACTAGTGGAATCTGTAGAAGGTCATAGTGGGACTGTTTGGTTCTATTTAATAGAAATACTTAAATATGGTTTTCCCTGGGTGTTGTTTTTGCCGGGTGGGTTATATTTAGCTTGGAAAAAACGCTATACGGCTTGGGGTTGCTTGATTATTATTAGCACAGTGATTTACTTTGGGACGATTTCAGTCATGAGTACAAAACTGCCCTGGTATGTAATGCCTATATATCCATTTTTAGCTTTAGCCATTGGTATTAATTTGAGCGAAATTTGGCAGGAAGGGAAGTTTAATGTCAAATTTCTAGGAGGATTTTTTACTTTTCTAACTGTTGCTGGTTTGGGAGGTTGTGTTTATTTTATTTTTGCTGACCCACAACCGACATTAATTATTATGAGTATTATTTTAGCAATCAGTATGGGAATTGCTGCATGGTTAGTTATTAAGCAAAATCGTAATTTTATCCCGGTTTTATTTTCGGGAATGTATTTAGTTTTATTGCTCTTAATGAGTTCCCATTCATGGATTTGGGAGTTAAACGAAGCGTTCCCAGTTAAACCAGTAGCTGCATTAATTCGTCAGAATATTCCAGTGGGAACAACTATTTATACTTCTTTTGCTTATAGTCGTCCTAGTTTAGATTTTTATTGTGACTGTAAGGTTATTTCTGCTCCCGTTTCAGTGTTACAGGAGATGTGGGCTAATAAATTTTATTTGTTGATGGATAATGAGACTTTAGAGAAAATGAATTTAAATCAGAGTAAAATTATAGGTAAAGCTAATGGCTTTATATTGATTTCACTGATTGACAATGGAAGTCTGTAGGGGTTCATGAATGATAAATTATCATGCGTAAATAACATAAAAATACGTCAATTTTTTATCATATTTTTATTAAAAAAATTGAAAATTTAGTATTTGAAGTTGTTAATTTTTGGTAAATAAATAAACATCCTTGTTGTGATATTCCAATTTAAATTCTGGGTTGTTTATAAATTGGTTGACTAAGTTAGTTAATTCAGGACTATTTTTTGTGTTTATATCCATTAAATAAAGAAGTACATATTCAAAATATATACTCTTGTTTTGTGAACTTTCCCAATTTATGTTGCTTAGTTTGTCAGTTAGTTTAATAATTGGACGATGGCTCAAATGAGGAGCTATTTTTGGTGTTGTTAAAAGACTTCCTTGCGTTTTAACTAAACTTACTGCTGTTTGTAGAGAGTGAAAATTAGGAAGATTGGTTAAATACCGGGTTACGAAAAAATCATACTTACCCAATACCAAAAATGAAGCTATAGCCCAAATCATTAAAACACTTGGTTTAAGCCAACGTCTTTTTTGTTCGTTCTGATATTGCCGGATTGAATAAAGTAGCCAAACAATGATAAACGGAAAAATTGGTAAAGAGTAATGATGAATTAAGTCTCGCTGTGCAGAATAATCAGAAATAATATTCAGTAACAGCATTGGTAACGCTGGAACTATCATCATTACTTGCCGCCAGTGCAAACCTAATATTACTGGTAATACAAGCAGGAAATAATAAAATAATGTATCTGGTAAAAAAAATTTATTGATAATTAAACTAGGATTAGTAAAAATATTTAGTATGATTTCTGAAGGAGAATGACCCAGAGAATTGAAAAATACAACTCCACCAGCTTGGCCACCTCTCAGCATAGGAACAAGATAACCTATTGTTAGCAAGTACCAAACAGCGCCAGCTACCATACACCCTATTCCATAATCACGTTGCTTCTGAATAAACCAAAACCATAATCCTAAAGCGATGACTGTTAAACTTAAAGTATCTTTGCACATTAAAGCTAAAGCGACAGCTAAAATCAATTGAGAAGTTTTGCTTGAAATTCCTGCCGACATTGCCCATAATAATGAAGGAACTGCAATAGCTTCAGGGCGAAAATCAGTATATAAATTTATATTAAATAAAGCAGGATACAGTAAGTAAGAAATAGCAATTGCTCTGGCATAAGCAATAGATAAACCTATTTTCAAGCTTAATAAATATATCGGCAAAGCTCCTAATGCTAGTGCAATTGCTTGAACTGCAAATAACCAATGTATGTCAGGATAAATTTTGTATAGTAGGGCGATGAAATAGAGAATGAAAGCTGCGTGATCACCTACAATATGAAAGCCAAAGAAAGATGAAATAGGTGGTAAATTTTGACTTACTAAGTAAACCCATTGATCAAACACGGCTAAATCAAGAGCCGTTGATTGAAACATGAAATGCCGTAAACTACTAGCAGAAAATAAAACTAAAGCACTTATACCAATCATCCAAGCAATAGGAATGTGTTTAATTAATTTGTTTTCAATTTTCACTATTTTTGAATGCGGTTATGATAATATTTACAAATTTATGTAATTATACCCTATTTTGGCTACATCACTAAATGTAATAGTCTATAAATATGAGAAACTTAAGATGTAACCCCTTTAAATAATAATTTTCACTTATATGTTAAATTAACATACATAGCTTTCTAATCAAAAATATGCAAATAACAGAAAAGCAATATTACACCCCAGATAAATATCTGGAATTAGAAGCAACTGCTGACCACAAAAGTGAATATATTGAAGGACAAATTATTCCAATGGCTGGTGCATCAATAAATCATAACCGCATTACAGGTAATTTTTACGCTGCGCTGAATTTTGCATTTAGACAACAAGAGAAATATGAGGTTTTTAACAGTGATATGCGGTTGTGGATACCTCAAAGACTCATATACACCTATCCAGATGTGATGATTATTGCAGATGAACCAGAATTTTTCAATAATCGGACAGATACAATTACAAATCCCCAGGTAATTATTGAAGTTTTATCTAAATCTACCAAAGGTGACGATAGAGAAGATAAATTTGCAGCTTACAGAACAATTCCCAGTTTCCAAGAATATTTATTAATTGATCAAAACCGCATTTATGTAGAACAATTTTCTAAAACTGGAAAGAAAAGATGGAATTTGTGCGAGTACGATGAAGAAGATGAAAATATATCTCTTGTAACTGTACCTTTTGAAATTTATTTACAGGATTTATATAATAAAGTAAAATTTGAGGTTGTAGAATCTGAACCGAAAAACAATAGTTAAATCTCGTCAGATTATTATTAATATAATCCAGTTAGAATAACAAATGAATTGCCGATTTACACTAGATTACCTATTATTAAGTATCCTAATTATTATCGCATTAACTCTGCGCGTTGGCATGGCTTTAAAATTCCCCAATATATTTTGGGCAGATGAAATTTTCCAATCCCTAGAACCTGCACACAGATTAGCTTTCGGTAATGGTATTGTCACCTGGGAATTTAGAGATGGTATTCGTTCATGGGTATTACCAGGAATTTTAGCAGTTATTATGCGTTTGACTGCGTGGATGGGAAAAGGTTCTACTGGATATCTAATAGGAATTAATATCTTTTTGTCTCTACTTTCGCTGAGTAATATCTTAGTGGCATATTTATGGGGAAAAAAAATAGGAGGAACAAATACAGCTTTTATTTGTGCTGCTATTTGTACTATCTGGTTTGAACTTATCTACTTTTCACCTAAAGCTTTTACGGAAGTTGTAGCTACTCATTTCCTATTGCCTGGCGTTTATTTAGGAGTTCAAAAACAAATACCTCCAACTAGAAATAGCCTATTTTTATCTGGATGTTTATTAGGAATATCTCTAGCATTAAGAATTCATTTTATTCCAGCCATAGTATTTGCTGTAGTCTACATTTGTAGAAAAGATTGGAGAGAAAAATGGTTGCCAATGATGTTAGGTATCATTGCTCCCATACTAATTTTTGGAACTGTAGATGCTTTGACTTGGTCTTATCCTTTTCAATCTTTTTGGTTAAATATTTGGGTAAATATCGTCGAAGGTAGAAGTAAACTTTATGGAGTTTCTCCTTGGTATGAATATTTTATTTTCTTAATTAAAAGTTGGTCTTGGTTATCCCTACCTATTATTATTCTTGCTCTTATAGGTTTACGCCATATTCCTATTTTGGGTTGGTTAGTATTAATTATTATCTTGTCTCATAGTTTGTTAGCTCATAAAGAATATCGCTTTATTTATCCAGTATTACCAATGGTAATGATATTAGCAGGAATGGGTACAGGGGAATTAGTTTTAAATTTGTCACGCCGATGGGTTTCACATAAAAAAACATTAATCGCAATATTACTCTGTCTTGCGCTTTGGACTTCTATTTCTATAACTCTCATCAGCCGATTTAATATTTATAGTCCTTTGAACTTTTCTACTTTTGGTACTAATTTAGAAAATACACACTTGTCTGTTACAACTAATAATTTACTAGCCTTACAAAGTTTAAGTACAGAAAATACTGTGTGTGGTCTTGGTCTTTGGGGTATTCATTGGGCTTTATCAGGAGGGTAT
Source organism: Anabaena sp. WFMT (assembly GCF_051781005.1). Lineage (NCBI taxonomy): Bacteria > Bacillati > Cyanobacteriota > Cyanophyceae > Nostocales > Nostocaceae > Anabaena > Anabaena sp. WFMT. The sequence goes on along the minus strand of NZ_JBPWOA010000023.1, from coordinate 104,947 downwards.
ACCTATTTTCATCGAGATGTTCCTATATATCCAGTTGATAAAGCAGCAGATTTTGAAAAGCTAAAACCTGGTTTTAATTACATTGTTGCCAATATTTCTATACCATCTCAATATAAAAACTATACTTTGCAAAAATGTTGGCAAGGAACTTGTGTTTATAAGCGGCCAGGTTCTTGTAGCCAGATTATAGATCGTGATATCAATTATGTTCTGAAAAAATCGGGCAATTAGTAGCCTAAGCAATTTATATTTAAAATTATCTGTTAATTCTTAAAAAATTGTGAAAGCTATTACTCTCCTCGGTTCTACAGGCTCCATTGGTACTCAAACCTTAGATATCGTCTCTGAACACCCAGATAAGTTTCGCATAGTTGGACTGGCTGCTGGGCGAAATGTGGACTTATTCGCAGCACAAATTCGCCAATTTCGCCCCCAAATCGCTGCAATTTCCGCCGTTGAAAAATTACCCGCACTTAAGGAAGCAATTAAAGACCTCAACCCCCAACCTATTTTACTTGCTGGTGAAGCGGGAGTGATAGAAGTTGCCCGCTATGGTGATGCCCAAACGGTTGTTACTGGTATTGTTGGTTGTGCTGGGTTATTACCGACAATTGCGGCTATTGAAGCGGGTAAGGATATTGCCCTAGCGAACAAAGAAACACTCATTGCTGGCGCTCCTGTGGTTTTACCTTTAGTAGAAAAACATGGTGTGAAACTATTACCAGCCGATTCTGAGCATTCTGCTATTTTTCAATGTCTGCAAGGTGTTCCTAAAGATGGTTTAAGAAAGATATTACTTACTGCTTCCGGTGGTGCTTTCCGAGACTGGCCTGTGGAAAAGTTAGCAGAGGTAAAAGTTGCTGATGCTCTTAAACATCCTAACTGGTCTATGGGGAGAAAAATCACTGTAGACTCGGCCACTTTGATGAATAAAGGTTTGGAGGTAATTGAGGCTCATTATTTATTTGGAGTAGATTATGACAACATCGAAATTGTCATTCATCCTCAAAGTATTATTCACTCTTTGATTGAGTTACAGGATACTTCGGTTTTAGCTCAACTCGGTTGGCCAGATATGCGTTTACCTCTGCTTTATGCTTTATCTTGGCCTGAGCGAATTTACACGAATTGGGAAAGATTGAATTTAGTGAAATCTGGTGATTTAACTTTCCGTGAACCCGATCATCAAAAGTATCCTTGTATGCGGTTGGCTTATGCTGCTGGCAGGGCTGGTGGTTCTATGCCTGCGGTATTAAATGCGGCTAATGAGCAAGTTGTGGCACTATTTTTAGAAGAGAAAATTCATTTTTTGGATATTCCTAAGTGTATCGAATGGGTGTGCGATCGCCATCAACATGATAACAAACAAAATCCCTCTTTAGATGATATTTTAGCAGCCGATAAGTGGGCTAGACAAGAAGTTATCAATGCGTCTGAAAAGTTAGCAATTCAGCCCCAGATAATTTCTCTGCACTAAAAATTAAAATAGTCCTACATTAATCTGATTGAGTGAGGTGTAGGATTATGTTTTATTTATTTTCTTGGACATCTATTTTTGCACAAAACTCTATAAATTCTTGAAAACTATGCAAGTGATCTAAATTTGCTTGAATTCTGGCTAATAATTGGTCAAGGTAGAATTTTTCTTGTACTTCTTTTGGTCTAGATTTATTATAGGATAAATTACGTTCTTTAAAAATTTCTCTCAGATAACCTTCGTGAAATAAAGCTTTGGTTTTATATCCAAAAATTTCCTTTGTATTTTCTTCGTCTTGTTCAAACTCACTAGATAAATTTTCGGGATTACTTTGACTGACATCAAAATATTTGATGTATTGCTTCAAAAGTTCATTATTTTGTGGATTTCTGACAAAGAAATTTCTATTTCCTAAAAACCAAGTTTCAATACAAACTTTTTGGATAATAATTTCTAGTTTACAATTTTCGGGTAAAGTTTGAAAAGGTTTATTTTGTAAATTGAGTTTAATTTTATCCAATGCTTCTGCTTTTTTCTCAGAAGTTGTCAACCTATCTGCGTCTGTGAATAGTACCAAGTAATCATATTTTGTGACTTCGTTAATTTCTTGAATAGCATTAGCAGCAACTCGATAACAATCAGGAACACCCATATCACTTTCATAATAATAGTTATTCTGACTGACAGCATCAAAACTATCCACTTCTGTTAAATGTGGAAGAAGTACAGATAACCACTTTTTATAAACAATCGCTTCTGTTTTCCCTTCAAATACAAAATAGAAATTCATATTACGATTACGATTGTTTTTCGAGAATTTTGGTTAATTGAAGAAATGCTTCTTGTTTAGATTTACCTAAATGATAATCTGACGCATTCCGAATGCTAATGTGTCCACCTTTCCGAGTAACTATTTTCCAATATTCATAGGGAATATTATTGATAATATAAGGGTGATGACTAGTAGCAATAAATTGTAATGTTTTATTTTGATGAATCAAATCATCAGTCAATATATCAATACAATTGATTCCTAAACTATTTTCAAATTCATCAATTAATATTACAGAATCTGGATTTGATAGATATATTTCACTAATATGAATAAGTGTCTTTAACATACCCGAAGATATTCTATCTTCTCTAATCCATTTTGGTACATATTTCTCTTTGATAGATAAAATCAAGGGAACACGGACAAATTCTGCAAAGCTTTTGAAGAAGTCTTCTTCAAATGGCTCAATTTTTATACATTCTATTTGTTGAAAAACGTCAATAAATCTTGATTGAATTTTATAGAATATGTCTAACTCATTTTCATAAATTAGATACAATTTAGTTCTTAGATTCTCATTACTATTTATTATATTTTTTGAGGTGTTATATTTATTTTTGAGAGTCTGCAAATCAAAAATTGTAAGCTTTGGAATATTTTCCTCAGTTATTGTATTATCTCGATACTCTATTTTATTTAAAGCCTTAAATACTTTTTCTATAACTTTGTCTTCTTTCAATATATATATCATTGATTGATGTGAAGAAAGTTTAGGCATTGGCTGATTGCTGAACTTAATTTCTTTTTGAGTCCGTTCAATTAGAATATCGTTTTCTGAAGTCAATTTTTCATATAATAATGAAGATTTTTCTTTTTCATTTTTATCATCAAAACTTATTTCATCAGCTTCAATAGTATCAAAACTACCTTCCCATATAAAGTCAGTACCATTGACAGTAGAAAATTTTATTTTCCATTCCAAACCATTTATTGCTTCTCCATTTACAATACTTTTCAAATCAAGTATGGCACGCAGGATTTGGGTTTTACCTGCACCAGAAACACCTACTAAAAGAGTTAAATTTGATGAAAAATCAACTTCATCAAAATCCCAACCTAAAAAATTATTCTTGAGTCTCAGTGAAATAATTTTCATAATTTTCAAAAAGTTTGATTTTTGTGTTTAACTTAAAATAAAATTTTAATGAAATTTTCATGAATCAACTACATTATTTAAACATTTTCGACTATAATAAATAGCTTAATTTAGCAGTATTGGTTTTCAAGGATGTAATATTATGATCATTACTTTATTAGTTGCTTGGATAATATTTGTTATACTTTGGAAATTAGTAAAAACCACTATCAAAACTGCTGTTACGTTTGCAGCGATAGTGGTTTTATTATACTTTGGTTTTGGAATTACACCCCAAGATATTTTGTCTAAAATATCTGATTTTATGCAAAATATTTCCCAAACTTCTGTACGTAATTGAGAGGATGTTAAAAAGTATAAAATGTCATGTTGTGGCTTGCTTCCCGCATGAAGCATTTTATAACTTGATGAAAGAGATTCTTCCCTCCACTGTGTTCCGGTCAGAATGACAAATTATACCTTCGCATAATGAAGCATTTTATAACTTGACGAAAATTAGAGATTCTTCCCTCCACGCAGTTTACCCTTGAACAAAGTGAAGGGTTCTGGTGAGAATGACAAATTATATCTTTCAGAGAATTCTCAAACATCCTCTAATACCTGTTTAGAAGAATGGATTTTTAATTTTTAATTGATTACTTTACTTATAGGATGTGGAAATTTTAGCTAAAGCATTTTTGAATGCGGGAGGTAGCTGACGCATAATCTTACCTTTTTGACGATCTAATGCAACTAGCGTCACCTGGGCAGTAACATATAATTGTTGCTCATCAGTTGAAACAATTCTATAATCCCAGTTCATGCGAACACCAGTTACTTCAGCCATACGGGTTTTTAACAGCGCCATCATACCTAATTGAAGTGATTGATGATAGCGAATTGACAATTCTACAACTGGCAAGTCACAACCCAGAGCTACTAAATCAGCAAATTCGATACCTATGGAGCGCAAACATTCTACTCGCGCTTCTTCCATCCATGTTAAGTAATTACCATGCCAAACTATGCCTGCGTAATCGGTGTGGTGAGGTTGTACTCTGACAGGATATTCAAACCAGTTATCAAATTCAGCTTTCGTCAGCCTGTCAATGGCGCTAGTTGGTGGTAGTTGTGGTTGGTTTGGTTTTTCTTCGGTCATCTTAGAAATCTTTTGAGTAAAGGTTTGAAGTCTTACCCATCAGATTTTAACAGATGCTGAAAAATACTTGATAAAACTGTAAAAATAAGGTCTATTGACGGTAATGGTGAATAGGTAATAGGCGTTCAAAAAAAACCAACTCGCTATTACCGTTTTCCCAGTTACCGAAAAGCAAGGCCATATTTAGGATCATCTTGGGCAACTTAGCACTTCTTAGCAAGGGTTTTATGACCTGTAGAAGTTGGGATAGATTGCTTGATAAGATTAGCTAATTCCTGTAATTGGCTAATTGCTTCAGCACCTTCTAATTTCATTAATTCGCGGTCATCTCGCATTTCAGTCCAAGTAATTCCGTAATCTGATACTAGAAAGCGAATTAGGTGGTTGTCTCCTAAGCTAACCATAAACGACGCGCTGTTCATTTGGTCGCCACAAGTATAGCAGGAAGCAGGATAGCCGCTCCGTTCTAGTACTATTGCCAAGGCTTGCAGGTTCATTACCAAGTCTTGGACAAATTGTCTATGTTGATGTGCCAGTCTCAAAAACACTTTTTTCCTCCAGACACCACTGTAATTTGTGTCACTTTTATATTTTCTTTAGATTTTCCCATTCTTTGGTATTGTAAACTATTCATTACAATTCCCAAAAGAAAGTTCATTCTGTAATTGGCTATCTTGCTTAGGGTAGTAGATAACGATTGTGGATGTCGTATCAAACTATTCAATTTGCAAGATATATATCTCCGATAGGACTACTAAAATTAACATTGTCTTTAGATGTTTAGGTCAACTTGACTTTGTGTTTCCATAAATCAGCTTTTAGCCTAACTCAAATCTGGTGCTAGTCAACTAGCTAAAAGTCGTAAATTACACTTCTGTAGACAGTATATAGCCGAATTAGGGGTATTTATTTACTCTATCGCCACTTTTCGTCTTTGTTCTTGTCTTCTCTATTTTAATGAATTTATTATGGGTCTTATCCAGATTTATGGCTGTGATAAGTGTAAGTTATGCTTGGGTTGCTTCTTAGAGATATGTTGAATTTACCTTTTAAATCAGAGATTTGGAGATTTGAGACAGAGGATTGACTACAGGATTGAGGTAAAAAACTCTGGGTTTGATGCTGATTTATCAATCCGGAAAACGTAAAATCTACAGACTTCACACTGACGATAGCTAAATTTAGAACACTGTTGTCGCCATTTAGGCAATAGTTTGGATCTGTTGAAGGTTATGCAAAAAACCCTGGATGGGATAGATGCATTTTAATTTTGAGTCAGAAACAGTAGAGTCAAGACCCTGATTATCATCTCTCTCTAGAGCGATCGCGCTCACTGGTTTGTTGAAAATCTTAACAGAAACTTCAGTGTAGGCTTTACGGTGGTAAACATATCCAATCTACCGAATGTCTTAAGATCAGAAAAGCCTATTTAGATTAATTGTATTAGCTCATACAATTTGGTGACTCTGGCAAGAGTTATAGATATTCAGAGTTCAGAGACGAGGGAAATTGCCAAGGAATCTATCCATTTTCCCATTTCTCTGAACTGATGAGGACTATATCAAAAAACTACTTGCCACCAACCAAAAGCGGGGCCGATAAACCGGATGGTGATCCAGGCTGCAACCATCAGAAAAATGCCTATCCACGCACCGCGAGTAGTCAAATTTACAAATTGTTCTGCTTGAGATTTAGTGATGGGAACCCACGGTAGAATGCGAGTATCTTGACCGTATTCTTCTCCCAGTGTGGTTTTACGACGTTTTGCTTCACCCATAATAGTAATTCTAAATTCAACTTAGATTCTTAGTATATGTTCGCAGGAATCATGGCTTTTGTGGAGAGATGAGGTTTTACATCTCAACATAAATTGATGATATAGCAATCCTAAATCTGATGTGAAAAATTTATTTCCCCCTAAGCAGAATTTTCCTGATCAGGTGCAGAAAACAAGCTGGGATCAAGATAGTTCAAGCGTGCTAGAGGGCTGAGGGCGGTGAGGACTTGAGATCCGTAACTGCGGTTAACGACACGACTATCTAGTAAAGCCACGATACCTTGATTTTCGCGCACGGGTGCGATCGCTCTTTGCAATTCATTCAAAGCAGTGGGCAATAAGTATAACCGAAACCAATCTTGGTGCGATCGCTTGTAATGAGCTACCCTGCCAGCCACCAAAGGATTTTCTAAAGATGGTAAAGGTAAAGTAGCAATTACCAACAATCGGGGTGCTGGTAAAACACCTTGATGCGATCGCCAATATTCCCAACCTGTCACCAAAATCCCATTTTCATCCAAACAAGTTTTTTCCACTTGCACCCGTGAACCAAACTCCGAAGCCAAAATTGCTCCCACTCTTGCTTTGAGTGGCACATCACCCACTAACACCACCATCATCCCTGGTGCAGTAGCACTCAAACAAACCAGAGTGCGGACTTTATGAATAAAAGCTGCTTGAAATTCCGGTGTATTCGGTAGAGGCAACTTATAGGGTACATAAAGTTGAATTGCATCCCCTTGACTATCAGCAGAAAACTTCAAACAAGTTACATCATCCAACCCCAAACGCTGACGGAATAGGGGAGCCTCAGTATCTGGTTCTAAGGCGCTACCAACTAATACCACAGGTTGGCGTTGCCAAATTGGAGCCAGGGTTTTGTCTAATTCAATTGGTGCATAGTGTAAAGAAAATAACCCTTGACGACGGTTAATAGTAGACCAAAAGAGAGCAGGATAGGAAGGATTATCCTCAAGGTTTTGGAATTGCTGCCAGAAAATTTTCCAAACATCTGGGAGACTATCTTTTTTATCTAAGGCCAAAAATAGACCTTGTAAAATTTCCCTTTCAGGCTGGGAAATTAGATAACATTCATAGGGATTTTCTGGATGCTGAAATAGTTCATGTGTCAGTTGTACCCTCGCTTCCCGAATTACTTCCACATGGTGGGGACAAGCCAGCATCAGTTGATCCCAATCATGGGATTGAATATTGTGAGTTAGCTGATCACGCACCCAATCTTCTAAATCGTCAACTCCATCAATAATTGTGGGAATATTGGGGGGAAATTGATTAGTGCTGGTCAACTGCGCTTTTAACCAAGCTTCAGGTGAAGTCAATAACAAACCTTGGAAATCAAAACCAGGCCAAGCATCACCTGTTCTAATCGGTTTATTAGCTGATAACCATTGCTGTAACCGGGGAATTTCTATTTTCAGCAAACGTTGCTGCACAGTTTCCGGGGCCACAATAATTACAGGGCCAGGCCACATCAAGGCAGAAGCGATAAAACTAGTGCGATATCGCCCTTGATAACCACAAACTGCCCCTACTTGAATTAAGGCACTACGTCCCAAACGCAAAGCGCGTGCCACCAACCGTGCCATCGTTAAGTGATGGGGCCAGGAAGGGAACCCTGCCTGCGATCGCAGGAAGTTATGTAGTGATATATGAACTTCTGCCTCAATCACACGCTTTTCATCCCATAACAAGTGACTTTTTCCGAACTGCCTCATTTCTATTATGTTGTCATTAGTCAGTGGTGATTGGTAATGGGTAATTGGTAATGAGTAATTGGGAAAAATTTTCCCCTGCTCCCTGCCCCCAGCCCCCTGCCTACCAATCTTCCCTGCCTGTCCCCTATCCCCTAAATTATGCCAACTTACAAAGGAATTTCCAGCGAAGCCTTCAGACATCCACTGGATAGCCAAGCAGAGCAAGCCTTACGAAGCTTACCGGGATTTGATTTAATCGCTCGTAAATTTGTAGAATTTATTTATGAACGCCCTCAGTTAGTCTATCTAATGGGTAACGCCATCCAAGTCGGACCGCGCCAATATTCCACTATTTACCAGATATTTCGGGAATGTGTACGGGACTTGGACATTTACCCCGAACCGGCACTGTTTATTTCACAAAATCCCCAAGCTAATAGCCATGCTCTCGGACAAGAAAATCCTTACATAGTAGTCAACACAGGCATACTAGACTTACTGAATGAAGCCGAGATTCGGGCAGTGTTAGCCCATGAACTGGGGCATATTAAATGTGGTCATACCATTTTAATTCAAATGGCCATGTGGGCAATGAGTGCCGCTTCCGTCATTGGTGAATTAACCTTCGGTTTAGGAAATTTCGTCAGTCAAGCCTTGATTTATGCCTTTTTTGAATGGCGACGCAAAGCCGAACTAACCGCAGATCGCGCAGCTTTACTAGTAACAGATGACTTAAATACAGTCATGTCTTCAATGATGAAAATCTCTGGAGGTAGTAACAAATATGCCAACGAATGTAGTTTACAAGAATTTATCGCGCAGTCTGAAAAATATCAGGCGCTAGATGATGACGGGCTGAATCAAGTATATAAATTTCTGATGTACAATGGCGCTCAAGGAACGATGCTGACTCACCCTTTCCCAGTTGAACGCCTGCATTATTTACGGTCTTGGGCAGTATCAGCAGAATATCAAGAAATCAAGCGTGGTAACTATCAACAAACACCTGCTACCGGAGCAGTCAACGTCAAAGTTGAAACCCCCGAAAATGAAGCTGAAAAACTGCGGAAACAAATTGAAGAACTGCAAAAAGAAATTGACCGAATGAAAAGATAAGAGTAAACCCTAAGATCCCCAATTTCTTCAAGAAGTCGGGGATCTGATTCTTAATCAACTTTCTGGTTCGCAATCAGGAACCCCTTCTCTAAATACTCGACTAGCAAGAATATCTATCGCTTCGATAGTGATTAAATCTTGCTTATTTAATTTTTTACCACTACTCAATAAACGATTGGCTTGACGTAACCGCGCTCTATCTATAGCATTGCGGACACTGCGAGCATTTGCAAAATGAGGCATAGTCTTCCGTTTAATTAAATACTCACGGAAGGCTTGTTCTGCTTCAGGACTGAAAGAATAATGCTGTGTTTTCAGGATAGATTGGGCAATAATTAACAAATTATCGACACTATAATCATTAAACTCAATATGTAACCCAATGCGAGAGTTCATCCCAGGATTACTGTGAAAAAATCTCTCCATTTGCTCTTTATAACCAGCGAGAATCACAACTAAATCATCACGCTGGTTTTCCATTACCTGCATGAGAATTTCAATTGCTTCTAAACCAAAATCACCTGGATGATCTGGGCGGTATAAAGTATAAGCTTCGTCAACTAATAAAACTCCGCCCATTGCATTGTTTAAAACTTCTCTAGTTTTCGGTGCAGTTTGTCCAATACCTTGCCCAACCAAATCATCTCTCGTTACCAACATCACATTTTCTTTACGGATATATTCTAGGCGATAAAGAATTTCCGCCATCCGCATTGCTACAGTAGTTTTACCCATGCCTGGGTTGCCTAAAAAAGTCATGTGTAAACTAGGCGCACCGGCAGTTAAACCCAGACTTTTACGGATACGGTCAACCAGCAACAAAGCTGCCATTTCCTTGATTTTGTTTTTGACGGACTTTAAGCCGACTAACTCCTGGTCTAACTTATCCAGGATGTCTTGGACGTGAGATTCCCGAAAAGCTGCCTCCAAATCAATTTCGCCATTTTGGGTAACTGTAGTAACTGCTGCTGTTTCCAAAATCTGTTCACTCATGACTATCTCCTCTGGACTAATGACCTTGATGATAGCGTTGAGTCGGGAAATATAAAAGAACATAATATTAATGTGTCTTATATATTTTTCTTTATTATCAATTCCTTTGTTTAGTCATAGAGAAAACATTATCTCGTTCACCACACCTCCAATATAGAGACAGTCTGAGGGCTGGCCATTGGTCACTGGTAAAATTTGTTCAGCCACTGATTGGTTTATACCTATTTACTTTAACTTTGAAACATATAAGAGCCACCCAAAGCCCTGAAATAGAAGGGCTGAAAGAAATGATATGTATCAATTTTTTAGAAAAATGGTATTACCTAATAAGTAGGAAAATGATAAGGGTTTGACTATACCCCAGCCTTGAATCTGATTTAGGTTTATCTCAACATGATGATTAAATTGACAAAACGGTTGTTTGTGTTATTGCTTGTGGTTGCTTGTAATTTCTTATCACCTGAGATTACTGTGGCATCAGCAAATAATTTTTTTACTTCCCCTCAAGTAATATTTACCTCATTCGGTGAAGATACGAGCGACATTATTGCATTTTCTGTAGATGATTTGACTCCCCAAGAACGCCAAAAACTCCAAGCTGTACGTCAACGAAGAAATAAAGAGATTCTTGCAGTTTTAGATTCTTCGCAACGGACACAACTTGCCCATGAATTACATATTGGTAGTAACCTTAATCAAGCCTTAGAGTCACTAGATTTAAACTCAGAACAACAGGAATTAATCAATTCTGTTATTGAATTTACTAATTTGAAATTGAAGGGGATATTTTCTCATCATGCGTTACTTGATGGTCATAAATAAAGTTAGTAATTGGAAATGATAAATTGTGCCAGTTGTAGGAGTTCGTGCATTCAGTGCAACTGGCAATAATAACAGCAAGATTATTTGTAGAAATTGTTATTTACTAACATCAGTAATTATGGTTAACCAAAAATTAACTGACCGTCAACAAAGATTAGAAAAATTTTTACAACATTTAGAAGCAGCCCGTCAATTAGAAATTGATATCATGAAACATGGGCTAGATGCAGCCTATTTGTATTGTGATGATGTTGATGGTGATTGGTTAGAAACTTGGGGAGATGATGACGAGGAAACTATGTCTACCTTAAATAATGACGTAGCAGGCATTTAGCCTGCCCACGCACTTACCGATTTTGCGATTCTTGAAGGAATTTCAACACCATAAAGCATAACTTGAGGGTGGGTACAGACCAAATTGCATCTGCTGGAGAAACCAACTTGGCAAAAGTGATCACAGCATTTTCAATGATTTGAAGTCTTGCTTTATTATCTTTTGGTTGGGCTGCTAGTTCTGATGTTTTCTTTGTCTTTGCATTTAACCAGTTTAAAGCAATAATTTCTGGATATTGAATAGCAATTTGTAGTTGTAATTGAGATTTCATAATTAGTACCTAAAGTCATTTGTTTTTCATAAGTTGACTTTAGGGGTTGCCAAATAGAGATAAAATTGCTTACAAATAGAGATAAATAGAATTAAATAGAAAACGCCTTTTTAAATGAATCCTTCAGCCGCTACTACCCCAGAAGACCAGTTTTTAAAAGCAATAAGCACACAGTATAGTTTTACAGGTGATACCTATGCTGTATTCCTCAGTCGGTTTCATCCAGATAATCAAGGCAAAGCTAATAATGTGCTTTCAAGAAGTATTCAATGGAATCGAGATCCTGCTAATAAGGAGGTAACATTTTCAAATAATTTAGAAAAAATTAATGCCTGTTTAAAAACTGAAGGTTGTTTATTAGCAGATAATATAGAACCAGGACAAAAAGGTATTTGGAAAATAGCTTACCAATGGTTATGGGAAACTAAGTTTACTGAATGGAAGAAGACACAAAATCAAGTAATTCCTGATCAACAGGTACAAAAAGAAGCTGTTTGTAATTTCCTCAACCAGATAATCACTGATTTTCAGCACATCGAACTCAAACTATTTCACACAACCCAACCAATTATTCTCAAAGACCAATACATTCCTATTCAGGTAACGCTAGAAAGAAAATACACTCACACTATAGAAACTACTTGGAGTTACGCTGAGTCAGAAGCAGAAATGAAACGTGCTTACTCTCTCAATCGTTTGGAAGAATTAAAACGAACTCAAGTAGATTGGCCAGAAGCAAAAAAACAGCATCAACGTTTAATGGTGTTGGCAGATCCGGGGATGGGGAAAAGTACATTATTAAAAAGAGAGGCTTATTTAACAGCCCAAGCAGCACTGAAAAATTTGGAAGATAATAGTCAAGCACTGGAAGATTTAGTTGTTCCTATCTTTCTCAGACTTTCAGAAATAGCAGACGCTACTAAAGAGCCGATAGCAAAAGTCAGTGATGCTATTTTAAAATTGCTTGAGTTAAAGTATGAAAAACATTTTCCTGATATTAAGGATTTTGTAGCAGATAAATTAAAAATTGGTAAATGTCTTTTGCTATTAGATGCACGGGATGAAGTACCGAAAGAGTCTAGAAATAAGTTATCAGAAAACTTAAATAGTTTCCTTCGTAATTATAACTGTCCTATTATCTGTACATCTCGCATTGTTGATTATAGTAAGGGATTTTTAGATAATGCTGAAGATGTGGAGATTGTTCCTTTTAATGAAACACAGATAAATCAATATATTGAAACTTGGTTTGAAATTGCGGCTGAATATATAAATGATAATTCTATTTCTGCGGCTGCTTTAATTCGAGAATTGCAAAATAAACCCCAAATTCATGGTTTAGTACAAAATCCTTTGTTATTATCTTTAATTTGCAGCTTGTATCAAGAAAAAGGAATAAATCTACCAGCGCGACGCTGTGAGGTATATGAGCAAGCTGTAAAATGTATGCTTACTAAATGGAGAAAAACACATAACCCAGAAGTAGAGGATGGGTGGATAGATGTCAAAATAGAATTGTTAGAAGAACTAGCTTATCAATTTAGCTGTAATAATCAAGAAATTTTTACAATGCGTGAACTTCGCAAATCTATTGATAGCTATTTGAGAAAAGATGATATTCCTAGTGATTTTCAAAATATTACTAGCACTCGTTTAATAACAGAATTATCTGAACAGGACGGAATTTTACAAAAGCTGCATGAAAATGGCGACCAATATCTGTTTTTACATCGGACTTTTCAAGAGTATTTAACAGCTTGTTGTTTGGAAGGTTCAGCAGATGGGGTTAAATTAGCAAAAGCACATTTTTGGGATTATGAATGGCATGAAACATTAAGCTTAATGGCAGGATTGATGGAAAATCCTGTAGAGTTATTGCAAACAATTAAAAACGAAAAAGATGATATTTTTAATACCCTTCTACTACTAGCTGGACGGTGTGTGATTGAGGGTAAAGAAAGTAATCACAAATTGGTTAGAGAGATAATAAATAGAATTTATCAGCTTTGGTGTCGCTACCCACGCATTGGATTTATTAGATCGGTTATGGTTGCTATCTGTAAAACAGATTCACAAATATTGAAAAAGTTACAACAAGCTCTTAACGAAGCTTTTAATAATGAAAAGAGTAACTTTGAACATACTATTTTAGATGTTTTGGCTGAAATTGGAACTCCTCAAGTAATTGAGATATTAAACTCAGTTTCCAATAATAAAGACTTTTCGGTTAGGAATAGAGCAAACTAGGCTTTATTTGCTATTGAGAATCCACAAAAATATGAAGAATTAAACTCTTGTTTTAAACAACATAGTGATGATGAGAAGAATTGGATACAGAACTCATTTAAGCAAGAAGTAGCAAAGCTTTATGGAACATCTATATCTCAGGCAGTTAAAAACATAATTTTAGAACTCAATCATGCAGAATTCTACGTTAGATATGGAGCAGCAGAAGATTTAGGTAAGATGGGTGAAGCTGATGCAGTTATACCCTTGATTGCTGTTCTTAATGATAATGATCCAAGACTGAGAAGCGCAGTTGCACAAGCTTTAGGAGATATAGGAGATATTAACGCTGTTGAACCACTAATCTCTGTTGTCAAAACTGATGAAGATGAACAAGTTAAAGAAAATGCAGCTAGGGCTTTAATAAAACTTAGAATTTTTGAAGGCTTTGATCCAATTTTCTCTAATTTTTTGAAAAAATGTGCCGAACTTGAACCTATAGAATTTGTAACTTTAGCTTTAGATTATAAGCAAGAGATAATAGTAAATACTTTGGATTGGCGGGAATTGGAAGAAGTTATTATCTCAGGAATAAACCACGAACACTGGGAAGTTAAAAATATTGCATTATCAACATTATCAGAGATTGGGACATCAGAAACTTTAGCAAAGCTGATTCAGATTCCTGAAATAAATATATATGACCAGGAGATATTTCTTTTAGCTAGAAAGTTAGCGGTTCGATTCAGCAAAGAAAAAGCACCGTTTATTCCCGTTTACCCAGAGCTACTTGGTCAAAGTTTTGATGTTTAAATAGATAATGGCTTCGCTCCCAATGACAATTAAATTATTAAGGGTATATCAGGAAAACCCCAACACACCCTTATGATAAATGAATTATGAGGGCGGGGAGACCCCGCCCCTACGCTGCGACTTCAGCCAATTCAATTACGCGCCCTTCGTAATCTTTCACCAAAAAATTTAAAGGCTTTTGGTTGCGAATCTTAAACTTTAAACCCCGTGTTTCCACACGCATTAATATCAATTCCAAGCAGTCACGGTCAAAACAAACGTGACGTTGCTGATTTTTAAGTCCCAAACTTGCACCAGTAATGATGTGTAGTTGGGTATTTTTCTTTAATTGATACCACAACCCATCATTGGCATTATTCATCATTTTATTTGACCAACTGGGACTCGCGGACATATAAAGCGGGTCTATCCCTGTTGCACCAATGGTTTGTTCGTAGTTGTAGTAATAGTGCAAAGGTACTTCTGCTGCTGGCAAATCTAGTAACCCTTCATACAACTGTCGGGCAATTTCCAAGTCCGATACCATCACAGTATGTACCTTGGGGGCGCTGGTCAGGAACATCCACATTGCGCCAGCATAGGCCGCCAGCAACATGATCATAATCCCTTGGGTAGAGAAGAGGCTATCCAAGGGCAAAGAAGGTAAAAAAGAGCCTACAGTAAAATGACTAACCAAGAATGGTATCAAACTAGCTGCTATAACCATGAACAAACGAATATTATATGAGGGAGCCGCTTTTAGTAATGTCGATTAAGACTAACAATAAGTCCTCTTTTTTAGTTTATCTCATACTCTGATGTCGGTGACAGGGAACCGAGAACAGGGAAGAGGAAGAAGTTTACCCATTAACAATCACCCATTCCCAATTAACCATTACCCATTAACCTGTATATTTTAACCACTACTATTTAAAGGCTTGTGCAAATTCCTCACTTTCCCGAAGCTAATCATCCCCTGGTGAAGTCGCTGTTTCATCACAGTGACCAAGAATTGCTGAGTCTGTTTCAGCGTTATCCAGATTATGGCAAGTACTTTACGGTGATTTTTTGCCGCTATAGTCCTATAGTCTACACCTTGATTCAACATTCGGCGCGATCGCCTGTTCAAGCTGATTATCTCTTTGCTCTCACCTGGCGACATATCTATTATGAACTCGGTGGACTCGATTTAACTAGCCAGCAAACAGGCCAGGAAACCTTAACCCTGCAAAACTGGTTAATCAACATCACCGCTGTCTGCATTAATGAAATTAAACTACCCCCAACGGAGGCTATTCATTATTCACTCAAAGACACCTCTCCACCATTATGGTGCTATGTAGCACAAGCATTAGACCAAATACCACCAGTAATACGTTTGATTGTTTTGATGGCGCAAACTTTCCACTGGAGTGAAACTAGAATCGCAGCCTATCTTCAAGCTGAAGGAGAAAATTTTTCTCCCATTGAAGTAGCCAATTTTCTGGAAGAAGGTTATCGTATACTAGAAGACAAATTACCTCCTGATATCCGCGCTATTTACTTAGGCGAAGATGTCAGCCAATTCTAATTTAGGTATAAATGCGACAGTAGCTCTTCTAGTATTAAAAATTAAACCTTTTTCTTAGACCTTCTACTATAATTTCACCGGTAAGCATTATGAAACAGGGTCATTTATTTCCAGAGCAGATAATTTTAAATTTAGATGTTGAAAAATTCAAAGTTGGTATTTTTTATCTTGTAATATCTGCTTGTTTTTTCAGTCCCACGGCTGCAAATGCTATTGATATTACCAAACAAATCCATAATCCTTTAAATCATCCTATTGGCAGACAATTAAATATTAGACCACAAAGAGAAGAAGCTGATAGATTACTGCGTTTAGGTCAGCAGCAATATACATCAGGATCTATTGCTAAAACGATTGAATCAGGATTAAAAGCACTGGAGATTTATCGCTCTCTTGGTGAGATGAAAGCACAGGGTTTAACTTATGATTTACTGGCCAGTGCCTATATTCAATTAGGTAATCTCAAAGATGCAGAAGATGCTCTTCGTCGTCGGGTAGGGATCGCTCGTGATAATCAAGACTTTGAAAATCAGATTTTTGCCCTCAATAATCTTGGTACACTCTTGCTGCAAAAAGGTGAACCAAAAGCCGCAGGAGAAACTATTCAAGATGCGCTGGTAATGTCTCGCAATTTGGAAAATATAGCAGGACAAGGACTTTCTCTTAGTAATTTGAGTCTGGTATATACAAGATTGGGTGATTATAACCAAGCGATTAAATTAGCTGAAACTGCTTTAATATTCCGCCGTCAAACTGGTAATGTTATTGGTGAAATAAATACTCTCAATAACTTAGGTGATGCCTACCTCAAAGCCGGAGACTATCAAAATACCATAGGTACTTATGGGGCAGCAATGCGGTTAGCTAAAATCAATTTTAATCGTCCTAACCAATTACGAGCAATTGATGGTTTAGTTACGGCTCATTCTGCTGTTGGTCGCTATGAACGGGCTTTAGATTTACTAGAACAACGGTTTGAGGTTGTTAAATTCCTACAAAATCCCGCCGAAGAATTGAAGTATTTAACATCTTCTGGGCAAATTAATGAAAAGTTAGGGAATTATTCTAAAGCCCGTAATTTTTACCAACAGGCAATTTCATTAGCGCGGAAATTAGAAGATGTAAAACAAGAAGCGAAATTGCTTGATAGTTTTAATAATTTGCCAAAACGTTAATTTTCTTCGTGATTAATGAAAACAAGATTTAAGGGTTAACAGGATTAATTTGATGATTATTAAGAGGATGTTTGGGAAGTCTATATTTGTACTAGCCTAGGTGATTTTTAATCGTTGCTATAACCCAAGAATATAGTAAAAATGACTCATCCCTTATCTGAGCTACCTTCAGGTTGTATTATTCGCCCACTTCAACTAACAGATATCGATCTCTTATCACTTAATATGATGCCTAATAACCCTCGTCGTCTACCGTCCTGGGTTTCTGTTAAAATGGCGTTAATTCTTTCTAAAGTTGGGCAGGGAATTGTTCTGGCTATAATCCCTGGTGGGTTGTTTTATGTCTTGATTTTATTTTTTATTGGATTTCATTCATATATCCCTTGGCTTTGGATAGGAATAGGCTATTTCAGCATTTTAAGCGTTTGTCTAAGATTTGTGTTAACCCACCGCAGTGATTGGTTAAAATTCTGTTGGATAGTTGAGCAAAAAGGGTGTTTTATTGTTTATGCGATTTTACGTCCATACAAAAATTACTCAATTTTTGAGGCGATTCAAGTACATCCAAAGTGGGGAAGAAAAGGCATTGGCTCTACATTGGTAAGAACGCTAATCCAAAATTCCCAAAAGCCAATCTATATAGAAAGTGCTTTTCATATCACAGGATTTTATACGTATCTGGGTTTTCGTAAAATTCGGTTAAAAAATATGCCCTCAGATGTTCAAGAAAGATTCTCTTTCAGAGGTGCTACTGTTCTAATGGTCTATGATTAATTCTGCTACTCGAAATATTAATCCAGTTGAGTTAATAAGTTTAGCTGATTTTTGTAGCCATTAGCTGACGGCTGAATGCTGAAGTAGTTAGACAAAATTAAATTCATTGGTGGAAAGAGGGAACTGTTAACAGAAAATGGGGAACAAGAAAACAATATAAATGCGATCGCACTCTTTCTACTAAACTAATTCAAGAAAACTTCACCATTAGCTTGAATTCTCATTGCGCTTTTATCTTGGTTGACATCAGTTGTTTCTTTCAATGTCACCTCTAAGGTTCCTTTTTCCTGAGCAGGTTTAGGAGTCACCATTAGCAGTCCTCTGTCTTCTCGTTGAAATGTCACCGTTATTGGTGTGCTTAAACCTCTTAAATTCGTCCTTGATTTACCTGCTAATATACGTGGTGCTGTATCACCAATCACTTGATAAGTAACGTTTGCTCCTGTATCATTAATCAACACGATATTTGCCTTATCATTCACCAGCGCAATTCTCGCACTGGGTTCTTGTCTTTGTTCTGGTGCTGGGGGTGATTCACCACCAACACCTAAGTTTCTTTGATTTGGTAATGGAGTAACAGGGATTAATCCTTGTTCCATGAGTCTGAGTGTTAAAGCATTGGGAGGACACCCTTGGGGAACTAATACCCGATTGTTATGTGGTTCTTCGTAGAAAATCCTGGGACATGGGTTAACTTGAGAAGTAGTTTGTTGTGCCATAACTACTTGTGGAATGATCGGTAAATAAATCAGTAATCCACCACAAAAAGTCCCAATTAATTGAGAATACTTGTAAATATTCATATTTGTCTCCTATTAAAATATTGGAGGACGGTGACAGAGGAAGTGAGGATGATTTGATTTACCAATCTTCCCAGTCGCTTTCTTATACTTCTTCCCAGAGTTGGCGAATTTTATCAGGTAGCCAGGTAGAAATTTCTTGAATTCGTTCTGGTGATAATTCGTCTTTAGTAGCTGAAAAAACGGCTTTAACTACTTCCTCTCTGTCTACAGTTCCTGGCATTCCACCTTCATTTTCAACTCGAAATAAAAAGCGATCGCTATCAATCTTAAAAATGCCAGGCCCTTGCCAAGGTGGACGGACTCGACTCAAAAAGGCCACAATTGGATTGGTATCATGCCATAAATCGGCAATTTCTAATTGCAGGGATTTATCTGTAGTGACTTCTGCTGGTTCATGCAGTTCTGCTTCCACTCTGTCAGCGGCTTCTGTTGTCATTAAATCGCGCATTACCCGAAAGACAACTTCAGTTATATCTCTGGCATCAAAAATATCTGGTAAGCCACTTTTTGCCATGACTTTTTCTAAAAACGGCAAGTTTTTATCAGCAATAGCCACTGATGGTTTTTCTGCTGAGTCTTGCGGAGGATTAGCTTCCAGTTTCTCTAACAGTTTCTGTCCTTTTTCCGTCATTTCTGCTTTTTTAAAGGTAATCAAATGTGGTAAAGGGCCATCTGGTGCGCCGAGAGTATTGGCAATTCGCAAGTCAAATTCCTGGGGATGAATTACATCAGGAACATCTTCTTGGGTTGCATAAGCATTGCCTGTAAATTCGGCATTGATATAATGTTTTTGATTTAAGTAATCTAAATGTCCCAAAAATTCGGCTATTGTGATTTGATGATGGGGAAAATCAGTTTGATTAAAGTGAACTTCATGCATTCCCTGCCCAGTTTCATTAATTTTCTTGAGTAAGGTATAGGTAATATTTTTGCTGATAGTAATTGGCATGATTTGCTTTGCTCCAATTCAAATTTAAACATCTATAATGCAATGCAGACAATTTCCATAGGGCAAACTTGCCTATAAATTAATCCTTAATAGTCCTGTTATCTAAATTAATGGTTAAAATTACTGCTGACCGCTAATAGATGAATACTCGCTTTTTTAGTTTCAACTATTTGTAAATTAATCATCTAGTATATTTGTCTTCATCTATCAGAAGAAACAAATATTGCATTAAGCATTAATAGGACTTACGCAAAAAACCCTCAAACTCTTATTTCTCCGTGTCCTCTGCGTCCTCTGCGGTTCGATATTCCTTCGATATTCCGTAACTCGTGCGTAAGTCCTAATTAGTTCTGAAGAGTTATTGGTAAGGTGATGATAAAGGTAGTACCTTCACCAACAATACTATCGACTTGAATTTGACCTTGATGACGTTCGACAATAGCTTGTGCGATGCCTTCAGACTGAACTTAACTTGCCTGCAAGAAGCGATAATGGATAAAATGACATTTTTACTGTAAGAGTGTAGTAGCTATGACTGAGTTACTTGAACGTGCGATCGCTAAATTGAAAACCTTGTCTACAAATGAGCAAGATGCGATAGCGAAGCGCTGCTGCAAGCAGATCGCTGCGATGATTCTGGAAGAACTTGAAGACGATCTACGCTGGGATGAAGCATTCTCACGTTCTCCAGATACTCTTGCTAAACTTGCTGCTACAGCAATGGCTGAATATCACGCCGATAAAACCCAAGAACTTGATCCAGAAACATTGTGAATTCACGCACTACTATCCAGTTCCGTAAATTAGATTTTGCTAAAATGCAAAGAGGACTTACTATTCTGCGAGGATCTATGCGATCAATTGAGCAAATAACAGAAGAACTTTTAGCTCTACCTAGTGTGTCTAGGGCGCTCCTGGCAGAAAAGCTAGTCGAAAGCCTAGAATCAGATACGGATTCAACCATCCAGGCAATTTGGATAACTGAAGCTAAAAAACGACGAGATCAAGTTCGCAATGGTTCTGTGCAGACCATTCCAGGAGAAGAAGCCTTAATCCAAATCAGGCGGTTGCTAGAGCAATGAGGTATGTCTTTCACTTGAGGGGGCGACAAAAAAGTTAAAGTGGTTGCTGTTTGGGTATATTGATGTTTAATTGCTGCGGCAAAAAAGCGGTAAAGAAAGCGTTATAAATTTAAAAGTAATTGAATTAGATTATGGAAGATAGAAGAGAAAGACTCGATAGCAGAGAGTTGCTCAAAAGATATGCTAGTGGGGAAAGAAATTTTGCTGGAATTATATTTGGCTCCTCGATGCTGGATGGAGAAGATTTGCGAGAAATTGATTTGAGCGAAGCCGAATTGATAGGTGTTAATTTGAGTGGCTCCAATTTGAGTCATAGCAACTTGAGTGGAGCCAGACTGCTGTGTGTAAATCTGTATGCTGCTAATATCGAAGGTGCTAACTTGAGTGGTGCTGACTTGAGTGGTGCTGATTGTATAGGAACTAACTTCAGAAATGCAGACCTGAGCGGAGCTATTTTAAGTGGCACCGATTTCACTGGGGCTGACTTGTATGAGGTAGAAATGGATGATGCTATTTTGATTGCAACCGACTTTAGAGCAGCCCAAAATTTCAGTAGTCCCGGACAAGGTGCTTTGGTCTGTAAAACCTTTTGGACGGATGGGGAGTTCTTCAAAGGCCCCGAATGGTTGGAATAATGTATTGCGATACTTACACCCCTACAGTGATTGGTAAAGTAACGGTGAAAGTAGTACCTTGACCAACAATACTATCGACTTGAATTTGACCTTGATGACGTTCGACAATAGTTTGTGCGATCGCTAATCCTAATCCTGAACCTGTAGTATTAGCTATCTTTGGTGTCTGATGAGTACGCGCTGGATCAACTCGATAAAATCGGTCAAATAAGCGTGGTAGTGCCTCTGGAGGAATCCCAACTCCGGTATCACTAACTTTTATTTGTAACTGGGAACTGGTGTAACGCATTCCTGAAACCCGATTTATTCCCTCTAATCTCGCTAATTCGATTTTCACTTCTCCTTTAATCGGGGTATATTGCAAAGCATTGCTAATCAAATTTGTACATAAACGCACTAATTGATCCCAATTCCCCGTTAAAGTAAACCAATTTTCTAGCAATTCGGGATTGAGTTCTGATGGCGGATCAATTAAGTTGAGAATCAGCGCAATTTCTTTTTCTGTAGCTAAAAGTTGCTGTTCTTCCACAATTTCTATTAATAAAGCATCAAGAGGACAGGATGAAAAAACCTCTGTGCTAATACCACTATCCTGTCGTGCGAGAAACAGTAAATCATTGACTAATTTACCTAAACGCTGGGTTAGGCGTTCTACAATTTTTAATTGTTGTCGATACTGTACAACATTATTCGCTTTTATCTCTGCTAACTCTAAATCAGCAAGAGCAACTTGGACATTAGTTTGAATTAAAGCTATAGGACTTCTCAGTTCATGGGAAGCATCAGCAGTAAATTGTTTTAGACGTTGGTAAGATTCCCCTACTGGTTCCATTGCTTTACCAGAAAGAAACCAACCACTAGCTGCTACAGAAATTACCATTAACCCAGTACCCAAAGCTAAATCAAATATCAACTGACGACTGGGTTTAGTAACTTCAAACCAGGGATGACTGACGCGTAGGTATCCTAATACCTGTCTTCCCATTTCTACTCTTTGTGTGACTTGTCTTAATAAAAGTGCTGAGTCCTTACTGAGTTCTGAGTGAGGATCACTATCACCCCATCGTCCCATTCCGACTACGCGCACAGTTTCCCCAGCAGAATTGTTATGAATGGGAATATCTAAAGGTTCGGAGAATGTTGACCAAAGTAATTTTCCCGTGGGGCTAAACCATTCTAGGTCAATGTGATCATCTTCTGCGTTATCAGCATTGTTGCGAAAACTGGCTTCTATATTGACGCGAATTTGATTAGTTTGGAAGTTAACTGGTTCAATGACGAGCGATCGCTCTACTACTTCTACTACATGATTCAAAGTATCATCAACTCGTTCAACTAGCGTACTGCGAACATATAAATACACACCAGTTGCAAATAAGAGTAGTAAAATAGCAGTAACAGCAGTGTACCAAAGGGCAAGACGGCGACGAGTAGCTTGAAACATTATTTTGACCAATAATTCCTTGATGGTACAAGCCCCCGGATTGATCTGTGGAGCCAATCCAAAATTTAAAATCCAAAATCCAAAATTGGATGATGTTGTTAAATTTCACTTAACCAAAACTGACTATATTGATTAAGACTTCTCCCGTTAACTGCGCGACAGTTACTCACTCCTAAGTAATCATGCCAAAACCAAAAAAAAATAACCCTACCATTAATCTGAATGAATCACAATACTATATAAACCGCGAGTTAAGCTGGTTGGAGTTTAATAGTAGAGTGTTGCATGAGGCTTGTGATGAGCGCACACCACTACTAGAACGCCTCAAATTTTTAGCTATTTTTAGTTCTAATTTAGATGAATTTTTTATGGTGCGAGTTGCAGCACTAAAGCAACAGGTAGAAGCTAAGGTAAACTTATTAACTCCTGATGGTCGCACACCACAACAACAACTAGATGATATTCGCTCAAAACTCAGTCCCCAAATCAAAAAACAAAATGAGCAGTTTGAGCAGGTTTTACAACCCCTGTTGGTAAATCAGGGGATTTACATCCTCGATTACATAGAATTAAATCAAAAACAGCGTATTTATCTAGATAATTACTTTAAAGAACAAATTTTTCCCGTTCTGACTCCTCTAGCTGTTGATCCTAGTCATCCCTTTCCCTATATTTCCAATCTCAGCTTAAATTTGGCTGTGGTGGTGAAAAACCCAGATACGGAAGAAGAATTTTTTGCGCGAGTCAAAGTCCCTAAAGTTTTACCGCGATTTTTACCTTTACCAGCAGATTTAGCAACTCAAAATCCCGGAAAACCTCTTCACTGGACAGGTGTACCTTTAGAACAAGCGATCGCTCATAATCTCCAAGATTTGTTCCCAGGGATGAATATTCAGGAATATCACCCTTTCCGCATTACTCGTGATGCTGACCTAGAACTAGAAGAAGACGAAGCCGATGACCTGTTATTAGCCATTGAACAGGAACTCCGCAAACGCCGCATGGGTGGAACTCCAGTCCGCTTAGAAATTAAATCTCAAACTCCAGAATCAGTACGTTATCGGTTATTGCAAGATTTGGAATTAACCGACAGCGATATTTATGAAGTAGATGGGTTGTTGGGACTGCGAGATTTAATGTATTTTATGGCTTTACCATTACCAGAACTCAAAGAACCTCCGCGACAATCAGTCGTCCCTTCCCGCTTACAACGTCTTAGAGAACCAAGTGTCAATCCAGATTTATTGGAACTAGAAGAAGGCAAAGACTTCTTTGCCATTATTCGAGAAAAAGATTTGCTAGTGCATCATCCCTATCAATCTTTTTCTGGGACAGTGGAACGCTTTATTACCCATGCAGCCCATGACCCGAATGTGTTAGCTATCAAAATGACACTTTATCGCACTTCTGGAGATTCACCCATAGTTAACGCTTTAATTGCTGCTGCGGAAAATGGTAAACAAGTTTCTGTGTTGGTGGAATTAAAAGCCAGATTTGATGAAGAAAATAATATTTACTGGGCTAGGCGTTTAGAAAGAGTTGGTGTCCACGTTGTTTATGGTTTGGTAGGTCTAAAAACCCATAGCAAAATTGTCATGGTGGTGCGGCGCGAAAAAGACCGGATGCGTCGTTATGTGCATATTGGGACTGGAAATTATAACCCGAAAACAGCACGACTATATACAGATTTAGGGTTGTTTAGTTGTCGTGAAGAATTGGGTGCTGATTTAACAGATGTGTTTAACTTCTTGACTGGCTATTCTCTCCAAAAATCTTATCGAGAAATATTAGTTGCACCAGTGAATATGCGCGATCGCTTTCTCGAACTCATTCAGCGAGAAATCGAAAATGTCCAAAATGGATTTTCTGGCCGCATTGTCGCCAAAATGAATGCCCTCGTCGATCCCAAAATCATCGCGACTTTATACGAAGCCTCCCGCGCTGGAGTCCAAATTGACTTAATTATCAGGGGTATTTGCTGTTTGCGTCCAGGACTTAAAGACATCAGCGATAATATTCGCGTCATCAGCATTATCGGCAGATTTTTAGAACATTCTCGAATTTTCTACTTCTACAACAATAGCCAAGAAGAAATATATATTGGTAGTGCTGACTGGATGCGCCGCAATCTAGACCGCCGGGTAGAAGTAATTACTCCAATTAGAGATCAAGATATTGCTAAAGATTTGCAAGAAATATTGGGAATTATGTTAGCAGATAACCGTCAAGCTTGGGAATTACAACCTGATGGTAGTTATATCCAAAGACTTCCCGGTGATGATTGCACAGAAACTAATTCACAAAAAAATCTCATGTCTATGGCATTACGCTCTGTAGGCATGACTTAAAAATCTAATGTCTTAAAAAAGACGTTTAAATATACCTTAAAAGGTGTACTAATTTAGGAGTTTTTAAGAAAAATTTATTTTTTCTAAAAACTCTAATCATTACTTCATCATTACTTCATATATAAACCCCATTTATTCCACCATAAGATAGAGTAAAGACAGGCACTAGTTCTCATAAACTATAAGAATTCTTGTATGTAGTTGTCTGTGGCCGGGAATGTTAATGTTGTCCTGTGAGTCTTCTGTCTTGCGTGTCTTATTGGTTGATGATCATGAATTGACTCGTTTAAGCCTAAAATTAGCTTTTTCTTGCCAAGAAAATATGCTGGTAGTAGGTTTAGCTAGTAATGGTCAAGAAGCTATAGAAATGGTCAAAATTTCTCAACCTGATGTAATTGTGCTAGATTTACATATGCCAGTTATGGATGGTTGGCGAGCATCTAGTTATATTAAATCCATATCTCCTAATACTCAAATTCTGGCTTACTCTTCGATTGACGATGCACATTTGCAGCAGGCAAAGGCGATGCCTAACTTCGATGAAGTTTGCAACAAAGATGCACCGACAACTCAACTCATCGCTTTGGTTAGACAGCTAGGCGAGCGTGCTATCCAAAATTCAGTTAGAGGCTGAATTATCTAAATTCTGGTTCAGAAACAATTATGGTCAAATTTATGGGTGTCGGTTTAACCGTGAATTTACGGTTTACCGACTTATTAATTTAACTCTAGTCCAGCTTAATTAGTTCCTGCTTCTGGAATAGTGCGTCGAAATTCATCAATCAAATCATCCAATTCTTCTAAAGCCTGATTTACATCAACTCTCAAAGTTCCTAGATTGGGTTGTTCCAGTAGACTCAGCAGGTAGTCACGTTTATTCTGTACTACAGCAATTCGTTCTTTAACTGTTTGCAAATCCATTGTTTTCTTCCAGTCTTAATAAGTATTCTCAGTTTTTAACTTAACGCAAAACAGGCTGAAAGCATCAGCTTATATTCCTAAAGTATTTTTAATCGTGTTGCCAAACTACCGCAAGGTTTTATGATGATGGAACTAAGATTTCACGCAATTATACTAACCTCAAATCATGCTAGGCAACATTTCTTTGGGAACACTCGGTTTAACCGTGGGTAGCATATTAATCATAGTCGGCTTTGTCGCCTACGCTGCTGATAATGCCTCTCTTAATCTCGTAGGATTTTTCTATGGCTTTCCTCTCTTCCTGGGAGGTCTAGCACTCAAAGCCAATGAACTCAAGCCCATACCTTTTAGTCAAACCACCACACCGTCAGTGTTGGAGCTAAGAAAACAGCAAGCAACTGTGACTCAAAACAGAGTTCGTACTGACATCACACGATTTTGCTATGGTCAAGAAGGTCATTTTGACAGGGCGCTTACTTACCTGGGTCTGAGTCCCAGTAACGAAGAACGACCAATAGTTACTGGTTTGCGAGAAACAGAAGTTAATGGGGCTTATTGTATTATTTTAGAATTTGATTCACCCCTAATTCCGCTGGATATTTGGCAAGAAAAACACGAAAAAATGACCAAATATTTCGCTCCTAATGTTGATGTGAAAATTACACAACCTAGTGAAGATAAAATTGAACTGGAGTTAATTACCACTCCACAATAATTGCTGGTAATGGGTAATTGGTAATTGGTAATTGGTAACCAGAGAAGAATCATTAATTACTCAACCTATTCTTAATTACGAATTACGAATTACGAATTACCAAATATTTACTTTTCTAGTCGCACTGCATACCACTGTAAATATTTTCCAGGGCCAATATCTAACTCACAACTGGTATCTATTAAGTATTGTGCTTGTTCTGATACCAGTTTAAATTTCTGCACATCAGGAGGTAAGTCATCAAATGGAAGTTGCTGCAAAGTATTTGCCAACTTTTCTAATAACTCTGATGTCGTGAAAAATTGTTCTGGTTGGTTTGTTTCCAGAACAACAAAGTTATCCTGTTGATACATTAATGGATTTGGCATTTATTAAATTGCTTATTAAAGTTCATGTAAGCATTTAGTTTGCTTCCCTTAAGGGTCTTACCTCTACTTCCGTTCTGTTTTGCGTAAGTCCTGTCTCAATAATTCTACCTCCTGACTCCTTGCCCTGAGCGAAGCCGAAGGGCTGACTCCTGAATCCTGAATTCTTACAAGTTCATCATCAGTTGTCAAAGCTTTAATTACCAATGTCTAAGACGGATAAACTGGTAAAGTAAAGTGGAACCATGCACCACCATTGGCGGATGAATCTACCCAAATTTGACCATAGTGCGCTTGGATAATTCGTTGGCATAAAGAAAGACCAATTCCATAACCATCTGTTCCTTCATCACGTTGCAGACGGAAATGATTTTCAAAAATGCGATCGCGGTTTTCGAGGGGAATACCAGGGCCAGTATCACCAATACTAAATTGGATTTTTTGAGTGGTGCGGTGCAGTCCAGCGACACTAATGATCCCGCCTTCTGGTGTGTATTTAATGGCATTATCCAAAAGGTTAACCAGCACTTGGCGGATACGTTCTGGATCTGCATATACACGAGGTAAATCGCAGGGGATATCTGTTTCTACTTTTTGAGATTTGGCAATATAGCGATCGCGCAATTCCTCCAAAACATCTAAACTGAGTTTACCCAATTCCAGCTTTTGCGGTATAATCGGGAATTCCGTATCATTACCACGGCCAACTTCTAACAAATCAGCTATCATCCGATCAATTATTCGCGTTTGACTGCGGGCTTGTTTTAATAAATGAACAATCATGCCCGGTTTTAGACGCTGGAATTCTCCTTTATCAGCATTGTAGTTAGATTGAAGAGTTTCTATAGCTATAGCAGCCGCCGTTAAAGGATTGCGGAGGTCATGTGCCAACATCGCCATCACTCGGTCTTTAAACTGTAGCTGTTCTTGCAGCTTTTCTTTTTCTTGCTTCAAGTGAAAAATTTCATCTGAAAGCTTGATTAACTCAGCAGAAACAGCCACAGAACGGATTGTAGATTTAGGTGAAATCACCCGCACATTCTCATCCATACATTCATGTAGGTCTTCCTGTAACTTTAAAAATGCGTCTACAGCAGATTGCCAGCGGGGCCACCAGTTTTTCAATTCGGCTATGATATTGCTGCCAGCTAGACTCTGCTGGGGTTCAGGGTGAATTTTGATTAAGGCGGGCGTAGCTACCAATTTGAAGTGTTCCGCCAAATAGGGTTGTTGCCCGACATCAATGATTTGAAGTTCAAAACTATACTCAGCTTCTAGTTCTTTTAAATAGGCGCGTATTCGCTGTACCTGTTGTCGGGACTTCGGTCGCCCATCGACAAACAGCAACAGCTGGAGTGGAGCCTCAGAATAGATAGGCTGATCCTGGGAAACTTGCATGTAATCGTGTTTCAGCACTGGTAACAACCTGGCGACGCTTTACAG
Organism: Anabaena sp. WFMT; assembly: GCF_051781005.1. NCBI lineage: Bacteria > Bacillati > Cyanobacteriota > Cyanophyceae > Nostocales > Nostocaceae > Anabaena > Anabaena sp. WFMT. The sequence continues at coordinate 76,131 of NZ_JBPWOA010000023.1, read as the reverse complement.
AAAGTAAACTAGATTGACGGTTGTCGATGGTCGTTGTTTTCTTCCAATTTAATATCTATTTTAGATTTTTCATACTCCTATCTGATCTACATTTTCGACATGAGTAAAATCTTTTTGGGACTTTTGCTTCCTTTTTCACTAGTTTCTACTCCCAGCTTCACCTTAGCTATGGAATATAAAGCGGAATTTGACCTGAGTCAAAATCTGGCTTCAGAAGAAGCTACTGAAAAATTTTATACTACAGCAGTGCAACTAGTACAGCAGCAAATTTATTTAGTTGCTCGTCTTGAGCAAGCATTTATTGATCCAGACCCCAATAAAATGAGATCCGTGCGGGGACAATTAACTGTTCGTACCTATGCTGTAGAAAGTTTTCTCACACGTCAATACCCAAGTCCGAAAACATTGTGTAACTCACGAGGAGAATTTTCCCCACAGTCTTCTTTACCTGTCCAGTTAACTGAGTCCCAATCACAAATTTACTGCTCTTTGTACGCTTCTAACCAAGAATTGTTGAAGTTGTACCCAGTTATAGATCGGTTATTATCCCGACGAGGTGAGTTAGCTTTAGTTAAACCCCTACCCTTAGTTTCTGGAGAGCGACAGTCCGATCCTGTACTTACCATTGCACCAGTGCAGCGTCCTGATCTTGGCAAACCAGCCACACCTTTTGCTAGTAGGGAACCAAATTTAACTTCATCCCCATTACCTATAGTTGGCAGTACTGCAAAAACAGCACTAGCTAACTATGTAGCGCCCATGCAACCTGCTATTGCTGTACCAGAGGAAGCTGTTAGTACTCTTAAAACTGCTAATCAAATCTTGACAGCAGTCCAAAAAGCATTTCCCGCAAATATTAAATTTATAAATCCTCAGGAAGATGTTGCGACACTTGACCGTTTTGCTTACGACATTGATTCCCAAGAAAGACAAACCTACGCTCAGTTTTTGAAACTGCCTAACACGGGAATTTTCCGAGTTTTACCTGATTCAGCTTACCGTCGTCCGCTGAATCTTCTCCAGAATAGATTGCAAGCCAGTGTTAGTGAGCGTTATCCTTTTCCCTCGGTGGGTGAGGTTCAGGGAGATTTTGATCCTAGTTTAGCACTGAAGATGATGGGTGATAACTTCCAATTAGTCCATCAAGGAATAGATTATGGCTTCATCATAGATGTGGGTGATGTGCCATTAGCAAAATTGGATGAAAAACTACAAGCTGTTTCTGCCTCTACGGGAGAATTTTTGCTTAATTACCAGCCTCCGAAGCAGTTGGAAGCCTTACAAATAGACAGACGGAGGTTTTTAACAGGTAAAGATCAGAACTGGCAGAAGCAGGAAATCTTTTTAGCTGGTGCTACAGCCAAATTAAATCATACTTATTTAGTGCGATCGCTCCAATTCCAACTTCCAGAAATTATCTTAAGTCGTCAACCAATTTCACCCCAAAATAGCCGCATTACCCAGCAAATAGGACAAATACCTAGTAGTGATACTATTCTCGCCTTCCGCGCCGTGCGCCGCCGCCCTGATGGCAGTTACACCATTCTCTGGCGAGTTCTCAAACAGCTACCCACACCGGAAATTGAAGATTTAGAGAATTATGTGAATAGGTGACAGGTGAAAGGTTACAGGGGGAGAAGAGTTTTTCCTAATTACCAATTAATTACCAGTTTCGTTGAAAATGCTAGGCTAGAAACGGAAACTCGATTTGTAATTTCCTGTGCTGCTCTATAAACGTCCAGTTATCTTTCTCGGTTTGGCTGTTTTACTTTGTTCCTTAACAGCCTGCACTAACGGCCCAGCCGCTAAAAATTTGGAGCAGTCTTTGGCGGCAGACCCCAGGCTGCAAAGTAATCCTGCGGTTTTTGGCGAAACTAAGAGTAAGGAAGTAGCAACCGCATCCACAGTTCAGTTACCTGCTGACTTTCCCAAAGATATTCCTATATATCCCAATGCCAAACTTGAAGAAGTTAAACCTGGGAGTAGTTCAGAAAATAAATCAGAAAATAAAATAAGTACTCGTTGGCAAAGTTCTGACCCCAGCAATTTAATTGCCAGCTTTTACAGTAGTCAGTTCCAAGGGAACAACTGGCAAATTTTGCAACAGCCAAAAGATGATGTCGAAGGCGCTTTTGAGGTAAAACGGAATAATTTATTATTGAACGTAACAATTAAACCAAAATCAGTTACCAACGCTGCACCCAATCAACCCCAAACAGCAACTGAATTACTAATTGAATACGTAACTAATAATACAACTACTCAAACTCAACCAAATACCAATTCTAGCGAAGTTCCCCAGTCAAATGAGTCAACGTTTATTGGACCTGTTTCACCCACTACAGTTCCCCCAACTACAAATGTAGTCAAATCGCCAACAAGCCAATCTGAATCTCAAGAATTCACCGATTTAAATAAAGTCCCACCAGAATGGCGACAACACATTCAAGATTTAGCAACCTTGGGTGTATTGTCCATAGAACCAAACACAACTAAAAGCAACTCTACAACTCAAACTAAGCTTTTTGAACCCAATAAAATCATCACCCGCAGAGAATATGCTCGTTGGTTAGTGGCTGCTAATAATGCCATGTATGGTAATAATCCAGCAAAAAAGGTGCGTTTGGCATCAGAAAGCAATCAACCCGCCTTTAGAGATGTTTTAGCTAAAGATCCTGATTTTCCGGCAATTCAAGGTTTAGCAGAAGCTGGTTTAATCCCCAGTTCTTTATCTGGAGATGCTACAGCAGTTTTATTTCGTCCTGATGCACCTCTAACACGAGAACAATTACTATTGTGGAAAATACCTTTAGATACTCGCCAAGCTTTACCTGCTGCCAATTTAGAAGCAGTCAAGCAAACCTGGGGTTTCCAAGATACAGAAAAAATTGAGCCTAAAGCATTAAAAGCTGTTTTGGCAGACTTCCAAAATGCTGAACAATCAAATATTCGGCGAGTGTTTGGCTATACGACGCTGTTTCAACCTAAGAAAGCCGTCACTCGTGCTGAAGCTGGTGCAGCTTTGTGGTATTTCGGTATTCAGAGCGAGGGAATGACAGCAACTGAAGCTTTGAAATTAAAGAATTAAAAACCAGAATCGGTGTTTTTAGCCTTGTAGCTACAACTTCCTATTGCCGAACACAAGATTTGGACTAAGGATTTTTAACATCTATAACTTCATAAGTCCTTTATAATACGCCATTAATTATAAAGTTAGAGTAAATCTCAGGGTTTTTATTGAAATAAGATCCTATATCTTGACATAAACTAAATATACTTACGTAAATTAACTTACAGCAGTTTGCGCTGAGTCAAGCTGGCAGAAAAAACAGATCTAAAATTTTGTAAAAATACTTAGGGACTTCCAAATAAAAAAATCCCCAATTTGTAGGGTGGGTTAGCGCAGTGTAACCCACCATTATACCCTAAATTTATGGTGGGTTACGGACTAACGTCCTATAGCCTGCGTGGCGTAGCCATAACCACCCTACGATTTTTGGGTAATTTATTTTTTGGTATTCCCTTAGATTGCAAGCATCATAATTTTTTCACTTTGTTGCACGAGTTTTTTAACAACTCCATAAATAACCGTAGGTTTACTAATCCCTACAGGTTTATTGATGTGCAAAATTCGCAAAAAATACCAACAATCTAATAAGCATGAAAAAACAAGTTGTAGCGGCCGGGTTTGTTCTTTTCTCTTTCATGTTGCCACTGAAAGCTTCGGCAGCAACTTTTAGTCAAATTATTGCTTTTGGAGACAGTACTGTTGATAATGGCAATGCATTCAAAGTCACCGAAGCAGCTATAGGATTTGGAATACCCCAGTTTCCCTACTTTCAAGGGCGTTTTTCTAATGGGCCAGTCTGGGTAGAATACCTGGCAGGGAATCTAGGTTTAACAGAAACTAACTATGCATTTGGTGGCGCTACGACTAGTACTATTAACACCCTGTTTAATGATCCGTTAACCCCGGTTATTGAGAATCCCTTAAATTTCCCAGGCTTGACACAACAAATTCAGGCTTTTATGGGAACTAATTCGCAAGCTGATCACAATGCCTTGTACATAATATCGGCAGGTGCTAATGATTATCTTGGTGAAGGAAACACAAATTTTGTTCAAATAGTCAACAATTTGGCGAGTGCTATTACTTCACTTGCGTCTATTGGTGCTAAAAATTTCTTAGTGGCTAATTTACCTAATTTGGGTGATGTTCCTGCCACTAATGGGGGTCCTTATTCTGGTCAACTCAACTTTTTGACTGGATTGCATAATTCGACTTTAAGCCAGGCTCTCAACGGGTTGAATCAGCAGCAACCAAGCCTGAATATCACTCTTTTTGATGTTAATTCTTTAGTAAATAGTGCGATAGCTTCGCTCGCCGCAGGCATCGCATTACCAGGAGAATTTGGTTTACAAAATGTGACTGACGCTTGTTTTAACAGTGATGCTCAGACACTTTGTAACAACCCAGACGAGTATTTATTTTGGGATAAATTGCATCCTACAACCTATATGCACAGCATAGTAGCAAGAGGAGCGCAAGCATCACTGAAAGAGATTCCTGAACCTTCAGCAACTTTGGGAATGTTGGTACTGGGGGCTTTAGGTGCGACAGGAGTTATGAAGCGCAAACAAAAGGCGCTTAAATGAACTACCTCTAACTGGCTTCGCCTGAGTTAGAGGTTTCTACATCCTCTAACTCGTTATTAGCAAAGTTATTTTGAGATTTTTGACGCTTCTTTTCCCCCAGTTGCCGCATACTTCCAGTTTGCTTACGCTTACTGGTGGACGTGGTAGAGCTAGAAAGATCAGCGTCTACGAGGTTAGTTCCTAACCCCGGTAGAATACCTTTTGCCCAATAAAGCATAACTTCCGCAGCAGCAATATCTCTATCCTGAACATATCCACAAATAGAACACTCGTGAACTCTCACATCGAGCGTTTTCTTTTGTTGATGTCCGCATTTAGGACAGGTTTGGCTTGGTTTTACTTGACGGGTAGGAACTTCTACAAAAACACCACCAATTTGTTCTACTTTATATTTAATGGCGCTTCTCAACATTCCAAACCCCACATCAAGAATTGATTTATTTAGCCCAGCTTTTTGCTTTTTGCGCTTACCTTTATTTGCTTTACTGGTCATGTTCTTAACTTCTAGTTTTTCAGTTACAACGAAGCTATTACTGCTGACTATTTCTGTCGCAACTTGATGTACCCAATTTTGGCGTTGGTTGGCAACTTTTTGAGTTAATTTACTAACCTTAGCTTGGGCTTTTTTAAATCGCCTAGAAGCTTTAAGTTTTTTGTTTCGATTTGGTGAGCGTTTGCGTCTTTTCTCCTGAGAAACTTTTTTGATTTTGTGTTCAGTATTCCTCAAAAACTTAGGGGCATCAATTTGATAATGATTCTCTCCATCGGTAATTGATAATGCTGATTTACAACCTAAGTCAACCCCCACTGCACCAATAGGTAAAATCTCTGGTTTTAAGACTTGCTCCACAACATTAACTGTTATAGATGCGTACCATTTACCATTACGGAAAACGATAGTACAAGTAGTGGAATTACCCCAAAAATGCGCTCGACCACGCATCTGAATCCTGCCAATTTTAGAAAGATTCAGATAACCATTTTCGCCATTAGATTCTACTTTAAAACCTGCTGGGTCTGGATAAGTCCAACCTGAATAATGCCTAATTGATTTAAATCTAGGACGTTTACCCAGCCCTTTGAACCAACGCTCAAAGGCAAAATCAACCCGTTTTAAAGTTGCTTGTAAAGCATGGCTAGGAAGTTCCTTATACTCTACCCAAACCTTTTTAAATTCAGGTAAAGAATTTTGTTGTTCAAAATAATCAACTTGATGGTTGAATTTTTGATATTGAGTAAATCTGTTACTAACTGCGGCATTGTACAAGTCTTTGTGTAACTTTCGATGATACCGCAATAAAGATTCTATTTTTTGATTTGGGTATAGCCGAAAAGTCATTCTCCTCATAGCCACAGCCTAATCATCCTCCTTGCCTGTTATTCTTTATGTATGTACAATTAGGATAACACATATTTGAGAAAAATACATGGCTAGAACCGAAAAAGTTATAGTAAGACTCACTAAACAAGAAAAAGAAAAAATAGAAAAATATGCTAAATATTTAGGAGTTTCTATGTCTGAGGTCATTCAAGATTACATAAAATCGCTACCAAATAAAGATTAGCCAATTAAATAAATAAAGATTGGTTATTTCCGCTTTGCTACAATACCCCGCTCTAATCCCTACCTTACGGGTACGTTGAAGGTAGGGACTGCCGCGATGCGTTCAATAAATCGGGTTCTTGTCGGACAATCATCTCATACAACGATTGAAAGCTAAACCAACCCAATTCATGGGAACCAACCTGGCTCTGGGTCAAACTAGCATACTCTGGTTTGATAAGGCTAGGTTTCCCAGCCGCTTCCGCTAATAATTGGGCTTGGCAAGAACGCTCCATTGTGATGAACCACCAAGCAGCCTCATCAACTGTGTGACCAACTGTTAGTAGTCCATGATTTTTGAGAATGAGAGCTTTATTTTGACCTAGAGTTTGAGCAATACGTTGACCTTCTTTAGGGTCGAGAACAACACCTGTGTAGTCGTCAAACAGGCTATGGTCTTGATAAAAAGCGCAAGCATCTTGGGTAATGGGGTCAAGCAGACGGCCAAGACTTGACCAGCTTTTACCGTAGATAGAATGGGCATGAGCCGCTGCAATGACATCGGGACGGGCTGCATGAACTTGGGAATGAATAGCAAAAGCTGCCCGATTTACTGGACTACTACCGTAAATTACCTCACCTTGATGATTAACTAAAATGAGGTCGCTCACTCGAATTAAACCAAAGTGCATTCCAAAGGGGTTAACCCAAAAATTTTGAGGATTTTCGGGGTCGCGTGCGGTAATATGACCAGCAACACCCTCATCAAACCCAAACCGAGAAAATAAGCGGAATGCAGCAGCTAGGCGCTGCTGAAGATATAGCCGCTGTTCTGCAACAGAATTAAAAGTTGGGATTTGGATCATATTATTAATTTTTTCTGAAATGTAATTTGCATAGTTCTAAAAAATATAGAAATATAGACAAATATCTTTTACTTTGAAAGTTTTACCTTTACTGGGGAAACTAAAATCCCCTTTATCTCATCTGCAAAAGCATTAGGGATTGCTTTTCTGAGAATACTTAACGATCCATTTACATTTGCATTAACTAAAATACCTTGAGCAGATTTATAAAAACCACGTTTAATTCTGTTACCGCTAAAAGAATGATTTCCCCCTTTTTTTATATGGGGAGTACATCTTGATCTAAAAAACTAGATTTAGATGTATAGCTTTCTTCTTGAAGAATTACAGAAATACCCTCTAATTTTGCTTTATAGGTCAACTGTTCAATAAATCTGGTATGTGGTATTTGAGTAAAATTTTGGTTATTTTTAGAACCTATATTTAGTTCTTGTTTCCAACCTTCATTTTTTCCAATTACCAAAGTACCTATATCTAATTCAATCAATCTGTTGATTAAATATCTGCTGGCTTTATGCAAGTAGTCATCAACCTTAAAATTGCGTTTTGCACAGAATTCAATATTTAGTAATTAATTGTACCATCAGGCATTACTGCGCCAGTTAAATCTGCACCGGTCAGATTTGTACTGCTAATTTCTGCTCTGATCAGATTTGCCTGACTTAAATTAGCACCCGTCAAGTCTGTTTTAGCAAGATAGGCATCAACCAAGTCAGTTTCCGTTAGGTTAGCCTCACGCAGGTTAGCCCGACTTAAATCAACTCTACTCAATCTGGCAAAACTCAAATTTGCTCGACTCAACTTGGCTCTAGTTAATTTAGCATCTGGCATAATTGCACCATACAAATTAACACCTGTAAGTTCGGCTTCATTCAGATTTGACCGTTCCAATCTGGCATTGATCATGTTGGCACCTTTCAAATTAGCACGCTCCAGGTTAGTATCACTCAAACCTGTTTGATTCAAAATAGCTTCACTCAAGTTAGCATCACTCAAATCGGCATGACGCAGCATGGCCTCACTCAAGTTAGCACCACTAAGATCAACTTTAGCTAAGTCTGCACCAGTTAAATTGGTTCCCCGCAGATCAGCCTTACTGAGGTTAGCACCTCGGAGAATAGCGCTGTAGGTTCTTTTTTCTTCTCGCAGGTTCGCACCACGCAAACAAGCACCTTTTAGGTTAGCACCACTTAAATCAGCACCACGCAGATCTGCATCCATCAAGTTAACATCTCGCATATCCGCTAAAGTTAAATTCGCATTACGCAAATCAGCACCCTGTAAACTTGCACCATGCAAATCCGCATCATGTAAGTTAGCACTGATTAAACTCGCCTGATTTAGGTTCGCACCACTTAGTTTTGCACAAATGAGATTTGCCCTATCTAGAATTGCCCTATTGAGATAGCTAAAAATTAGGATGGTATTACATAAATCTGCCCGACTTAAACGTATACCAATTAAGTCTGCTCCAAATAAATTGACCCCATTTAAGTCAGCCTCGATAAATTTTGTTTCTCCATTTGCATATTGCTTAAGAAATTCATTAGCATTCATATTTTTCAGTTTCAGTTATTACAGGTTTTCAATTTTTACAAGATTAAAAATAGTCGAAAATTGCTATTATTGTTTTTGATCGGGTGTATTTGTTAGAGGTGACATGACAATTTGACAAGTGTTATTATCTTCTTCATATTCATCTTTATCCTCGTTTTCATCATATTCATATTCATCAATTACCGTAGGTTGATAATTGGTATTGACTATAGTTTTAACTTCTGGAATTGAATAGTTATTCAACGCTTTTTCTTGTTGTGTAGATACAATATCGCCATAAAAATCTTGCATAGCGCGGATGATTGCACTGGATGCTTGAGTATTTTCATCTGAGTTGCCTAGATGTATAATAGTATTATTTAGTTTAGATTCAAGCTCTTTGATAGTTGCACAAGAATCAAATAATTTTCGCAACAAAACATCAAGCTCTTTAGTCTTCAATTTTAACCAGTCTTCTTCCTTGAAAGTGAATTTATTATAAAGTGCAGAAAATAAAACTATTTTAGCCCTAAGCGGGTTAGTATATTTCATAAGATTTTGCCGTAAATCAAATTGGTTATATTGAGATTTAATTGCCTTGCCGGGAGATTTTTCTGGGAAGTTTTTGGATGATATTTCATTTTGATTAGGTTGTTTTAATACTATTCCTGTGACTTCTTCTGGTACTATATATATTTTTTCTATTTCATTTAAAATTACACTAGCGACAAGAGTATATTCAGATTTTTTATTCAGGGTTTTGACAACTTCAGATAAAGTATAATTCCAATGCTCTATGGTGGGGTTCAAACTGCATAATTCTTCAATTAATTCTTGTAATTTAAACTGATCTAAGGTATCTTGATCATTCTCCCAAACATTTTTACAAGCACAAAAGACTAATTTTTTAATCCGTTTTGAGTTTTCGTGTTGTTCTAAATTTTTAGCTACTTTGTCAAGGCTAAATAGAGTCTGCATTGGTGAATCTCTGGTTGGTAGAAGTTATGGGTATCTGATAGAGATAAATTATAGCGGTACTGGGGTTTTCTTACTATCTCTGTAATACAACGCAAGGATTTACCCCAATTCCTGCAAAAAGTTACGGTCTTGCATGGGAAAATACCTGAATTGCAAGAGAACTTGTCAACTTTGTTGGTAATTTGAAAGGGCTGGGGTGATTGGGGGGTGCAATGCCTGCGGCGGGCAGTGCGATCGCTTAGGTTGGGGCTTACGGCGATCGCACGTTGGGAGAAATTTCGGTTTAACCCCCCACCATCTCGGCAGCAGTTGGAGGCTGTGGCTAAGGTTCTGGGGGTTGATGCTGATAGATTAGAGCAGATATTACCTCCTGCTGCGGTTGAAGGTAATGCAGGGGTGTCAGTATCATAATTTATGTTTACTGTCTGAGTGTCCTAATTGTGGGACTAGGTTTAAAATTCTGGCTTTGTGGGTTGATGGGTGGTGTCAAAGGTATTTTTTACCGTTTGGGGAAATGGTAAAACATCAGAAGGGTATTTGAGTAAGCTTTAAATTTATTCAATCGAAGATATATTATTAGTATCTGTAGCATTAGTATCTGTAGGTATTATTTTGAATAGTAAATGGTGACATCTAAAGTTCACCGGATATGACTTTCCTGAAGGAACTATTCGCTGGTGATCTGAGGTTTTATTATCACGAGTTGGAAAATCTGGATGCTCATTCAATGTGCATGGTACTTTGGTTTGAATATTGCTAAAAGCTTTGTTTAAATCACCAGAAAAAAGATAACCCAGCATTCCTCCCTCACTAGAGAACGGAGCATATCTACAAGTCATAAAATTTTTATTTATTTCTTTTACATATTCAGTTATATCTACATCTGATTTCAAAATCTTAGCTTCTAAAGGCCAAATAATTCTGTCATTAGCTATAAGAATAAATGCAATGTCATACTGTGGAGGTTGAGCTTGTGCTGATTTGCTGGTTTCAAATTCATACACTTCTTGTAGAACTAAAAAAGGCTCGTCCCCAGTCTTAACCTGATGAATCTTCACTACAAGAGCTTGAGTAATACTTCTTTCTAACTGCTCCTCATTTCCATCAAAATTAATTTGTGATAAAAACTCAGAAACCAGCAAATCATAGCCTTCCCAAACGAGTTTTATCAAAATTGATATAGCATCAGGATTCCATGCTTTTGCCAATTCTACAAAGTCACCTGTATTTGGATACCTCTTTTTAAGAATATTTCCTCTTCTAACCACTATATGACTCCTCTATAACCTCTGATTCTGTATCAAATGTTGTCTGCCACGTCATAATATCTGCGGCTACTTCATCAGCATCTCTTAAAGCCATAGAGCGAGTCCAATAACGAATTTTGTCAGGTTTGATTAAATAAATAGTAGGAATTTTTATCCCATTCATTTGCACAGAATCATAGATTCTGGCAACACGCTGATAAAAGATGCCACCATTTTCTATACTTCCTCTTTCCAGATACAACTTATTTAAGTTTTCCAAGCGTTCCATTAAATCAGGGGAGTCAATAGGTTTAATATGAACACCTTCAGAATCAGGCTTATTAAGATAAATAGCCACTAAGCGAATAGGAAGAAGAGTCTTAGTTTGTTCCTGAAATATGGTGGCAAAAACTTGTTTATCTTGTCCAAATCCTGCTTTAAGAACTCGCAAAAAATACTCACAATATGCGGTAAGTTCAGGTTCATTATTATTGTTAGATTGGCTATTATTTCTACGGTGAGTTCTTTTTCGTCCGGGGGAAGCAATATCTCCTTTAAAGTCTTGTAGAGTATAATCAACAATATCCTGAATTAGCACTGACTCACTATTTTTTAAATCAAATACTTCACTTATATATAAATCTACATCATTAATAGTTTTAATATCTTGAAGCAATCCTTTCTGTGGTTTTGGAAGTGGTACTTGTCGTAAATCTTCCACATTAACTTTAGGTCGGTATGCGGCAAATGAAGCACTTGAAAGTAGAAGATAATAAACAGCTAATTTACTGTTATAAGTTAAACAAGCAACTTCCAAAATCGAAGCAAATTCTTGTGGTATATGTACACTTAAATAGCTTCCAGAGCAAATAATTCCTTCATCAGTGCTATCTGCTTCAGTTAAGGCTGCTCGAAAGCGTTTCTGTGATGCTAACCAGCTTTGTTTGATTATCAATTGTGGTAAATTAAAAGCACCTATTTTTTCTACTCTTGCTCTTTCTGCATAAATATCTTGATTAATGGGAAGGTCTTCTTTTTTAAGATGAATAAGTGTACCTTTTGGAAAATTCGTAGTTTCTAAAACTCTTCTATCTAAAAGTTCTTTATACCTTTCTTTCTTAGTACCTCTAATTATTCCCTGACTACTAATAGCAATATTATTATTCTCTAATTGTGTAAGATTATTAAATCTACTTAATCTCCTAACAAGATTTAGATCGCGTCTTCCTCCCCACATTAAAGCTGTCCAAACTAATGGATCTGTTATTGCCTCTTGTGGGTAAATTGTATTAATATAATCTGGCTCAATTACTATATGATAGTCATCCTCATTTGTCATAACGGGCTTGGGACAAATGTACGTCAAAGGCTCACCGTCAGGGGGTATTGCGGACATAGTAATGATACAAGTTGGAGAAATAGCATCTTTAAAAAGTCCAAAACGTAATGCAGACAAATTAACTATTTCTTCTATTTTGAAATCTGAAAAGAGAGTGTTACGGAATCTCCTAGCAGGTCTACTTTGATTAAAAATCAAAGCCATTGCAGGTTGCATCATTGCTATTTGTCCACCCAATTTAGTTAAAGTAACAGCTTTTGGTAGAAAGAAAAGAGCAATATTACCATAAGAAGTATTCCATCTATTCCGATTTTCAGGTCTATTCTTCCAAGAATCTATGTATAAAGATTTCTTTACGGAATTTTTACCCCATGGTGCATTACCAACAACTAAATCATATTTACCAGCATCTTCAACAGAACGAAAACCTTCTTTATCTTCTTGAAAAAAATCAGCAGCAATTAATTGACGTTCACGTAATATAGGAAAGCGAAACTCATTCTCCCAATAATATTGAGGTTCAACTTTATCAAGCATGGTTAAATAAAGACTAAAAGATGCTACTCTTACTGCTTGAGCATCTACATCAACACCAAATAAATTATTTTCTAGTAAATATTTTAAATCACTTGGCTTAATTGTTCTTGGATGAGCTTGTTCCCATCTATGAATTAAACGTTGGAATGCTTTAACCAGGAAAATTCCTGAACCACAAGCAGGATCAAGAATCTTGATATCCCATTCTTGACTATCCCAAGGTAAAACACCATCTAGTACAAAGTCAACTATATGTTCTGGTGTGTAATGAACTCCTGTGCCAGATTCTTTACTAACAAACTCCTCATATATACTGCTAATAAACTCTAAAGGTATAACGTCAAAATGGTAGTATGGCCATAGACTTAATTGTCCAGTTTCAATGTCTACATGACCACTGACAAAATCAGCAAGTATATTTAGATGAGGTTGTTTAACTTTTTGTTCTTCTGTTTGCCATTCAGCTTCACGTTCTTCTTCGGTAGCTCCCTTACCTGGGAATAAATCACCATTGAACTTGCTATTAAGCCAACGAAAAAATTTATAACTATCTCTATGATTTCTTAATATGTCAGCTAAACGAAAGTATTTAGCCGATAATTCACCAGTTCTATATAAATAATCCAGTAAAGTTGTATTTAAGCCAGGATTACCTTCAGAATCTTGACGGTCAAAAAGGAATTGAATAAAAATAATTCTTGCTAATAAATCATGAATTGTGTCATCATCAAGTTCATTTTTCTGAAGTCTTTTCCGAACGCTTTTCAGATTTTTCAATAGCATCTGGTCAGCGGCTTTTTTTCGTTGAAATCGCTGGCTATGTTCTTGAAAAAATTGACCTGATACTAAATCAGCCCAGTGTAACCGCAAAGTTTCAGCAGCTTGACCTGAAAGAGATAACTGATTAAATGACTCAATTTCCTGTTTAGAAACATTAACTACAGGCTTTATAATATCATCTTCTTTTGGAGGTTTTTCATAGCACGTCCAAATTCTTAATCGGTTAGGTTCTGTTGTAATGAGTGACGGTGTACGCGAAAAACTCCAAGCAAGTCTATAAGTTTTCTTTAATGTTTCCTCTGATACTTCTCCTGGAAAATCGCACACTAAAGCAATAGGTGTTTCTGTTGAATCCCCTTGAGGATTTGCAGCCAGCACGCCTATTTGCACACCATGACCATCTGAAAGTTTGCGGATAGTTCTACCTAATTTTTCCCTAGCGATTCGTGCATAAACACTTGGTCCAGCACCAGATGGCTCCAAAATTTCTTGTGGAGTTGGCCAGTGAAGCTTTTCATGTGCTAATTCAAGTAGTCCAGACTGTGACATTCCGTTGTTTACGCTGCATTAAAGTATAATTTTACATTTCAACCATTACATTGTCATGATATTGATTGATAATCTTCAAGAGTACAGGAGTATTATTCACTCCTGCAATAATATTTAAATATAGTTCATAAAATCTTATTGAGAGCGATCGCACTTTCATTAAAAGCAAACGATACTCGTAACAGACAATATCATGCTACTTCAGTTTTAATCAGCCAATTCACTAGTTAACTGCTGATAAATAACATCTAACCACACGGGAATCACAGCTTTACCTTTATCAAGGGAAGCGGTCATATTTTATAAGAGAAAGCGATAGCTACGCTCGCCGCAGGCATCGCGCAAGCGCTGACTTGTCAGTTCGCTCTTTTTGCAAGAATATTAAATAACTAAAGCCGATGATGGGATTTGAACCCACGACCTACTGATTACGAATCAGTTGCTCTACCCCTGAGCCACATCGGCATACACAGCTTAACATTATAGCATTATTTACCTATGATAGATCCAAATTCCCAAAATCGTCTTAACTCTAAACAATATGCCCACCTGAAAGCCGAAATAGCAGCCCCCTATCGTGGTTTGCGGCAATTTATCTATATAGGTGTTGGTGCTTCTGGTTTTATCGGCGCATTCACCTTCTTTTTTCAACTGCTTGCTGGCAAGAATATTGACAGCACCTTGCCCAATTTCGCGCTTCAAGTGGGAATAGTCGCCTTGATGATATTTCTTTGGAAATGGGAACAAAGTCGGCAAAAACGTCTTTAAGGGACTTCCAAATAAAAAAATACTCAACCACCTAACGTAAAAATCTCTCAAACCCTTATTCCTCTTTGTCCTCTGCGCCTCTGCGGTTCGTTAATCCGAATAATTTATTTCTTGGAAGTCCCTAAGAGCTAAAAATCAAAAAACATCAAGCGCCAGATGAAAATTTTATTCATAGTCTGGCGCTTTCAGTTTCCCAACTCAGCTTACTGTGCTGTCACCAAATAGGGAGAGGGAATTGGTTGCGCCCTGCCAATAGTCACAAGTGACTGATAAACAAAAGCTGCAATTTCTGCTCTAGTTGCCTCACGATTAGGATCAAGTTGTTGCACCATAGGATAATTAATCACTAATTGTCGTACAGTTGCAGCCGCAACAGGTGCGATCGCATAATTGGGAATTTGAGCCGCATCAGTGTAAAAACTGAGAATATTGTTATTATTGGCAGTCAAATTCAAACCATTTGCTAGAGCAACTAATGCCTGTACTCTGGGAATTTGTTGCTGTGGTTTAAACGTACCATCAGGATACCCAGCCACAAATTGACTCTGGTAAGCCGATTGAATTGCTCCATAAGCCCAAAAATTGCTGTTCACATCCCTAAACTGAATAGCTGTACGTTTAGCTGGGGGTGTTAAAGCTTTGGTGATAATGGTAGCAAATTGAGCGCGAGTGACAGGCTCATTGGGCTTAAAAGTACCATCGGGGAAACCTGCAATAATATTTTGGGCAGCTAAAGCTTCAATATAGGTTTTGGCCCAATAACCTGTAGGCACATCCTGAAAAACTACAGGCCCACCAGGTTGGTTAACGGTTGCAGCCACAAAATCGACTGCGCCGAAAATGCGCTTTTGATCGATATCATTACCAATAGCAACAATCCTGTTAACCTTCGTCGAATTATTCAAATCATAACGGGCGTTATCACGGATGAGATTACCACCAGGGTTGTCATTAGTACCGAGGTTGGGAAGAGCATCAATAGTTGCGACAATACCATCCCGTTTATTATTCTGAATGACATTGTTACGGAGTACAGGTTGAGCCGATTCTGAGATAAACATACCGTCGTTGTTACCAACGATGTTGTTACCTGCTACTAGAGTTGTGGCAGCACCACCAATAGCCAAACCAAAACCAGTATCCTGAAATAAGTTATTGCGAATCTCCCCTTGAGCAGATTTAGTTACTGAAACCCCATTGCCTTGATTTTTTACAAAGACGTTGTTTTCAATTTTGGGATTTCCTGTACCTGTAATGAAAACACCATCTCTGGCACTGTTTGTAAAAGTACTATTTTTGATAATGGGATTACTTGACTCTACCCATATCCCAGTACCTCGTTGATTGGGGTTAGTAACAGTGACACCTGTAATAGTGGTGTTATTCTCAGCCAAGATTGTAATGTCTTGTCTAGCAAAGGTGCGACTGGTGTAATAACCACCACCTATAATTGCTGTTCCTTGACCTTTGATAGCTTCATTACCCAGAAGTATTACTCCTGGTTTGAGCAACAAGGGGAAAGTTTCTCCAGTATCTTTGGTATAGCTACCAGGCGCTAGTTGAATAACTGTATTTGATTGGGCCCGTGAAATAGCGAAGGTAATTGTTTTGTATGGTGCTTCTGGGGTAGTACCAAAACTATTACGATCATTACCAGTAACAGGATTAACGTAAATCACTGTTGCACTGGCTGGAATTTGAGCAGTTAAAGTTGGTCTGGAACTAGCGTTGACCGTACTGGGCAGTAGCATAGAAGCGCCAGTAATAACTAACAAAGCTGTTAGGCTGGTTCCTAAGGTTAAAGTAGAGATATGAAAACCCCTATATTTCATTTTAATTTTTCTGATGTACTTGATGACGGGACTTTGAACATAGTCTAAGGTCACAGGGTTTAACTGTAAAACCCATGCGAAACTATACTCGATCATCAACACTTGTTCAGTGAAAATTATTATTAAAAAACAATACGGTTCAGTTAACCTTAACCACAGTGTTTAGCCTGAGGGGGGTTAATTGAACCGTATTAGAATAAAAAAGGTAATTTTTTTGCTTTTGTGAAATTTTGTCATGAGATTTGCGGTTAAAGCTCTGGAAAATTTTTCCCATGCCCTCCGCTAGTTGTCAACAGGTTTCCAAAGATTTACTGTTTTTTTAATAAGCTAAAGTTTCTAAGGTTTCTCGTAAATACCTTTGGACTTGCTGTTCTAGGCGTAGACCTTGTAATTGAGCAGTACATTCTAGTTGCCAGCGCTGGAAACCGGAACTAGTAGAAATTGCATTCTTAAGGTTGTGCCAAAATTTAGCATCACGAGAGAATTGGCCGGTGCTAGAAGCTGAAATTTGAGCCATAGTTCCTCATTCCTCATTTTTAACTTCCAGAGTTAGACGATTTTAGATTTTAGACTTCTTCGTCAGCGCTACTTCCCTGCGGGACGCTACGCGAATGCTTAGAGTCTCAAAGAGAACGACAAGGATCGGTACAAGTCAGTCGAACGATTGCGGATTGATGATCTGTTTTGCCCACAAGGGGCAAGAGATGAACGAAGTCAAATCTAAAATCTGTGAAATGGGTCAAGATGTGATTCACCCATACCCCTCAAATTCTGAAATTTTACTTAAATCTTTTCTAAAGATAATGTTTATGTAGCAATAAGTTCTGTGTTATTGGTCACTAAAACTGACACTACACCCAAATTTTTGTGTAAAAACAAGTTGTTTTTAATTAAAAAGAGATTTTTTTAAGTAATGAGACTCCAACTAGTGGCAGTTAGCACTAGCAACAAATGAAACAAAATCTTTTTTCCTTTTGCTTTCTGCCTTCTGCCTCTGGCTGCGCTCCCCTTGCCTCCTGTTTTGTTTTTTAAAAGTTAAGAGTGCTGAGGTTTCAGGTTTGAATGTTGAACTAAAAGCTACGCCAACTCAACATTCATAAATTAACTCAGCACTCCCTACTCAACATTACTTAGTGAGGGTGAGGGTACGGCGTTTGGTTACCATTTGATAGGCTTCAATGATGTCACCTTCAGCCCAGTCATGGAATTTATCAACGTTGATACCGCATTCATAACCAGAGTTAACCTCACGGGCATCTTCTTTAATCCGTTTGAGGGAGTCAAGAACGCCTTCGTAGATCACTTTATTACCACGACGTACTCGCAGCTTGGAATTACGAACGACCTTACCAGATTGAACATAACAACCTGCAACTGCACCACGACCGATGAGGATAACGGCACGTACTTCTGCTTGTCCCAAGGATTCTTCCACCAACTCTGGTTCGAGAAGACCTTCAAGGGCCCCTTGGATATCTTCCAGAAGTTTGTAGATGATGTTGTATTCCCGCACGTCTACACCTGCTTCATCAGCAGCTTGTCTTGCACCACTGGCAAAAGTGGTATTAAAACCAATGATGACAGCGTTACTAGCAGCAGCCAAGTCGATATCTGTTTCTGTAATTTCTCCAGCAGTAGCCAACAGCATCCGAATTTGGACTTCGTTTTGGGGAATTTGCTTGAGAGATCCGATAATGGCTTCTACTGAACCTTGAACATCTCCTTTGAGGATCAAGTTGAGTTCTTTCAACTCGCCTTCTTGGGCTTGAGCAGAAAGGGTTGTGAGGGTTACACGTCCTTGTAATAGACGGGATAGACGTTGTTTGTCGGCGCGATCGCTTGCTAGAGTTCGTGCTACTTTTTCGTTCTCGAACACCTCGAAGTCATCACCGGCTGCGGGTACATCACTTAAACCCAGTACCTCAACAGCGCAGGAAGGACTAGCAACATCTACTCGTTTGCCTCTGTCATCAACCATTGCCCGAACTTTACCAAAGGCAGAACCAGCTACCAGCATATCTCCGACATGGAGAGTACCGTTTTGAATCAGCAGGGTAGCAACTGCACCCTTAGCTTTATCCAAATGAGCTTCAATTACTGTTCCCTTAGCAACACGATTTGGGTTAGCAGATAGTTCTCCTACCTCAGCTACTAGCAAGATCATTTCTAGTAACGTATCTAGGTTCTCGCCCTTAATAGCGCTGACAGGAACCATGATTGTTTCACCACCCCAATCTTCTGCCGTCAGTCCATAATTGGTTAATTCTTGTTTAACCCGTTCTGGCTGTGCGCCTTCTTTATCAATCTTGTTAATGGCAACAACGATTGGTACACCTGCTGCTTGAGCATGGCTAATAGCTTCTATGGTTTGGGGACGGACACCATCATCGGCAGCTACTACCAAAATAGCAATGTCTGTTACCCGCGCTCCCCTTGCCCGCATAGCTGTAAAAGCTTCGTGACCAGGAGTATCTAGGAAGACAATTTGTTGCTTTTTGCCATCATGTTCTATATCCACGTGGTAAGCGCCGATATGCTGGGTAATACCGCCAGCTTCACCAGCAGCCACCTTAGTTTTGCGAATCGAGTCGAGTAGAGTGGTTTTACCGTGGTCTACGTGACCCATAATCGTCACAACTGGCGGACGACGAATCAGGTGTTCCAAGTCGGTCACGTCAATCATTTCCGTGACTTTCCGGGCTTCTGCTTCTGGTTCAGTGATTTCGACTTCTACTTCTAGCTCTTTAGCTACCAGGGTAATGGTCGGAATATCCAGATTTTGGGTGATACTTACCGCCATGCCTTTCATAAACAGGATTTTCACAATCTCTGTATCGGCAACAGCCAAGCCTTCAGCCAACTCTTGGACTGTCAGTGGGCCTGTGACAATTAGTTTTTCTGGACGTTCCTGTTTGACCTCTGCTTCTTGTTGACGACGATTGTTGTCACGGTAAGAAGAACCAGACCTCTTATTTCTAGTAGTTGGGGCAGCAGCGACTAATGTTGGTTGCTGTGCAGGTCGAGTCGATTTGGGCTTAGGAGGACGAGCGATGGAAAGACTTACCTGGACGGTAGCTGGAATTTCCAGACCCTCTTCATCCAGCAAGTCATCTTCTTCAAAATCATCATCTAGGATGGGTTTGACTCGTTTGCCTTTGGGGCCAATCTTAGCCTTCTCTTTAATTTCGTCAATTATCTCCTCTTCTTGCCATTTTTTTCCACCCTTGGCTAGACGAGGAGGTGTGGGGCGTTTCAAATCCAGGAGATCAGGTGCGATCGGGGTATTATCATCTAATCCCTCTTTTTTCGCCCCTGCTCCTACCATATGCCTTGGTGGAGTCGCAGTTGGTGTAGCTGGCGATTCACCAGGACGCGCTGGTCTTGGACGTTGTACATCCGTTGATATTCCAGGCGTAGATGGTCTACTCGCTCTGTGTTCAGGTTTGAGCGGTGATGGAGTTGAACGTGCCTTCTGATCTGTGCTTGGTTTGCTGACTCTTGGCTTGGCCTGGTCGCGTTCGTCTTCACCCCGCGTTGGTCGTTCTCGTTTGAGAACCGGTTTTATTGCCGGAACTAGCTGCTCAGTAGCAGGCTCATCAGTTTCCTCTAGAGGTCTTGAGGGCGGAGCAACTAACTGCGGTTTTTGAGCTTTTTCTGGTTTTGCTCTTGGGGAAACCACTTTTTCAGGTTTTTCCCCTACTGGATTTGCATTATTAGTTGTCTGATCCGGTTCCGCAATATTAGGTTTCTGCGGGGTCTCCGATTGATTCCGGGGTACAGGTCGAGTTGGTGCCGTCGGCTTCATGGGCGAGACTGGTGTAGCGAAAGGCCGTGGAGGTGAAGGAGAATTAGCTATGGCTGATGCCTCCTGTGCGCTATCGCGAACGTCACTCATGCTATCAGACAAAGCGACTTGGTTATTAGTATCAATTGACGCCTCTGGGGCGTTGGAGGTAGTGTTTCTCAATATTTTGGGTTTGCGAATTTCCAAAATTTGCTGTTTGTGGGCTGCTGCTGCAGGTCGGTTACGTCCGCCAGTTTGAGGTGAATTTGGTTTATGGTTATTTGTACCTAATTCCTTTTTGGGCGAGACACTCGTAGCTGCGAGTTTTTCCGCAGCCATACGAATTTGTTCAGCTTCAGATTCTGAGATTGTGCTGCTATGACTTTTGACCGCGATGTTGAGCTGGTCGCAAATTGCTAATAGCTCTTTGTTATCCAAATTCAATTCCTTTGATAATTCGTAGATTCTAACTTTGCCGTTGTTCATCCACTCTTTCCCCTTTAATTTACAGTTTTAGCGGATGGTTGCCTGGTTTGTGACATCTCCATCCTTTGATCACTGTTTTTTAGGTTGCCCTTGGTGATGTTGCCGGTGCCTCCAATTAGGAAAGAGAGATGTTTCGGTTTAATTCTGGCATCCCCATCTGGAATGATGGTTGACTGACTTCCACAAAAATTTTTGATTTAAAAAATTTTTATGGACAGCCTTGAAGCCGAACTGCGCTAAAGCGCTACCAGGTTGCCATACTTGAGTTTTTTGTTTTGCTGATTCTGAGTCTTCCACAACACAATCGAGTAAAACTTGTTGGGAGTATTGCTTAGTCATCTCTCTCTATGAAAGGAGAGCGGCTTGCTGTTTACACCCATTTACTATTTTGGCACTAACCCCAACGATACCAGAGGGAGTGATGAGAGTGCCAATTGTTTGGCTTTCATCACAATTGCTCTAGAGATTACCGTCTTTAAGTTGTTCCAATTAAATGTGATTTTTTTGGGTATTGCTTTGGGCTAGACGCTGATCCAGTTCCTGATAAACTGCTTCAGGCACTGTTCCATGTAGCGATCGCCCTAATCTATTTTTTTTCTGAGCTACTTGTAGGCAGCTAGTTTGTGGACAAATATAGGCAGAACGCCCCATGCCCTGATCTAATTGTACCTTTCCAGATGGAAAGACGCGGACAATCCGCCAAAACTCTTCTTTGAGTCCTATGCGGCGACAACTAATACAACGCCGATAGTTCGGTTTCATCAGTCAGTTCAGCAGTTTATAATCCCCTAAAATTAATTCTTGCTTGTCCATTTTGACACTTGTCGAATGTTTTCCAGTAATATGTTTGACATTTGACAGTTAGTAGACAGTTCTCAACCGCAGTTGAGGATTAATCTTCTTCAGCGTCAAAATTATCATGCTCTAATTCTAATTCTTCTTGATTTTCATCTTCTAGTTCCTCCATGTCATTTTCATCATCCTCCGGTTGATATTTTGCTCTTACAGCCACAAATTTAGCATCCTCTGCGGCATAGTCATATTTAGCTTTATCTTTAATGTCTATTTTCCAACCGGTTAATCGGGCGGCTAATCGGACATTTTGTCCTTCTTTCCCAATAGCCAAACTTAGTTGATCTTCAGCTACGAGAACGTGGGTTTGCCGAGTTTCCGGGTCCATCAGGCGTACTTCATCTACCCGTGCTGGACTTAAGGCGTTAGCGATGTAGGTTGCAGGGTCTGGAGACCAGCGAATTACATCTATTTTCTCACCTCTTAACTCATTAACTACCACTTGAATTCGAGATCCTCTAGCTCCAATACAAGCCCCAACTGGGTCTACATCGCGATCTAGGGTATCTACTGCTATTTTAGTCCGGGGACCTACGTAACGGGAAGGGGGATTGGCTTCTCGTGCTACAGCTACAATTCGCACCACTTCATCTTCAATTTCTGGGACTTCGTTGGCGAATAAATAAACTACCAATCCCGCATCAGCACGAGAAACGAGCAATTGAGGGCCTCTTTGCTGACCTTGAGATACTTTTTTGAGATATACCTTAAAGGTGGCATTAGCCCGATAATTATCATTAGGTAACTGTTCCCGTTTTGGTAATTCAGCTTCTACTTCTGGTTGACCAAAACCACTGCTAACTGCCAAAATTACAGATTGACGCTCAAACCTTAAAACTCTAGCTTGCAGAACAGTTCCTTCTAAATCTTGGAACTCTTCTTGCACCATCTGCCGTTGTTGATCCCGCAGTTTTTGTGCTAGTACTTGCTTGGTTTGCATTGCCGCCATGCGACCAAATTCCCCTTGATCTGGGGTAACATCTAGTACTACTGAGTCCCCTGATTGGGCTTCAGGTGCTACTTGTTGTACTTCTTCTAAGGAAATTTGATGGTCGGTGTTACTAACTTCATCAACAATAGTTTTTGTAGAAAGAACGCGAAATCCTTCTCCTTCAATATCAAGTTCTACTTCAAAATTATCAAAATATTCTTCATCAAATTGTCTACGCTCTAAATTTTGGGCGCGACGATAACGTTCGTAACCTTTAAGTAGTGCTTCTCTAATAGATGATTGAACTGCTAAACGAGGTAAATTTCGCTCGCGGCTGATACTTTCAATTAACTCTTTTAATCCAGGTAAAGTAACCATTGACATAAGCAATCTCCTTAAATTTTATGTCAGCATCCAGTAAAATTTTGGATTTTAAAGTTTGGATTTTAGATAAAAATCTAAAACCCCTAATCTAAAATCTAAAATCTAAAATCTAAAATCTAAAATCGATTAGTGGCGCTCATCCAGCTGCACCCTGGTAACTAGAGAACGGGGAATTTCAACTACACGACCTTTCTGATTTAGGTAAACTGTTGTTTCATCCCGGCGAATCAAGTGACCAATCCATTCTTGCTGTCCGTCGTAGGGTGGAGAAGTGGAGATAGTTACAGGAAATCCCTTAAAAGAAATAAATTCCCTGTCGGTCACTATTTGTCGCGAAATACCAGGACTGGATACTTCCAATACATAAGCATCTGGAATTATCTCTGCCGCATCTAAGGAGGCTTCTAAAGCACGGCTCATCCGTTCACAATCATTCAGGCCAGTGTCCTGTTGGAGATTACGGATGTCCACCCGCAAAACTGGTGGCCGCTGGTTGGTGTGAAAAACTATACCAACAACTTCCAATCCCAGTTCTTCTGCTACTGGTGTGGCTAATTCAATAATTTGTGGGACTAAGGGATGAGTCATGCGAGAATTCAATAAAAAAAGTGGGCATTTACCCACTTCCTGCGATAGGGATATCTTCCAAGAAGTCTTGTGACGAACCGTCGTTGGTTCGCCCCTAACATGAGTGTAGCGTATTTTTTTCGTTAGTCATTAGTCATTAGTCATTAGTAAGTTGACAGGGAATAGGGAATTAGTTATTCTCCCCATCTCCTTTACCTATCGCGGATTTCTGGGAGAACGCCTTTATGTACTACTGTCTGAACAGATGCTTTATTTCTCATCTGCCTGGTTTGCTCAATAATTTGGTCAATATCCTCTTGGGATAAACGTTGGACGTAGTTAATTTTGACTTCTTCGAGAAAGTCGTTGAGTAAACTTTGAATTTCTGTAATTACGTGCTTTTCCTGGATTTGGGAACCTAAAACCGTGCTGAACTTTTCGATTAATTCGTTAGTAAGTTTTGCTGCTACTGGATCTTGAATGGCACTAACCAATGCACTATATAGGTTAGTGGTAATTTGGTTGACTAATTGTTCACTGACTTGGTTTTGTGCTTGTCCCACACCTGGAAGCATTTGTAGATGACGATAAACTGGTATTTGCTGGAAAGCGGTTTCGATATTGTGGCTCAAAATTGCATTAATTTCTGGCTGGATTTTGGGTAGTACTTGATTAACAACGGTTTTTAATAACAGTCCAGCGATCGCTTCCACTTCATTTATATTATTAATATCTATGTAGGCACGCTCTTTTTCCGGCTGCAATAGCCACCGAGTAAGATCGCCTCGCTGAATTGAACCCTGAACTTGATTTATGACTCGCACTACCACTATTTCTGTGATTTCTTCGGCAAAATTGGCTACTATCCCTTGATGAATTTGTCGCCTCACTAAATGTAGATCAATTAACTGTGCTTGATCTAGACGAATTATTACTGGTAAAACTCGCAACCAACGCCAAACGGGAATTAGTAAAAATAGATCGTACCAACGCCACAAAATCGCTTCTAACAGGCTTAAATGCCGATTTTGACGTTTGATATAAAAAGTACGTCCTAGCAATTCCAAGCCAAATATCACTACAAACGGTAAATCAATTAACCAAAAATTATCCAAAAATTCCCCATTATCCCCGATTTTGCGGTAATAATTAGTAGCCATTGAAGGGCGAATTTGCTGATTGAAAAAACTAATTTCTTGAATCCAACCATTTTTAGACAAATACCCCGGACTCCAAAAAGTAGCAAAGGCACGTTTTGCAGATTCTTGGCCAATGTGTTCCCGCATCCGGTTTTTAATTTTTTCCAAAGATCCACTCTTACCCGCACCCGCAAAAGGGTTACTATCAATCATCTCACTGCTGAGACGGTTAATTTCCTCTAGCTTGGCGATTACCACAGGTGAGTTTAACCCTGTTTGACTAACCTGTTCTTCTAATGCAGCTACTGTTTCCAGATATTTTTTCGTGTCTCGATGAGTTTCAATACCTTTAATTGGATCATATATCTGGGTGATCTGAGGAACTCTTCGGAAGTAGAAATCCCGCCAAGGTACATAACTTAAATCAAACAAAACTAACCCTAGGTTAACAGTGGCAGTAATGGCCATTAACCTTTCAAACCATAGGTTGTGTTGCTTGCGGGATTTTATTTTAATCATTACTAGTTATGGAATATACCGAAAGTTTGATATTTCTTGCTCTTGGTGTAAGGTATGGACTGGTAATGACTACTGCTAATAAAAACCAGACCATTGTATAGATATCAAGGCTCAACTTATTTATATTAGTTAATAATCGTGAGGATTCCAAATTAATCAAAATTAATGAATAATTAGCAAAAAATAACTTAAAGAAACTTAAGATGCATCTGTTAGCATTTCTATTTATCCAAAGGAGTTTTAATAATGTGGTGTGATTTAGGCAAATCAGGGACGACCATCGCTTTGGTCTGTGTAGTGACAGTTAGTGCAGTAATCTCAGATACTGCTTTTGCAGTCCGTCAGCGTAATTATAAGCCAGAGGAATTCCGTGCTGTTTTGCGGGGCTTAGGCTATAACGTCAAAGTGACAAACAGTCCACTAACTGATGAAGAAACTAAAAAAGCAATTACTGAGTTTCAAAAGGGCTACAAGTTAAATGTTGATGGTAAAGTCGGACCAAAAACTCAAGCTTTTGCTGCCAACATTGTACAAATTCTGCAAGGAAATTTGAATGCTGTACTCAAGCCAAATCCTGCCTTGCCTCGTGATCAATTCTACAGTCCCCGCATGGAAGAATTAGTGAAGGAGTATCAGAAAAAAAATCAACTTCAGGAAACTGGAATTGCTGATTTGGTACTCCGTCAGAAGTTGAATGAAGAGGCCAAGAAAATAATTAGCCAACCAACAACAAAGCCATCACCTACAGCTAAACCCACAACCAAACCAACACCAACAACAAAGCCCTCACCTACAGCTACACCCACAACCAAACCAACGCCAACAACAAAGCCCTCACCTACAGCTACACCCACAACCAAACCAACACCAACAACAAAGCCATCACCTACAGCTAAACCCACAACCAAACCAACACCAACAACAAAGCCCTCACCTACAGCTACACCAACACCCTAGATTTGTAATTCATTTACAGTATTTTTCAGGTAAATGAAGTAGATGCTTAGGGGCGAACGGCCGTTCGCCCTACTATAATTTTTACTTTTTTCTAGATATACTCAAAATGCTTTAGGAACCTTACTTTTCATTGAAAAAAATAAGTTCTAAGCCTCTCCCTGTTAAAGGGAATGGAAAGTTGCAGTGTAACAAGTGGTTAGGCTGCTGGAAGTGATGATTAGGGTCATCTGAAATTTATCCGCACCGCTTTACATCACTATTGATTATAGGCTTTTGCAAATTTGTTTAAATATGACTATTACCACTCTATGACTAATCCTCAGCTTTCTATCATTATTCCCATGAGAGAAGGTGTACAAGAATTATGGTTACAAGAACTCTTGAAAATTCAAGGTAGCACAGAGATTATTTTAGTTTATCCACCTCACGTCCCTTTCATCAATATTAATGATTCTCGCCTGCGTCAAATTGCAAGTCCTCTTAGAGGAGAACTCATTCAAAGAGTGACAGCTTTACTTAATACGTCAGGAAAATATTTTCTCTCTATTAATTGTGATGAATATCTTCATCCACATATTAGTGAAATTACAGAAGATTATTTTAGAAACTTTCCTGATAGCTATTTCTTGAGATTAAATCAAGTTCAATATCCCTTTGGCAAACTACCCATTGATAAACCGTAGGATTATCTACCAAATTTGGTTTCCTAAAGATACACTGAGAAAACTTGCTCAAAGATTAGGTTTAAAAAGCCATCTTCCTAAATAATCAAAAAATGGGATAAATTGGGACTGTTTAATTCCGATGAAACTATGTGCTTAACTAATTCAAATTGTTGAAATCACCAAAATTCTACTTAATTTAAAAAATAAATAGGACGAAATAGGTTATATGTCAAACTTCAAAAAAGATGATATACCTACTTTATTAGTAACAGGTGGAGTGGGCTTTATTGGAGCTAACTTTGTTCTCCAAGCTAGAAAAGAAAAAAGGGCTAATATCATTAATTTAGATAAACTGACCTATGCAAGTAATTTACAAAATTTAGCAGATGTGCAAGATGATCCCAACTATTTTTTTGTTCAAGGAGACATTAATAACTTTGAGTTAGTAAGTTATTTGCTAAATCAATACCAGCCAGATGCAGTAATCAATTTTGCTGCTGAAACCCATGTTGATCGTTCAATTCTTAGCCCTCAAAATTTTATTCAAACTAATGTATTAGGCACATTTCAATTATTAGAATCAAGCAAAGTTTATTGGCAAAAATTAACATCATTAAAACAAGATAACTTCCGCTTTTTGCATATATCAACTGATGAAGTATATGGTTCATTAAACCTAACAAGTCCAGCCTTCAGAGAAGATACACCCTATGCGCCTAATAGCCCCTATGCAGCTTCTAAGGCGGGTGCTGACCATTTCGTTCGTTCCTACTATCACACATACGGTTTACCTACTTTAACAACCAATTGCTCGAATAATTATGGGCCTTTACAATTTCCTGAAAAACTGATTCCTTTGACCATTCTCAATGCTTTAAATGGTAAAGATTTACCTATATATGGTGATGGACAAAATATCAGAGATTGGCTATATGTAAGTGATCACTGTGAGGCTATTGATCTTGTTTTGAGAGAGGGAAATATTGGTGAAACATACAATATTGGGGGCATAAATGAACGAACTAATTTAGTAGTTGTGGAAAAAATTTGTGCGATTCTTGATGAATTAGCACCTAAAGATAATTTTAAATATTCTTCTCTAATTACCTTTATTAAAGACCGACCTGGGCATGATCGTCGCTATGCAATTGATTGTAGTAAAATCAGCAGAGATTTAGGCTGGCAACCAAAAGAAAATTTCGATAGTGGTCTATTAAAAACAGTTCAGTGGTATCTCAATAACTCTGATTGGGTAGACTCTGTATGTACAGGCACATACCAAAACTGGATTAAACAAAATTATGAAACACGATGATTTATTCATAAATTCTCCTGAATCCTGTAGGTTTAGCACTGCTAAACCCTTACTAAATCCTGTTACTAAACAACTTTTTCACAAATCAGTTTATCAACGAAGAGGCAGGGAGAAATGAACCCCTTCCTCCTGCCGTGAAGCGGAGCGAAGGGTCTGAGTTCCCCACTTCTACAAAGTGGTTCTCGTCCAGGTGGGGTGGTCACTAAGCTTTGTCGAAGTGTCGAATCCCCATCTGTTGCGCCAGCTTCCCGCAGGGTACTGTCCCCCCTGCTCCCTGCTCCCTTGCCTCTTTTTCAATCATCCTCGTCTTCCTCGTCAGGTTCTAAATCTCCTTCTGTCAGTTCTTGATGGGGAATGGCGGCGATAATTGCATCTATTACCTTGGATACTGGTAAAATCTCGATATTTAAATCGGGGAATTTTGTTCCTTTGGGAACGATCGCTCTTTTAAAGCCTAATTTCGCTGCTTCTTTTAACCGCAATTCCATTTGGGACACTGATCTCACTTGTCCACCTAATCCAACTTCCCCGATTAAAACAGTACCGGGATCAACTATTCTGTCACGGAAACTGGCAACAATTGCGATCGCTATTCCTAAATCTACAGCAGGTTCTTCTACGCTCAAACCCCCAGCAGATGCAACGTAGGAATCTAATTTCGACATGGGTATCCCTACTCGCTTTTCTAATACTGCGAGAATCTGCACTAAACGGTTATAATCTATCCCAGTTCCTGCCCGTCGGGGTGAAGGATAACTGGTAGGACTAACTAAAGCTTGTAATTCTACAACTATTGGTCTTGTTCCTTCGCAAGCTACGACAATAGCTGTACCCGGTGCGGGATCATCTCGATTACCTAAAAACAATTCTGAGGGGTTGTCAACTTCCCGTAATCCTTGCGCTACCATTTCAAATATACCAATTTCGTGCGTTGCTCCGAAACGGTTTTTTACTGTTCTTAATAATCGGTGAGAGGCAAAGCGATCGCCCTCAAAATACAATACTGTATCAACTAAATGTTCTAAAACTTTCGGACCTGCGATCGCACCTTCTTTGGTGACGTGGCCGACAATTAACATGGTGACATCTTCGTGTTTTGCCACCTTCATTAAGGCTGCTGTACATTCACGAACTTGGGCGACTGAACCGGGTGCAGATGTCAAAGCCGGAAAAAAGACAGTTTGTATACTATCAATCACTGCCACATTTGGTTTGAGGGAATCTATTTCTCGTAATATTTCTTCTAAATCTGTTTCTGGTAAAACATATAAATCTGCACCGATACTGTCGGGATCGATTTCTAATTCAGTAATTTCTTGTAAATCGTTAGTTACTTTTTCGTCTGAATCCTCGCTTGCTTTCTCCTCAGTAATCACAGTTAAGGGTTTTGACATTCCCAAACGAGAGGCGCGTAACTTTACCTGTTGTCCTGATTCTTCCCCAGTGACGTAGAGAATGCGGTATTTTTGCGCCAATTGATTGGATACTTGTAAGAGTAAAGTAGATTTACCAATTCCTGGATCACCGCCAATTAGCACCATTGAACCAGGAACAACTCCACCACCAAGTACCCGATCTAGTTCACCATAACCAGATTCCCAACGAGCAATTTGGCGATCGCTAATTTGATCAAATGTCAGAGAAGCTCTTGCTTTAGCCGGTTTAGTTAATTTAGTACTAGATTTATTGTGAGTTTGAGCAGCGTGCCAATTACCAACTCCCCCCCGACTAGGTACATCCACTCCAAAAGGGCTGGGATTCTGTTCTATCAAAGAATCATAAGTGTCACAATTTGAACACTTTCCAAACCATTGGGAGAACTCTGCTGCACAATTACTGCAAATGAATATAGTTTTTGGCTTTGCCATGCTTAATTTTTCTTAAAGAATCTTAATTCTTTCTTAAGTTTTAGAAAAAACAGAAATCTAATCAGAGTAGTATTTACAGGTTTTTTCTAATCAGTTGATGGAATGATATCTTAATATTATGGTATTAAAATTCATCATGTAAAATTTTAGTTAGGGAGCTTAGGGAAACTTGGAAAGTCATAAAGAAAAAATCCTGGTAGTAGACGACGAAGCCAGCATTCGCCGGATTTTGGAAACACGCCTTTCCATGATTGGCTACGATGTAGTAACTGCTGGCGACGGAGAAGAAGCCCTAGACATATTTCGCAAAACTGAACCAGACTTGGTAGTTTTGGACGTAATGATGCCTAAGCTAGATGGCTATGGTGTTTGTCAAGAATTACGTAAAGAGTCCGATGTTCCCATTATCATGTTAACAGCCTTAGGGGATGTAGCTGATCGCATCACCGGACTAGAATTAGGTGCTGATGACTATGTAGTTAAACCATTCTCCCCCAAAGAATTAGAAGCTCGCATTCGCTCAGTATTACGAAGAGTAGATAAAACCGGTGCAACTGGTATTCCTAGTTCTGGGGTGATTCATGTCGGGAATATCAAAATTGATACGAATAAGCGCCAAGTTTACAAAGGGGATGAGCGTATTCGCTTAACAGGTATGGAATTCAGCTTACTAGAGTTGTTAGTAAGTCGCTCTGGAGAAGCTTTTTCCCGTTCAGAAATTTTACAAGAAGTTTGGGGATACACGCCAGAACGCCACGTAGATACTCGCGTGGTAGATGTGCATATCTCCCGTTTACGGGCAAAATTAGAAGATGATCCTAGTAACCCAGAACTGATTCTCACAGCCAGAGGCACTGGTTATCTTTTTCAACGCATACTGGAAGCGGGAGAGGAGTAAGAAGCAGGGAGCAGGGAGCAGGGAGCAGGGAGCAGGGGGGAAAGATAAATAAATATTCTTTCCCAATTACCACTGACTAATGACTAATGACAAAATCTGATCCAAATCGAGTTTTGCGGCGTTTACCCTTGGTAGTTGGGGGTTTAGGTGCTGTACTTTTGTTGATTAATCGGTTGTTAACGCCGGAACTGACAAATTCTCAAGCACGAGGGGATGTGTTGGGAGTGATTTTGAGCGCGGTGTTAATTTTAACAGGTTTAATTTGGCAGCAGGTACAGCCGCGATCGCCTGATACAGTAGAACTAATTGGGGAAGAAGGTTTTTTCTTAGCGCCAGATTTACCAGAAACCGTGAAAACAGAACTAGCTTGGGCATCCCGTTTATTATTGACTAATACAGTGACGCGATCGCTCATAGTTTACTATCAAGGCCAAGTTTTGTTACGTCGCGGTATTCTGGCTCCTAAATCTGAAGTCATCCCCGGAACAATCTTAAAACGAGTATTGGAAACACAAAAGCCAATTTATCTGGTTGCTTTATATGTGTATCCAGGCAAAATAGAATTTGATTATTTACCAGAAAATACACAAGGTGTAATTTGTCAACCTATAGGTAAAGAAGGTGTTCTAATTTTAGGAGCAAATGCTCCTCGTAGTTACACCAAACAAGATGAAACATGGATTGCGGGAATCGCTGATAAATTAGCGGTGACTATGGGTAATGGGTAATATTTATCTGACTCCTGAATTATTAGCAATTAATTATGCAAATTATTTACTGGTTATTAATAGCTATCATGCTCGTGGGTGTAATTGGTTCCGTAGTTCCAGCCATTCCAGGAAGCAGCTTAATTTTAATTGCAATTATTATTTGGGGAATTGTCAGTAGTTCCTTTGCAGCGATTAAAATTCCCCTGATTGTTACAGTTGTTGTTCTGCTTCTGAGCATGGGAGTTGATTTCCTAGCTGGCTACTTGGGTGCTAAACAAGCCGGTGCTAGTAAATGGGGACAAATTGGTGCGTTTGTGGGTTTGTTTTTAGGATTCTTTGGCTTATTGCCAGCTTTACCATTTGGTGGACCACTCTTGGGAATGTTAATCGGTCCACTTTTAGGTGCAATTGTCGGTGAATATCTTTATCAAAAAGATTTAGGAAAGGCAGTTAAAGCTGGTATCGGAATCACTGTAGGAACGTTGGTAGGTAATTTGCTTCAAGGTTTATTAGCCGTTGGTGCAGTAATAATTTTTTTGTGGACAACTTGGCCTCAGGTATATGGAGGTTAGAGTTTCATAATGAAAACGCTGAAAATCTTTGAAGTTAGCAACATTCACTTGCTAATGCAAAATCGGTGTACGTTCGCAAATTAAATGTCGCAGTTCGCAAGTCATGTCGCAACTGCTTTTAAGGACTAAAACCTTTATTCTATAAGCATCATAAGCTATTTACCCCTACAAAAGACTAAGTTACCTAATTCGCATATTGTATGTCGCAAAACCTGGTTCGCAAATTAAATGTCGTTTGTTAAGATTTTGGTATTTTGCAAATTAGATGTCGCATTTTTGAGTAATTCATGGTACATTAGTACCTTAATTATTCATGAGTGGGTTTCACTCTATGGCAGATGAAGAATTTGAATTCACTGAAGACTCGACGCAAGTTCCAGATGCTATTTTGCTTGACAAGAGTAATTTTGTGGTAGATCCATCCCAAATTATTCTGGCAACGTCGGATAGACATAAACTGACATTTAATCTAATCCAGTGGCTTGCTGAATCTCCCAACCGCACTATTAAGTCTCAGAGAAAACAGGCAGTTGCAAATACCCTTGATGTTTCTACTCGCCAGGTGGAACGTCTTCTCAAGCAATACGATGAAGACAAGTTAAGAGAGACAGCAGGAATAGAACGAGCCGATAAGGGAAAATATCGAGTTAGCGAATATTGGCAAAACTTCATCACAACAATCTATGAAAAGAGTCTGAAAGAAAAACATCCAATATCACCAGCATCCATAGTTCGTGAAGTGAAGCGACACGCAATTGTGGATCTTGGACTGAAGCTAGGAGAATATCCTCATCAAGCCACTGTCTATAGAATTTTAGATCCTTTAATTGAGCAACATAAACGGAAAACAAGAGTTAGAAATCCGGGTTCGGGATCTTGGATGACAGTAGTAACACGAAATGGCGAACTACTGAGGGCTGATTTTAGTAACCAAATTATTCAGTGTGACCATACTAAATTAGATGTTCGCATAGTTGATAATCATGGCAATTTACTGTCTGATCGTCCTTGGCTAACTACTATTGTGGATACTTTTTCAAGCTGTGTTGTTGGTTTTCGCTTATGGATTAAACAACCCGGTTCTACAGAGGTGGCTTTAGCTTTAAGACACGCTATTTTACCTAAAAACTACCCTGAAGATTATCAACTTAATAAGTCTTGGGATGTATGTGGACACCCCTATCAATATTTTTTTACTGATGGTGGTAAAGATTTTCGCTCAAAACACCTCAAGGCTATTGGTAAGAAATTAGGATTTCAGTGTGAATTGAGAGATCGCCCACCGGAAGGCGGTATTGTTGAACGAATTTTCAAAACTATTAATACTCAAGTTCTCAAAGATTTACCCGGTTATACAGGGGCAAACGTTCAAGAACGCCCCGAAAATGCTGAGAAAGAAGCCTGTTTAACTATTCACGATTTGGATAAAATTCTCGCTAGTTTCTTTTGTGATATCTATAATCACGAGCCTTATCCTAAAGAGCCTCGTGATACGAGATTTGAACGCTGGTTTAAGGGTATGGGAGGAAAACTACCTGAACCTTTGGATGAGCGAGAATTAGATATTTGTTTGATGAAAGAAGCCCAACGAGTTGTTCAAGCTCATGGATCTATTCAATTTGAAAACCTGATTTATCGGGGAGAATTTCTCAAAGCACATAAAGGTGAATATGTAACGCTGAGATATGATCCAGATCATATTCTGAGTTTATATATCTACAGTGGTGAAACTGATGATAATGCAGAGGAATTTTTGGGTTATGCTCATGCCGTTAATATGGATACCCATGATTTGAGTATAGAGGAATTGAAAGCCCTGAATAAAGAGCGAAGTAACGCTCGTAAGGAGCATTTTAACTATGATGCTTTATTAGCATTGGGTAAACGCAAGGAACTTGTAGAAGAGCGTAAAGAGGATAAAAAAGCAAAAAGAAACTCAGAACAAAAGCGTCTCCGTTCTGCATCCAAGAAAAATTCCAATGTTATTGAACTACGCAAAAGTAGGACTTCCAAATCTTTGAAGAAACAAGAAAATAAGGAAGTTTTACCAGAGAGAATTTCCAGGGAAGAAATCAAGCTTGAAAAGATAGAACAGCAACCACAAGAAAATCTATCAACTTCACCTAACCCTCAAGAAGAAGAGAGACATAAGTTAGTTTTCTCTAACCGTCAAAAAAATTTGAACAAGATTTGGTAAATTATGGCGCAACCTCAACTTGCAACTCAATCTATTGTTGAAGTCCTAGCCCCAAGGTTAGACATCAAAGCTCAAATTGCTAAAACTATTGATATTGAAGAGATTTTTAGAGCTTGTTTTATCACAACTGATCGGGCTTCGGAATGTTTCAGATGGTTAGATGAATTGCGTATTCTCAAACAATGTGGTCGAATCATTGGACCAAGGAATGTAGGAAAAAGCAGAGCCGCCCTTCACTATAGAGATGAGGATAAAAAACGAGTTTCCTATGTAAAGGCTTGGTCTTCATTGAGTTCTAAGCGGCTATTTTCAGAAATTCTAAAGGATATTAACCATGCTGCACCAACAGGTAAAAGGCAGGATTTACGTCCAAGATTAGCGGCTAGTCTGGAACTATTTGGATTAGAATTGGTGATTATAGATAATGCAGAACATCTTCAAAAAGAAGCATTGCTAGACTTGAAACAACTTTTTGAAGAGTGTAATGTTCCTATTGTTTTAGCTGGAGTTAAGGAGTTAGATGAACTTTTACAAGATTGTGATTTATTGACTAATTTTCCTACACTATATGAATTTGAACGGTTGGAATATGATGATTTCAAAAAAACATTAACTACAATTGAATTGGATGTTTTATCTCTTCCAGAAGCGTCTAATTTAGCTGAAGGCAATATTTTTGAGATTTTAGCAGTTAGTACAAATGCGCGAATGGGAATTTTAATAAAGATATTAACTAAGGCTGTTTTACATTCTCTTAAAAATGGATTTCACCGAGTTGATGAAAGTATTTTAGAAAAAATTGCTAGTTGTTATGGCACAAAATATATTCCTCTCGAAAACAGAAATAGGAATTAATGAAGATGATGAAATTCGCCCAAAGTTAGGCTATGTTGAACCTTATGAGGGGGAGAGTATTAGTCATTATTTGGGGCATTTGCGACGGTTTAAGGCTAACAGCCTACCGTCAGGATACTCGTTGGGAAAAATTGCTGGTCTTGGTGCAATAATTTCACGTTGGGAGAAGCTTTATTTCAATCCATTTCCTACTCCACAAGAGTTGGAGGCTTTGTCCTCTGTGGTGGGAGTTAATGTGGATAGATTAATGGAAATGCTCCCATCTCAGGGAATGACGATGAAACCTAGACCAATTCGGTTATGCGGGGCTTGTTATGCAGAATCTCCTTGTCATCGGGTTGAGTGGCAGTTTAAAGATAAAATTAGGTGCGATCGCCATAATTTACGTTTATTAATAAAATGTACTAACTGTGAAACTCCTTTCCCTATTCCCGCAGATTGGGTTAAAGGTCAATGTCCTCATTGTTCTCTACCTTTTGCAAAGATGGCTAAACGGCAAAAGCGTGATTAGATTGTGGGAATAAGGCAATTATTACAGAGTGCTTTGCGATTCCTACGGATATCTCTATGCGATCGCAATTTAGTTCCAAACAACTAAACCCGGATTTCTCACAAGTGAGATAAAAACGCTTAGGTTAACCAAATTGACGACAATTTAATTGATACATTATCAAAATACCTCCAGAGATAAGTATCTCAAAGTAAAAACCGAAGTATATAAGGATATATCAAATACATTAGAAGTGATTAATACTGAAGCCGAAAACTGTTAATAATAAAAATTGACATACTAATTCATGAGTTAAATCAAGTAAAATAACCCCAAAAAAATCACTTATTAAAAATTAGAAATAGCGATGAATTACGAATTATATGATGTCATAATTAACGATTGACTTGGTATTCGAGATAAACACTGATAAACCGTGGCAAAAAGCTCCTGATAAGGACAAGCATTACTAATTGCGATTAAAACCCGTCGTTTACTAATAGTAATAACAGCTCCTAGCTTCAGTAACTGTGTACGGATAGTCTCAACAGTTGCATTTTTCAGTTCTGTTTTTGCTAAACATTGCTCTCGCAGAGCATTCATCAAGACATAAGCAATAGATGCTAACCACAAACGTAATTGATTTCCGGCAAATGTATGGGTACTAGTTCTATCACTTTTTAGCCCTAATTTTTGTTCTTTTAAGCAATTCTCCATGTTGCCTCGTGGGCAATATTTTTGAGTATAAAGTCGTCCAGGAGGAATTTTATTAATCGGGAGTGAAGTCACTACAAAGCGAGTATCGACTTCTTCATAGCTATACTCAACTTTGGCAACAACACGACGATTACGACTCCAACTATCTAGAGTTTGATAGTCAAGAGAACAATACCAAATTGAGTTATCAACCAATGCTGCTGCGTCGGTTTTTAAATCTGGTGATGAGGGAAACAAGGTTTCAAAAAACTTGACTATGGGTTGAATCTTTGCCGCGAATTCTTGGGATGCACGATACTTTATTGATTGAGATAGCTGGATTAGACGATTATTCGGTGCGAGTCCAAATACATAGTCAATTCCAGTTTGAGATTCACACCATGCCATAATCTCTTCTCTGGAATAAGCGCTATCTCCTCGAATAATAATTTTTACGTTCTGCCATCGTGAGCGGATTATTTTTATAACTCGTTGTAATTCTTCTATTCCCCCTTCTGCTGGTTCTACATTAGATGCACGAAGTTTTGCTGCGAGTAAATGTTTACCACAGAAAATGTAAAGTGGAGCATAACAATATCCTCTATAATAAGGATTGAAGAATGTTTCTTCTTGATTACCATGTACCAAATCATCAGTAACATCTAAATCCAAAATTATCTGTCTTGGTGGTTTTTGATAAGATTCTAGAAATAGCTCAACCAAGAGTGTTTCTATGGCTGACGCATCATGTTCAATACGATGATATTGACTATCCCACCTTGTAGATACATTTTCTGGGCAATGTTCCAGACGATTTAAAGTACTTTTTCCCGCCAATGTCATTGATTCTTGTGACGAATTCACCACTTTTCCCACACAGAGCGCAAATATCGGATCGTGACGTAGATTTTCATGGTCATTTATATCTTCATAGCCCATGATTAAGCCATATATTCTTTGTGCAATTAAGCTATGAACTGGATGTAAAATTTTATTTGGCTGTCGGTAATCTTTGAAACATCTTGCCAGCCGCGATGTTATTTCTCTTTTTCTGTCCAGTTCAGCAATTAATGTTAACCCGGCATCAGATGTTACAGGCTCACCCTTGAAATTTACTACAACTGGACATGAATTCTCTTGTTCAAATATGAACTGTTCCGGTATACAATCGTTTTTATTGGGGGTCATGCTTCAAACTGCTAGAATCCTTTGACAATATACATTTTGGCAGTTTATGACCCTTATTTTTCCAGTCTTGTGAGAAATTCGGGTAAAGACATCTGAAAACTACATCTCTCAATGATAGGGTTTAAGATAATCAATCCCAAGCTCGCGTTAATGGATCAATTGGTATCTCTGGATCAATCTCAATCACGGTGATTTTAGCATTCTCCACCACCGTATTGCCCATAATTGTATTGTGTATTGTTTCAAATTTCGACTCTTCCTCAGCAATACGTTCGTAGTGCAGAATTACATGATAATGTTTGGTAATTGGTTCTCCAGAGTCCGATCGCTCCACTGTCAGCCAATCTATATTTTGTTGTTCTTCCGCTATTCGACGATACTCATCGGCTAGTTGTTCTAAGGCGATCGCGATCGCGTGTTCTTTTGTTTGACCATAGCATTGTATATTTTCTCTAGGAGAATCACTCAGGGATGGTGATAACTGACAAATATACTGTCCATTGCTTTGGGGTTGCAATGTGATTGTGATAATTCCGGTTATATCTGGGTTGAGTTCTGTCATGTTAAAGGTTATAAAAAATTTAGGATAATATGCTCATGGTTAAATTGTAAGCGATGGTAGATTTGCTTTGTTTGAACAGATGAAAACAATGCTTCAGAAGTTGAAATAGTCGATTACCACTAAGTATAAAAATCATGATGAATAACAACCATTTGCCAAACATTCATCCAGGCGAAATCCTGCAACTAGAATTCTTAGAACCGTTGAATATCACACCTTATAGATTAAGCAAAGATATAGGTGTATCTCAGACACGAATTAGCGAAATTTTATCTGGAAAGCGCAGTATTACAGCAGATACAGCTTTGCGTCTATCTTACTATTTTGGCAACACTGCCCAGTTTTGGTTAAATTTACAAACACAATATGATTTACGTCAGGCATTTGCAGAAAATTCAGAAGTTTACAATCAAATTCCTAAATTTCTCTCTGATGATGTAGCCTAAAATTCAATACAAATTATGAGATGATCTCTCTATTATGCCGTTTCACGTTTGCGTTTTTCGATTTCGGCGATGGGTAGTAATAATGTATCCTTAATTTCAATACTTAGTTCATCTGTCATAACATCATTATTTAAACAGTCTACCAGAACTTGATTGCAAAAAACATATTGGGATAATAAATCTATTTCATTTTGTGAAAATTGCCAATTATAAGCTAAGTCATCATTTTTAATGACATTATCTATTAACTCTTGTCGCCAAATACCTCGATCCATTTGTTGCCAAGATTGAAAAGCATAACAGTCATTTTGAGGATCAGGTAGTTTAGTCCTAAGAATTTGTAATTTTTGGTATAATTGTTCATTTCCTAGCTCTTGTGTTAAGAGTAGAGCAAGGGTGACGGATAAAGACAAGTCGCCAAGAAGTTTAATATCATTATCATTATTCTTATCTAGGGTGATAGAAAGCATAAGAGATAAAGCTAGATCAAGAGCCATTTCGTAAGCAGAAAAGAGAGAGAGATGAAGTGCCTCAAATAAATCATAAATTCTTGCCCAGACAAAAGCATTAGATAAAAATTTAAATAGAGGGCTGTTGTGAGTTTTAGCAAGGAAAATAGCAATCTCACGAAAAAGGGAGAGATCACCATGAAGATTAGGATCTAGCTTACAATAGAGTTCATTACCAGTCAGGGGAATAATGTTGCTGGTTCGTCCGATTAAATATATATAAAATGCTCTAACAGCATAAGGCTTGTATTGGGTTTTCACAGTGTTAGATTTTTCTTTTAGCCAGTGCAAAAATATTTGAAAATTGGTATCTCTTGCCAATAAAGAATCTATTGCTTGTTTCATCCCTAATAACAAGTCATCAGCATTGGGTGACATTTCGGTAGCCATTAAAAAGACTTCACGCCAATGTTTTTTAGTGATGTGGTTAATCAGGGCTTGCAGTTCCTTAACTAAAAACTTCTGAACAGTGATAATCTTCATTGCAACAAAATATTCATGGAAGGTGAGATGTGAAAATGACCAAACTTTATCAGCCCTCTCAATCAACAACCCATGCTGAGATGCGATCGCTCTCAACACTGTTCGACTATCCCGCAGCCCAACTCCCAAAAACTCTGCAATGGAACCCTCAATTTCCGTCTGCTCAAACAATACATACTGTGGCTGCTCAAACTTTTTCACTGCTAGATAACTAAGTAATTCTAGCTTTCGTTCCAGTGATAAATCTCGATAAATCTCATCTCTCTCAATCTCCCGTGACTTGTCCCACCGCTCTAACAGTAGCTCTAATCCTTCCTCATAAAGTTTGGAACGCTTTGAGTAAAACTTGCCTGTTTGGTGAAATACAGCACAGGTCAAACTCAGCAAAATCGGTGTAATTGCTAAATCCCGAATTGGCTTATTCGCATCAAGAAAAAGCTGACTCAGAAACTCATTTGACCGTTTTAATCCTGCTGACTCATCCTTCATGACAGCCTTAAACCAATGCTCGGCAAACGATCGCAGCTGGGCTTCATTAAAATCTGCTATTTCTACATAGTCAAACCGATCAAACCGTGATTCTTGGCTTTGCGTCCGACAGGTGACAATTACCTGTACCTGTGAATAAGAACGAGCAAACTGCTTAATTTGCTTGGTGATGTTCTTACCGTCTTCTCCTGTGACTTCATCTAACCCGTCTAGCAACAGCAATACCCGACCTTGATTGAAAATCAAATTAATTTCTGCATTTGATAACTGCCAGCACTGCTCAAAATATGCCTCCAGTGAATAGGCAAATTTACGTCCATCATCTACAAATTCTCGCAGTTTAATCAAAGCTGGAATTCGGTGCGTTTGTAAATTGCCAGCGTTGCATTCCGTAACTACTCGCTGCAAATAAGTGGTCTTCCCTGAACCTGGTTTACCCACTACCATTAAATTCGTATTTTTTTCCAGCACTTCTAGTCCTGAAATCCTTTCCCGTTCTCCACCCAAGCCAATGCGATCTAAACTGCGATAACTTGGATTCTTACTGAAGTCTTGCCACAGGTCATCGAGTTCTGACTTCCGATTACTGCTGAGTTCCTCTAGGATGTTCACATCCACAAACAAATCACCTAAAGGAACCCAGTGATCTACTCCCCATAATGGCATGGTGCTATGTAGTCGCTGGATATGATCATGAATAAGCGATCGCACTTGTTGTACCAGTTCATCAACTGGATTTGTTGCCGTTAATTGGACTTTTTTTTTAGATTTTTGAATACTGGGGTATTTTCCTCTGGGATTCCTTGCAGAGCGATCGCATCACAACCACCGTGATAAGCATCTTCATAAGAATAACCAGCCGCTAGTTCATCATAAAAACCAACTGCAAACTTAATCGCGGCATCGTCTCCTATATTACTATTCATACCAACCACATAATCAATATGTTTAACTATCTCATCTGCTTGAATTTCCGAGTAGCAAGCATTGAGAACAACACATTCAAGTCCTCGCTTGGCAAATCGTTTGAATAAATTTGCTAAAGCCTCAGTTGAAACAAGTTGTGCTTCTCCTAAATCATTTTCTAAAACTAATCCATCTTCACCAGAACCATGTCCAGAAAAGTGAACAATCTGGGGATTAAAATCCAACATGGCACGACGTAAATCATCAGGACGAACCGCCCCACGTTGCTGCAAAATAAATTTTTCTCTATGCTGCGACCT
The DNA here is from genome assembly GCF_051781005.1 of Anabaena sp. WFMT. Classification (NCBI taxonomy): domain Bacteria; kingdom Bacillati; phylum Cyanobacteriota; class Cyanophyceae; order Nostocales; family Nostocaceae; genus Anabaena; species Anabaena sp. WFMT. Next base: position 34,712 of record NZ_JBPWOA010000023.1, on the reverse strand, counting down.
TCGCAAACCCTCTTCAATTTCTCGCACCTCTTTATCTAAGCGCAATCTCGCTTCATTGGTGGGGCTGGAGGCTACCACTAAAATGGTTTTGCGCGAACTACTTTGAGGATTTTCCCTTTGTGCCAAGTTCTGAAACTCTTCTTTGAGGATAGAGCGAACGATTTCTCGGATCTCTGTGGTGTTAGAACCCTGAATTACAGCACGAGTAACTTCTCGAATCGCTTGTGCATCAAGTCCTTGGTAAGTGCGATCGCCAATATGAATAGCTTGTCCCTGTCCAATATTAACAATGTTCTTACCTACTTGTAGATTTTGAATTCCACCCCTATTTAACCACTGACGCAAAGCTTTAACGTCCTCATCAGTTTGATTTCCGTTGAGAATGCGTTGAATAAGATCATTAATGTTGCTGGGGTCTGTCATTGATTTCAAAATTTTTTAGTTCTATTTTAGACAAAAATTTCTATAAACTCCTAGATTTTTCTTAATTGTCATTTTGATGATGATTCAAGCAGTAAATTTGTATTTAGGTTGAGATGGCGATCGCAATTAATTAGCTTCTAGGACTTACGCACAAGTTACGAAAGAACAAACCACGAAGGACACAAAGAACACGAAGGAAAGAGGGTTTGAGAGATATTTTGCGTAAGTCCCGTTAAAATTAAAGCTAAGGTAATTTACTAACAAAGAGGTAGTATTAATTCATCCTTAGTTTCAAATCAGAATTTAACTTTTGTGAATTACATCACCAATATGAACGTTATCAATTTTTTGGACATTGACAATATTTTCCGTCCCGTACTCTATTATTTGACGAATTTTGTAAATAGTCTGTGTCGCTTCAGGCTTCACTTCTTCCCATCCTGTATCGGGTAAACCTTTACCACCTCGAAGTTTGGCGATCACAAAATCTCCTCCAGTCATATCGTTTTGAGGAACTTGCTCCACTTTATATAACTCACGCGCAGTTTCAGATACTGCTTTACCAAGGTGATTCATGATATTAGAAACTCTAACTTCTGTATCACCTGGTTTGTTTCCTGCACCTTGTAAAGCTTCAAGAAAATGATAAGTGTACATACTAATTCTTTCATCTTTTACCCAAGATTTTTGCTCACCTTCAGAGGAAGTAAAAACTACTCTACTTTTCCCCTTTTGGCCTTGCTAAATCAAGGTATGAAAATAAAAATCTAATAATCTGAAATACTGTTCATTTAATAGTTTAGCGATCGCAACTAAATACAAATCATACCCAAAATCAGCAACACCCCCCTTTTTCAATTCATCAATCAAATCTTTGGATGGTGCAACTCGGAGAAAATCATCAAACTCTTCATCCAGTTCTTTATCAAGTTCCAAATCAGCATCTTTATAAGTTGCCATTCCTGCTGCGTGACAACTATCAATTACAACTAATAAACGTTCTGATTGAATTTGCCGTATTGCTTCGGTAAAATCTTCTGCTGATAATGCCGAATTTGCAATTTTAGTGGGTTTAATGTCATGCTGCAATAAATAATATCTGTTTGTGTTTTTATCTACCCAGCCATGTCCTGAATAATAAATAAATACAGTAGCACTAGGGTCAGATTCGGCTTTTTCTTTTAACCAATTTAATCCATCTAAAATACCTGCTTTAGTTGCATCTTTGTTATTTAGTACCCGAATATGCTCTTGGTCATCAGGATAGGCACACAGTTCAGGGTCAATTAGTGCAGCGTAAATTGCCTGGGTATCTTTGACAGTTACAGGCAAAGACAATTTACTATAAGCAGATTCACCAATACCAATTAGTAACGCATAACCATGATTAAAAGTATCACTGATTAATGGAATTGTTGGATACGAATTTTTATTAATTTCAAAATAATCTAACTCCAATTCCTTAGCAAGCTTTACATATTCACCACCCAAACCCCTCAAAACCTGAGCAGTAACCGTTGCAAAACATCCAACTTCCTCAACAATCCCACTATCTCTAACTTCTTGCGGATTCCTCAAGACAGCAGCAAAATCTTCAAGCGATAACCCTACTTTCTTAGCCACATATTTCGATACCTCATCCACCACATTCAAAACATACTCAGAAGGAACAGAATCAACTAATAACTCCCGCACCCCGTCCATAAATTCATACTGAACATAATCAGGATTAGTATCTGCATTTATCTCAGATAATGGCTTTAATAATCCCCCTAAAAACACCTCAGCCACATGAACTTGTTGAGAATCTTTTAATAGTGATTCTCGAATTAATCGCACAATTGGCAGACTAATTACAGGTGCAGAAGCTAATAATCCTGCTAATTTTCGTGCCATCGGTGAAGCCGTTACTCGAAATGCCTGGACACGCTGTTCTGCATTCAATTCACTATGATTAAGATTAAATAACTCTCTTTCCTTTTTAACAGGAGGATCTAACTTAAACACATATCCCAAGGTCCAAATATTGCCCTTACCTGATAACATTTGCGCCCAAGTAGCAACTTTATCCGGTTCTAAGGTAAATACAGGGACTTTAACCCCCGTTTCTTCCTCCAGTTCATCCCACAATGACACTTCTTTAGCAATTAATTTCTGGTTAAACATCCCAGGAGTCAACCCCCGCAACCGCACTTCTGAGGCTCTACCTAAAGCAGTTCTTTTCCACAACCACTTAGGAAGCATCTGGACAATGGCCATTGACCCTTGTTTTGCCCAGAGTTCTAATACAGGCGTAAGTTCTCCATTGCGCCACAGAGATGACACACAATCACTGACTACCAACACCAAACGCCGACCAGTAGGGTCAATTAATTCCTTGGGACTACGGGGAGTTTGATTTTTAGCTGCTGCACCGATACCCCGACGAATCTGTACCTGTTCATTGTCATCCGTAATTAGTCCCCAGACCCGTACATCTCGGAAAATTCCATAGTTTTTCAGCAGTCGTTCTAATTCCTTAATGGTATGTCTCCAGATTTGCATGGAGATGGCTTCATCAACGACTAATTCCAAATCTAACCAAGGTTCTACCGTGGGTTTGAGTACGGGTATCCACAGTCTTTCAACCGCAATTCGTTGGATAGTAGCGGCTTCATCTAATACCAATTCTCTTCCAGAGGGAATACGACGCATTAAGGGCTTTAACGCTCGTGCTAAGGTTAAAGGCTCACGCAAGGAAGGAGCATCAGGGACTTTAAAGGATAAATTTGATGATTTCAAACTTTGTTGCTCATTTCGGGGATAAATGCCCGCTTTTGGTTCTTCTGGTGATTTATTTGGTGTTTCTTCCAAGTCTGAAGTTTTTGGCAATGTTTGCTGATTTAGCTGATTTTCCGGCTTTTTATTTTCTCTCTCGTCTTCCGTTTGCAGGGGAAAACTAGAGGAGACTGACTCAGATGGAAATTCCTGCATTTGAAGTGCCAGCCAAATCGTATCAGCAATTTCTGCGGCTGACATTTCTACTTCTTTACTCAATGCAGTAATTAACTGGTCAATCATCTGTCCTCCGCACTGGTTAAGTATTTCAGCAAAATATCAATTAAGTCTTTCTCTTCTGCTGCTTCTGGTTTAAATTCACGAGTGACTATATAAATGGCATTCAGCAATTGATCTGTTGCTATATCTCCACCTTCTCGCAATGTTCTAAATTTGGCAATTAATTCATTAATTTTTTCCTCGTCTTTTGTGATTATATCGCTGCCTAAATGTGCCTTCACAATTTCTTTCAAGGCAGTTGCATCAGGTTCATAAGGCATATTTAATCTGAGACAACGCCTCAAAAATGCTGGGGGAAAATCTCGCTCACCATTGTTAGTTAATAAAATAAAAGGGAAATTTTGACAGCGCAATCGACCTGCTTTTATAGGAACATCTATCCCATCATAGGTACGAATTTCTACCTGATTCACTTCTTTGGAAATTCGCGCTAATTCTGGGATTTCAAATTCTCCCTCTTCAAATAAATTGAGTAAATCATTGGGTAAATTAATATCGCTTTTGTCTATTTCGTCAATCAGCAAAACACGAGGACGACGGGAAGGAAGAAGGGCTGTACCTAGTGGACCTAGTTGAATGTAGCGACCAATATCTTTACTTTTATAACCCATCTGCACATCTTGGAGACGAGCGATCGCATCATAACGATATAATCCTTCCTGTAAGGTTGAACGAGCAGTAATATACCAAGGTAATACAGCACCCAGTTTTAGTTCATAAGCCACAGCATAAGCCAAAGATGTTTTACCTGTTCCCGGTTTTCCTGTTACTAACAAAGGTCGTCTTAAATACAGGGCTGCATTGACCATATTAATAACAGTATTTCTGTCATTATTTTTATCAGTGTGGATACGGAAACTTTTACCCCGTTCCTCATCTCTAATATTTGGCTCTGACTCCTCACAGAATTTCTGCCAGCGTTGCTCAATTTCTTGTAATACCGAATCATCTGCACCGATGAATTTACGCCATTCTGGAGGATATGGAAGTTGATTAATATTATCGTGTGGTTCACTATTACCTTGAAAAATTTTCCAATCATTCATGTTATTAATTTAAACTCCATTCTTGCCTAGCTGCAATGCAATGTGGCGATTATCAGTATTTTTCAATATCTGAAGTAATTTTGATAAATCTTCTTCAGAGTGTGTCCCTTCCGTGATTTTGTTAATAATCAGTTTTAATTCGTCATCTATCATAGTTTTAATATTTTGGAATCGTAAATATTAATGAAGATTGTAAATAGGTACAATTTTGTCAGACTCTCGTTTTTTCAGGTTGAGCAGAACAGCTAAATTTAGAGATTTACAACTTACTTTAAATTAATAATGAGTAATATTAGCAGCCCTAGAAACACAATCAAAATTATTAATAATTGTAACCCTGATAAACTTATTTTTTCTTCAACAAGAAATTCTCCCATAGAATTACTGATGGCTTTTAAATTTTTAGTTGAGCGATCAACAAATGAATACATTCCTGTCAAATAGTTTTGAAAATCAAACTTTTAACTACTACCCAACCTGCGATCGCACCTTTTACAGAAATAACCTTGGGAGTTGTCAAATTACTAGCTCAACGTCATGAAAACGTTGCTGTACAGAAATTTTACCTGGGACTAGATTTTGAAGATTCAGCAATGGGTTGTCGTTTAGCTGAGGGTAATTATATTGCTGTGCAAGTTGCAGATGAAACAGTAATTGACTGGAACAAATGGATTTACAAACCGGAAATAGGTGCGATCGTACATAAGGCAGACAGTTCTAAACTACCTTATAACTATGTAATCTTCCGCATCAGTCGGTATGAGGAATAACCAATTTACTTTGCAATTAATTTTTTTATTTCATAGGAAGAAATTGACATGACAGAGAAATTTATTCACGGTTACGCCTTACTAATTGGCGTTGGAGAATCTGCTTATAGTAAATTATCGTTGCCTGTAACTGTCAAAGATACCCAGGCAATTTACGCTGCATTAATTGATCCTGAATTGTGTGCTTATCCTGATGACAAGGATCATATTCGGATACTCAATAACAAGGATGCAACCAAAGCTGGTATTTTGGATGGATTAAATTGGTTAAAAGAAAAAGCAGAATCTGACCCTGATGCTACTATATTCGTTTATTATTCAGGACATGGCTGGGTAGACAAAAATACAAAACGATATTATTTATTGCAGCATGACATTAAACCTACTAAAATTTCAGGTTCAGCATTATCAGCAGCGGATTTTACAGAAGCATTACGCCAAATTCAATCTGAACGTTTGTTAGTTGTTATTGATAGTTGTCATGCAGCAGGAATGGCAACTTCTAAAGATGCTGACTTGATACTAGACAAAAAATTTGATGAAGAATTTGAAGATTTTATCCGAGTTGCTCCATCTAAAGGCTTTATTAATGAGTTGAAACAAGGAAAAGGCAGATTGGTTTTCACTTCTTCTGAAGGCGAGCAAAAATCTTGGATAAAACAAGATCAAAGAAATAGCATATACACTTATCACTTTCTTGAAGCTTTACAAGGTGCTGGTAACAAACCAGGTGATACAGAAGTGCGGGTTTCTAATATCATGAATTATCTTGGACAAGCAGTACCTGAAACTGTGCGTGATTTGTATAAAGTGGAACAAGTTCCTCAAAATGATATGACAGGAGGAGATTTTGTGATTGCCAAGCTTCGAGGTGGTAAGGGTTTACCTGATAAAGGATGGGAAGAAGTGAAGCCTGAAGCGACACAGACTATTTACAAAATTGCCGATGTGATACATCAACACGGTAAATATATTACTAACATTGTAAAAGCGGAAGGTATTCATATTGGTGATGTAATTCACAACAGTTAATTTTTTTGGTGAAACTAAGGATGAATAATGACTACCTCTTTGTTAGTAAATTACCTTGGTTTTAATGTCGAGTGATGAAACACATAACAATTAAATCCAGTAAACTGACTTGGAGGTAGTTTTGAAGGAAGCTAGTAAGATAGATGCTATTCTTGACGCATGGTTAGAGTTCATTGCTTTAGTAGATTTTAACAATGCCACAGTTCCAGGTAAAGAGGCAGTGTTGAGTGGTGTAGAGCTAGATGGTAATTATGTAAAAATTAACAAAGCTACTTTTTCTGACATAAAACGGAAGGTCAGTGAAGAAACTGGTCAAGAAGAAACTATTTGGGTTTTATCTTTTCCTCAACTCTCGAAAGTCAACCAAGGGGCATCTGAATATTATCCTTTGTTTAGCTTAGATGTGACATCTATCCTGAAAGGAGAATATCAAGAGCAAGGATGGAATCTTGAAGAATTGGAATTAGTAGAGGCTGGAGAAAACTTAGCGAGATTTCTAAACCTTGATGATGAACAGAGACAGCAGTTAAATACTCAAGATGGGTTCGCACAGTTTCTCAGAAGTACCTTTGGAGTTGAATTTGACACCTATGAAGACTGGATGAATAAACTACAGTCGTCTCCATATAAAATTGAACGCAAGTCTTATTTATTCAAGTTTAAGGTAAGTACCTTTCATCGCAATCTCAAACCTGATTTAAAAAACATTCAGTCTAGTCGTAAAAATTGGTTGAAATCAAAGCATCCAGCCTATGAATATTTATTTGGAAAGCCCCAACTTCCAGCCCACAAGATAACATACATGGGAGCTTTCCCAATTTATCCACCAACTAATTCGCAATTAAAAGCAATAAAACACGCCCAAACTGAATTAATAACAGCAGTCCAAGGTCCTCCTGGTTCTGGGAAAACTACTCTCATTCTTCATGTTATAGCCCAGCAAGTTGTTAAACGTGCGCTCAAATTGGTGGAAACTGGGGAAGACATAAATAACCTGACAGTTGTTAGCAGCACTGTAAATAAAGCTGTTGAAAATGTTATTGAAAAACTAGATGAGTATTTGAAAGAAAACCCTTTAGAAGAACAGTTTTTTTATCTAAAAGGAGGAAGTACAACCAATATTAAAGCTCCAGGAGCAGCTAAAAACACTCTCCAAATTGCTATTACCGAATTACTAGATAAACAAAGCTTCGACGAAAATATCTATAATTTCCTGGCTGAAGAAATTAACATAATAGCATCAAGTTTAAAAGTTCAAGAAAATAACTATTTAAACTTACGTCATCAACGTGATGTGGACGAGGAACGACAACCCCAGTTAAAGAAGAAGATTCAACAGCTTGAATTAGAAATAGAAAGTTTGAAAATTACGAAAATTCAGTCTGAGAGAAAGGCTAAGGACTTAGACTTGTATGAACAACTTCCAACAGAAGTCTATAGAAAAATTCAGCTAATTTTTGAGAATGCCAAATCAAAGCTGCCTGAAAGTAGTTTACCTTGGTGGAAAAAATTAATACTTTGGCTAACTCGCAGTACAGAAAAACAAATTTTGTTAAAAATTACTGCTAGATGTGAAGAATACATTTTACAAACCATTGATACTCCCTTTTCTATTAAAAACCCCAATAATAGGAGTATCTTGATTCAAGAATTAAATTTTATTAAGACCAGACTTGAAAAAGTTAAGGAATTGCAAAACGTACAAAATATATTAATAGAAGTTACTGATAAGATTCACACTTATACTAATGAGTATAATGCGATGACCGCAGAAGTAACAGTATTGGAGAGCAGATTGAACAATCCATTACAAGATTTTTATGATTACTTTCATATTGATAATCATGAAGAACATAAGCGATTATTTGAATTGTCACGGCAGTTGCTCAAGCAGGAGGCATTACGAAATAAAGAAAATGTGAAAAAGGCTTTAATTGCCTATTCAAATTTTATAACTGGCGATTATAGAATCCGCCGAAACTTTTCCCAGAATTTAGAGAAATTAGAAAAAACTATAAAAGCTGTAAGTTTAATATTTCCAGTTATTACTACCACGTTGCTGTCAGTAAGAAATATGCTACCGTGCGTTATTGACTGCGTTGATAGAATTATTGTAGATGAAGCTGGAATGATCCCACAGCATCAAACATTTCCTTTGTTGTTCAGGTGTCGCAAAGCTATTATTGTGGGAGATCCACTTCAGATTGAACCTATTATCAATTTAACTAATCAAAGACGCGAACAATACCGTCAGGCAGCTTTTACTGAAAAAAGGTTATCTGAACTTGATTATCATCTTTACAGTCCTGAAGAAACAGACCGAGCTACTACCTATCATCGAGCAGCGGGAGCAAGTGGAGAAGATGGCGAAGTAGGTCAAGGAATTCGGCTAGTTGAGCATTACCGTTGTCAGCCTAATATTATTCAATTTTGCGATCGTATCGTAGGATATGGGTTAGAAGTAAAGACAGCACCTGTATCACCTTTATTAGAAACCAATCTAATTGCATACCATGTCGAAGGAAGTATACAGGGAAATTTCAATACAGAAGAGGTAGCTGTAGTTACGGAAGTAATCAAACATCTAATTGGTCAAGGTTATTCATTAGAAGATATAGGTGTTATTTCACCATTCAGCATTCATGCTCAAGAATTAAGCAAGAGGCTGCTAAAACAACCCGAATTTTCTGGCTTAAAAGCAAATGCAATTGGGACAATTCACAAATTTCAGGGTTCTCAAAAGCGAGTAATAATTCTATCTACAAAAGTATGCAGACTACAAGATAATTCAAGCTGTGATTGGCTTAACTCTAAACCCAATCTTCTCAATGTTGCTGTATCTAGAGCAGAAGAACTGTTTATTTTAGTTGGCAATCTTTATAGGTTAGAAAAAGCCCAAGGTTATACCCGTCAACTTGTTGAACATATTCGGGAAAATGGTGAAATTTATGAGTACAAATCCACAAGTGAAATCCCTAAACAGCAGCCTGGAGCTACCCTCATTCTTGATTGTGAACATTTAGAGATTTTAAAAACAGCTATTGATGAAGTTCAAGAAGAAATAATAATTGTTACACCTTGGATTCGTGGGTCAAATAAGAACTCAGAACCAGAACAGTTTGCTAAGTATATAGTTTCGGCTTTACAAAAAGGGGTGAAAATAGAAATCATTTATGGTTATATGAGTGCTGATGGAAGTGATGATATTGACATTAAAGCTGAAAATCATTTGAGAAAATTAATTCCTCAATATCCAGGTTTAAAACTATATCCTTTAGGAAAAGAAGAATTCAGAGAGAGTAAAGGTACAAATCAGAGAATTCTAATTTGTGACTCTCAATTCGCTGTTATTGGTAGTTGGAATTGGCTCTCTCACCCTTATAGAGATTACTGTATCAATAATCGTGGTAAGACAAAAGCTCAGATTCGCCAAGAAACTAGCGTAAAAATTTTAGAATCGGTTTTAATTTCCGAACTCAAATTAAACGTAAAACAATATTTACAAGTTTAGCTAAGTGATTTCAGTTACAACAGACTACTCGAAAACCAAATGATCTATTGCGGGTGCTGGGATTTTCAAAATAGCGAGAGGCTGAACGGCAATAACTACAATTATAATCCCAAGAACCACCTCGAAGCATTCTATATTCTGGATTCCCATCTATTTCCCATACACTGCCATCTGATGGTGCATCTTGATAGTCCCCATGTTGATAATCAGCACACCATTCCCAAATATTGCCGTGCATATCGTATAATCCAAAGCTATTAGGAGGGAAAGTAGCAACTTCAGTAGTTTGACTCCGATGAACTACATTAGTTTTTTGTTCTTCACTGAAATTTGCTAAACTTCTCGTAATTTTTGAACCAAAATAAAATGGATATGTCATATTACCACGACAAGCATATTCCCATACGGCTTCACTAGGTAAACGGTAAATTCTTCCTGTTTGTTTTGATATTCGAGCGCAAAATTCTTGTGCTTCGTACCAAGAAATGCAATCTACAGGTAAATTATCTCCCTGAAAATAGGATGGGTCAGGGTTGAGGTGGCGATTTATTTTTGGTAGGTTTGCAATAGCCTTCCACTGCGCTTGAGTAATGGGATATCTACCCATAAAGAAGGATTTTATATTAACTAAATGTTGAGGACGTTCATCTTCTTGTGATCCTTCTTCCTCTCGTGATGCACCCATTGGAAAATTCCCACCTTGAATAGAAACCATTTCCAGTACAACACCATTTCCTAAATCTTCTAGAAAATACTCAGCCTGTTTGCGGTCACGCTTTGTTTCTCTTCCTTGAAAATCTACAGTTACCACTTCAAACTCGAAAATATTAAGCTCTGGGGGTAGTCGGCTAACTTGCTTATGTGAATTAGTGTTGACTAAAAACTTTTCTGTTGGGGTTTTAGGAGAAAAATTAGATGAAATCGAAACTTGGCTTTTCTGGAGAAATTGTTGTAACTGGCGGAGAATTATCTTTGTTTCTTCGTCTATACCTTGGTAGGTTATGCGATCGCCAATATGAACTCCATTTCCTTCTGCAAGGTTAACAATGTAATTTGCTAACTGCACCTGATTTTGACAATTAACTGTCTTTAAACATTGCCGTAGTAAATTAATATCGTTTTCATTTCCGCTACCGTCCAGGATACGGTCAAGTATTTTTACTAACTCATCAGGTGCAGGAATCCCTTCAATATATGTATGAGTATCTGTTTGAGCTACAGAATAATGAAAGTTTTTTTGCTGCTCGATTTTAGATTCTGATTTTTCCATTGCTGCGGTTACTTATTTGAAGGCATATTTGCTGAAAGTTGAATTTCGCAAGTACGTGAGGAAATTTATGGTCTTGTTATTCATGAGACCATGAGTCTCATAAATCAGAGTACAAAATATTAACCGAGAAAACAGGGATCAAAAACTTCAAAACTTCATATTTTTCAAGTAACCGAGCTATTTGGGCTATAGCCCTTTAACTCCCCTGTGACTTACCACCAGGCGAATCTTTTTTTTGCAACCAATCTCTAATCGCCTCCTCCAAAGCCGCAGTTTGCGTCACTTCCAGACGCGCACAGGCAATTTCAAAGGAGATTTTTATATCTTTAGGGACTCTTCCCCTAACCTCTCTAGTTTCTTCTGCCATCCTAATTTGAAGCCCAAGCTTGCGGCTTTTATTTTTGCACAGTCTTTGAGAAAAAAAACATTTGCGCTATTGCGCTATAATTAGGACAAGTAAAAAAATAATCAACAATCATGTCACGTTTCTCAAATCCACAAAATCAAAGACACCATGAGCGTTATCACAATTCAATGTCGCTTGGTTGCTGAAGAAGACAGCCTCTGTCAACTATGGGAATTGATGACTGAAAAAAATACACCATTCATCAATGAAATATTGCTACAGATAGGAAAACACCCAGAATTTGAAACTTGGCTAGAAAAAGGTAGAATACCTGCTGAATTACTCAAAACACTTGGTAACTCATATCTTGCACCTGGAAATAGTAATGTCAATTCCGTGACTAAATGCTAGAGGACGAAGGCGTTCAATATCAAGTAATAATAAAGACAATAATAAAATAGGAAAAAAAGTGGACAGAGCAAGAAAAGCAGCTTGACCCCAATCAAGAGTATGAGGATAATATTCAGCTAAATAAGTCCAATGTGCTAATAAATAGGCAGTCACAGATAAGATTAACCAACGATAAATACCCAAGAGAGTACATTGTCCAAATTTGTCTAAACCAAAGCGATGTTTAGCAGTTTTAAACCATCCTTCTATTTGCCATCTTCGCTTACCCCACCAAGAGATAGTTGCAGCCTTGAGTGGTATTGTAGAAATAACATATCTCTTGATAAACACACCTTTATCAGTTTTGAAATAATACCAAGAAATAGTAACAGGAAAATCTAAACCAACAAGTTTTAACTGTTGTCCACGATGACATAAATCCTTAACTGAGCGACCATCAACCAATTTACGATTACAAGCAATTCCGAGAATAGCGTGATATTTAAGTTGACGAATACCATGAATAAACTCCTTAGTACCAAAAGCCGAGTCAGCCAGGATTTTCAGATGAAATTGCCTGGTAAGTTGTTTCGGTAAACGACATACCATTTTTAAAGCTAATTGAGCTGGAGTTGTTGAACATGAACCTCTCCACACCCGGAAATTCCAAGGAATACGCCATTGTCCAACAACTAAATACAAGACAACTAGATGTAAGCCTCGTTTATGATTGTAAATAGTAATTAAGTGGTTAAAAGCCTTAAATTTACCTGTTTTTTCTAAGGTAGTTAGATCAATGATTACTTGTAAGAATGGTTTACGTCCCCGTCTGCATTCACTCAAAATTAGTTCAATTACTGTTCGACGCAGATGACGAATTATTTGACGAGTAGACCAGTTATAGTGATTTAGAAATCGGCTTAAAGCACTTTCTGATTTAGTTTTACTGTAATGTGGTAAAGGTTTTCCTTGAGCTTCTAGAAATAATCCTAGCATTGCTTCTAAGCTATCTCGTTGATAGTGGGTAGGCATGAATGCTAGGATTGTGCACATTAAGGAATGGACACGGGCAAGAGTTGCTTCCATAGTTCTTGCTATTTATGTTGTTTAATACACCCTTTTTCGCATTTTTACTAATCAATTTAAATTATCTTTGTGCAGATTTAATTACTGCTAGTTTTGTGTATGTTAGCAGTTATTTTATGTAGACTATATGTTATTTATTGTCTCAGTATTTTAATTTATTTATCCAAGTCTGGATGTTATTTTTATTCTCTCATTTTCGGTTAATACTGTCTCCCTTAACCAGGTGCAAGATATGAGCTGCTGTTTCAACTACCATCCCGACTAGGGGTGGGTTGAAAGATTACAGTCGCGGCTATTGATGATTTATTTTATCAGGGGTTTCAACTACCATCCCGACTAGGGGTGGGTTGAAAGCGACAGGTGAAATCAATTGTCCAACGAATGAACAATTGAGTTTCAACTACCATCCCGACTAGGGGTAGTTTAAAGCTAAAGAGCAGCTTTTTTTGTTGATATTTAAAGATATATTTTTCAATGGGAGGGTTGAAAGGCGCACTTCGTTCGGGATTATTCTAAGATTTTTTAGTATACTTAGAAGTGCAGTGGAATCAACTCCATTTCATCAAAATAACGACATTAATTTGCGAAAACCCAGCATCATTAAATTGACTCCAAAAAACAGCACCCGCGACATTAATCTGCGAAGAACGACACTAATTTGCGAACTGCGACATATATTGTGCGAATGTACAAATCGGGATGACTGGATTCGAACCAGCGGCCCCTTCGTCCCGAACGAAGTGCGCTACCAAGCTGCGCCACATCCCGTCATAAAAATTCCAATTATCATGCCATCATATCACAAAAACCCTTAAATAATAAAAATGTCTTACTCCCTACAATAGACATCTACGGTAATTAAATGTGCGTGGCTTGAAACCCTTGTAAAGAAGTTCCACTGGAATGTCTCTACAATCATTTTCACGCTCTTGTCTAATACAAAACCTATCTCTGCTTATGGGTTCTGTCCACAAAGATAGGTTTGTGCTAGTTTCATAATCTGCTCAAAGGCAAAGTTTTGGGTGAGTTGCTCTAAACTGAGAGCCAGAGATGAGTATTCAGGGGGAATTTGCTGAATCAACTGCTCCACTGCTGTTTGTTCACAAGATACCGAAGCTTGACGGAGTTCAACTACCCAAGCTTGAGGCATAACCGCTAAATCTTCAGCCGTTAACGCTTGCTTGAGGACTAATGGGGGTGGCTCTGGATTTTCGTAGGTGTAGCATATATCCAGATGTTCAGCCATTTTACTAAACAAGGTTTCGGCTCGAAAGGGTTTACTGATATAGTCATTACAGCCTGCCTCCAGGGCAAGATGGCGATGGCTTCGCTCTTCGCTATCATCGTTAGAGGCTTGAGCCGTAAGGGCAATAATGATAGTAGATTGATCTGGTTGCTCAATAGCTCGAATTTGTTTCGTCACTTCATACCCATCCAATCCTGGCATCCGAATATCCATGTAGATGAGGTGGGGTTGCCATTGTTGCCATAGGGAAATAGCTTCTTCTCCATTTACGGCTTCTCGCACCTCCAATTTCAGTTTACCGAGCAGTTTTACCAGAAATAGCCGATTTAAAGCCTGGTCATCCACGACTAAAATCCGATAATTAGGTTGGTTGGTTGCTAGTCCTGTAACTCTTTGAGTCGGTTTTTTAGGTTTTATATGGGTTCCCGTAATTACCACAACTGGAATTGTGAACTGAAATGTGCTGCCCTTTCCTAACGTACTGTTGAGCATAATTTCCCCACCCATTAACTGCACTAACCGACGACTAATGGTGAGTCCGAGTCCTGTTCCTTCCTGAAGGCTCTGTTGACCTGCTGGTGCTTGGGTAAAGGCATCAAAAATTATATCTAAATCTTGGGGAGCGATACCGACTCCGGTATCAATAACCTGGAATTGTATGTAGGAGAGGTTATTAAATTCATGACTGAATTTTGTTGGCTGATTTGCTAAGGAAACAGATAGATAAATGCTGCCTTTTTGAGTAAACTTAATGGCGTTACCAATCAAATTAATCAATATCTGTTGCAACTTTTGAGGATCAACAATGATGTATTGAGGAACTTCTGGTAAAATTTCCTGGTGCAACTGCAATTTCTTATTTCTTACTTGCTGACTAAACATACTGTTTAATGAGTTAAGCAGTTCAAATAAATCAATCTCTTGTTTATCCAAAGTCATGATTCCAGCTTCAATTTTGGATAGTTCAAGAACTTCATTGATCAGCCTAAGTAAATGCTCTCCACTGCTATAAATGAGTTTTACCTGTTCTTGATGTTCTGGGAGTAGGGTAGAGTCCCAATTCATGAGTTGAGCGAATCCCAGAATAGCGTTGAGGGGAGTGCGGAGTTCGTGGCTCATATTTGCCAGAAAAGCGCTTTTAGCATGGTTCGCAGCTTCTGCGGCTTCTTTTGCTTGTTGGAGTTCTAATTCAGCTTGAACGCGATCGCTCACATCTTGGACGAAAGATAGAATAGAAATCAGATTACCAAATTCGTCTAGAAGAGTTGAGTTAAACCATTGACAGTGAATTACAGAACCGTCTTTTCGATAATTGCGATTATTACAAATACTACTTTCTTTACTTACTAATCTTTCTGCTTCAGATTTTACTTGATCTAAATCTTCCTCAAAAATAAACTGCCAATCGAGCATATTTTTATTCAATACTTCTGCTGCACTCCAGCCAAAAATTTCTTCAGCTTGTTTTGACCACTCTTTAACTTGAAATTGATCATTCCAGATAATAGTTGCTAAGGGAGTATTTTCAATATGAAAGGTAATCTGATTGTGGGCTTGTTCTAGGGCAGCTTCGACTTGTTTTCTTTCGCTGATATCTTGGGCAGTACCTAGGATTTTGATCACTTGATTATTTTCATCTCTAGCAAAAACCACATCGCGCGATCGCAACCAACACCAAGAACCATTTTTATGCCGCATCCGATATTCAGTAGTTAAAATTTCACCATCGCGAGCAATTTTCCAGTGAGCCATATTTCGAGACAGCAAAGGCAAATCTTCAGGATGCAAGATGTCTAAGAAAAACTGAGAACCCCCTTGCAAAAACTCTTCAGGTGTGTATCCTAAAATCTCTATGGACTGACGATTGACATATAGATTAGCCCAAGAGATTGGGTTCAAAATATAGAGAATTTGCGGTGAATAATCCGTAACTTGTTGGATAAAGTGATTGCTTTCGCGTAACTCTGCTTCAGCTTTTTGGCGTAAACGAAGCTCATTGTAGACATTGCTAATGTCTTTAAAAACTGAAAGCACAAATATATCATCCTCTAGCTCGATCAACTCTGAAGAGAGCAATCCAGTTTTGATTTCTCCTGATTTGCTGCGCCACTCCATTTCATAATTGTGAATTGTCTGCTGAGTTTGTAACTGATGGTAAATTTCTTGTGCTT
Source organism: Anabaena sp. WFMT (assembly GCF_051781005.1). Taxonomy (NCBI): domain Bacteria; kingdom Bacillati; phylum Cyanobacteriota; class Cyanophyceae; order Nostocales; family Nostocaceae; genus Anabaena; species Anabaena sp. WFMT. Next base: position 18,364 of record NZ_JBPWOA010000023.1, on the reverse strand, counting down.
GTTGGGAATGAACTATCAAATTTAATTCATCTATTGTATGACCGATTACTTCCTCATTGGTATAGCCTGTGAGGGTAAGAAATTGGTCATTTACAGCCAGATAACTTCCATCTCTAAGATTGATAATAGTAATGGGGTCAGGGCTAGCACAAAGTACTTTTGCAAATTTTTCTTCTGATTTTTGAATAGCTTTTTGGAGTTGCTCACCCATGCGATTAAAGGATTTTGCCAAAATCTGCAACTCTGCTATTACTTCATTTTCCGGTAAAGGTTCCTGCCATTTTCCGTCTGCTAAAGCTTGACTAGCTCGACTTAGCTGAATAATTGGTCGAGTAATCCAACCTGCTGTAAGTATTCCCATGCCGGTGACGATAAATAATGTCAACCCACATAACAGAATCGTGGAATTGGTATTTGCCTGAATTTCTCCCATAAAGTCAGACGCAGGAATGACTGTCACCACCAACCAATCGAGACCGTATTCATCTCCGTAAGGATCAATATGAGCAAACAGCGTCTCTCCTCTAAACGCTACTTTAAGATGTTGACTAGCTCGAATTTGCTTTAGATCACCATATTGCTGCTGTAGTTGTGCCGCAACTGCCTTTGTCCGGGCATCCTGACTCTGGGTAGCAGGTAACTGTATCGGTTGTTTTTTGTCGTGCTTGATAAAGGGGATTTCTAGGGTGGATGTGGCAACCAAATTGCCAGAACGCTCCAGGATAAAAGTTTGTCCCGAATGTGAGAATTTCAGTTGGCTCAAAAACTTACTGATATCTGACAACGTAGTAGCAGAGGCAAAAAACTGGGTATTGCGGTGATTGACTGCCACTGCTTGTTGTTGAGTGTGCAGGGAGGTATCGAGGCGATCGCTAATCCGGTTCGCTGTTTGATCCATCAACTTATCTGCCAAGTTTTCTACTGCCACCTTTCCGCTGCGGTAGGACAAATAACCTACCAGTCCAACAACTCCCACGATTTGCAGCATAAATGGCACAATCAACAAAGTTTTTAGTGGCACCTTGCCGAAGTTCTTGGCAATCCAGTTGACAGAGAGATAATTCATCTTTCCGGAGCAAATAAACTGAACTTTAACATTGCTTTATTACTTAAGCAGAAATTAACCCATAACAATTAGACATAGTGCGAAGGGTTAGAGCAAATTCCCGAATTTTTCCACTGATTACCTCATCTCCAGTTCCTTTCCAACCCTGGACTTTGCTTGCTACCATTATATTTGTATAACTTCAGTGGTAAAAGTGGATTGTGACTGTAAAACCAGACTGGTTGCGGGTAAAAGCGCCTCAGTGGGAGCGCGTCGGTAACGTTAAAGAAATTTTGCGGGATTTATCGCTCAATACTGTTTGTGAAGAAGCGTCCTGTCCCAATATTGGCGAGTGTTTCAATGCTGGTACTGCCACATTTTTAATTATGGGTCCAGCTTGTACTAGGGCTTGTCCTTATTGTGATATTGATTTTGAAAAAAAACCTCAACCTCTAGATCCGACCGAACCTACGCGACTAGCAGAAGCTGTCCGACGAATGCAACTTAATCATGTTGTGATCACTTCTGTGAATCGAGATGATTTACCAGATGGTGGTGCATCTCAGTTTATTCAGTGTATTAACGCAGTTCGTGCCGTATCGCCTAACACGACAATTGAGGTGCTGATTCCTGATTTATGTGGTAATTGGAATGCTCTGGAAATCATTCTTCAAGCTGCGCCAGAGGTTCTAAACCATAATACAGAAACGATATCACGCTTGTATCGTCGAGTACGTCCCCAGGGTAATTATGAGCGGACTATGGAATTATTACAACGCTCTCGCCAAATTTCTCCCAGCACATACACCAAATCGGGGATTATGGTGGGCTTAGGTGAAACTGATGCTGAAGTTCGCCACGTTATGCAAGATTTACGAGCCGTGGATTGTGATATTTTGACAATTGGGCAATACCTCCAACCCAGTCAAAAACACTTGCAAGTAGCTGATTTTATCCCTCCAGAACAATTTGCAGCTTGGAAAGCTTATGGAGAAAAAATAGGTTTTTTACAAATTGTTTCTTCACCATTGACAAGAAGTTCATATCATGCGGAGCAAGTTAGGGAGTTAATGAAACTCTATCCACGATAGGGTGATGGGGAAGCCATACTCCTGTAAGGGTGTATTACAATACACCCTTACTCCTGAACTCCTTCTTCTTTCCAATGACTAATTTCAAAATCGAAAATTCAAAATCTGTTGTTATTCTGGGTGCTGGTGCTTGGGGTACAGCCTTAGCAAATTTGGTGCGGGTAAACGGTCATCAGGTGCGTTTGTGGTCGCGTCAGGGTTCGCAAACATTGGCAGCGGTTTTACAAGGTGCTGATATAGTCCTGTCTGCTATTTCCATGAAAGGGGTGAGAGATGTAGCCTCTGTAGTAAAGTCTTGCCCTTTATCTCCACAGACAATTTTTGTCACAGCGACAAAAGGTTTAGACCCGCAAACCACTCTTACACCGTCGCAAATTTGGCAATCAGAATTTCCTGATCATGCAGTAGTTGTTTTATCGGGGCCTAATTTATCAAAAGAAATTGAACAAGAATTACCAGCTGCAACGGTAGTAGCCAGCAAAAATACTGCTGCTGCTGAAATGGTGCAGCTGGTATTTTCTTCTAGTCGTTTTCGTGTTTATACTAACCCTGACCCAGTGGGCGTGGAATTGGGTGGTACACTCAAAAACGTAATAGCGATCGCTGCCGGTGTCTGTGATGGTTTACATCTAGGAACTAATGCCAAAGCTGCTTTAGTCACTCGTGGCTTGACAGAAATGGTTCGCATTGGTAAAGTCTTGGGTGCAAAGACGGAAACATTTTACGGTTTAGCAGGTCTAGGGGATTTGTTAGCAACCTGCAACAGCCCCTTAAGTCGCAATTACCAAGTGGGTTATCAGTTGGCTAATGGTAAAACGCTGACAGAAATTCTTACCAATTTACCAGGAACGGCTGAAGGAGTGAACACTTGTCGAGTTTTGATGCAAATATCCCAGCAACAACATATTACTATCCCTATTACTGAGCAAGTTTATCGGTTACTGGAAACTGAGGTTACACCTCAACAGGCACTAGATGAACTAATGTTAAGGGACATCAAGCCAGAGTATAACCAATAAGTTATGGCTTAGGCCACACGGTGCTATCAGCATTATTTCGTAATTCACAGCAACTAATTACCAAATAATCACTAAAAAAATTATTAAATCGTCAGGAAATTACCACCATAGTCATGTAAATATAACTATGTAGTTTATAAACAGCAAAATTACTAGGAATATCTTTATACCCTGTTATAAAAATAACGGTTAATGTTCCTAAAAACTGCCATATTAACTAGTGCGGCCTGGCGAAAATAACTATCCAGTTAAAAAAGGTTAAAAAGCTGATAAAACTGGCTTTATTCCTTACTATCTTCTGCCTTCCGCCTTCTGCTTTTTTGCACTAGTACAACCTTTTGCAAAGAATTGTACTATAAATCTCAATTTTGTTAGTTCATCGTGAATTACGGGAACAATAGCAACAGTTGATTAGCTGACCGTAATTTTAGCTGACCGTAATTTATTTTTACCTGGAGTAATTAAGACTTTATGCCAGCAACATCTTTTTATACAGATGCAGCCTACGATTCCCAAAAATCTAGCCCAAAGTTAGACTCTGATCTAAACGTTAATGACAGCGATTTGTCCCTAGACGATTTGCAAGATTTGGAAATAGCTGCGGTTGATCCTCATAATTTAGCTGCTAACAACAACCGACGCAGTACAGACTTGGTACGTCTATACCTGCAAGAAATTGGTCGGGTGCGGTTGTTAGGAAGAGATGAAGAAGTTTCCGAAGCTCAAAAAGTACAGCGATATTTGCGGTTGCGAATAGTACTGGCTAACGCCGCCAAGCAAGGTGACGAGGTGATTGTACCCTATCAGCGATTAATCGAAGTTCAAGAGCGTTTATCCTCTGAATTAGGACATCGTCCGTCGTTGGAAAGATGGGCTACTACTGCGGGTATTGAATTATCGAATCTCAAGCCTACTTTGTCAGAAGGTAAACGTCGCTGGGCGGAAATTGCCGAATTGACAGTGGTAGAACTGGAGAAAATTCAGTCACAAGGACTACAAGCTAAAGAACACATGATTAAAGCGAATCTTCGCTTAGTGGTTTCTGTGGCTAAAAAGTATCAAAATCGTGGTTTGGAATTGTTAGATTTAGTCCAAGAAGGAACTCTCGGCTTAGAGCGAGCCGTGGAGAAATTTGACCCCACTAAGGGTTATCGTTTTAGTACTTATGCGTATTGGTGGATTCGTCAGGGAATTACCAGAGCGATCGCAACTTCGAGTCGCACAATTCGCCTCCCTGTTCATATTACAGAAAAACTCAACAAAATTAAAAAGGCACAACGTAAAATTGCCCAAGAAAAAGGTCGCACTCCCACCCTAGAAGACCTAGCAATTGAATTAGATATGACACCTACCCAAGTCAGGGAAGTGTTGTTAAGAGTACCTCGTTCTGTTTCTTTGGAAACCAAGGTAGGTAAGGATAAAGATACAGAATTAGGGGAATTGCTAGAAACTGATAGCGTCACCCCAGAAGAAATGTTAATGCGAGAATCTTTACAAAAAGATTTGCATAACCTTCTCGACGATTTAACTAGCCGTGAGCGTGATGTGATTCTAATGCGGTTTGGTTTATCAGATGGTCATGCTTACTCATTAGCCGAAATTGGCCGCGCTCTTGACTTATCACGGGAACGAGTACGACAAATTGAATCTAAAGCTTTGCAAAAACTACGTCAACCCAAGCGCCGTAATCTGATCCGGGACTATTTGGAGTCTTTAACTTAGTAAAGGGAACAGGGAGCAGGGAGCAGGCTTGCCGTGAGCGTAGCCGAACGGGAGCAGGGAGCAGGGGAAGATGATTTTTCCCAATTACCAATTACCAATGCCCAATACCCAATTACTAATGATTCTCAATAAGATATGGTTGTTGCAAATCAGGGCAAAAATTTGTTATATTCTCAATTAACGGGCTTTGTTGAGAAAATTTAGTATGACTGTCTACACAACTGGTTCACTCAAGGCAGAACTAAACGACCGAGGCTGGCGTTTAACTCCCCAGCGCGAAATAATTCTACACATTTTTCAAGAACTTCCGCAAGGTGAACATTTAAGCGCTGAGGATCTTTATCATCGGTTAGAAACCGACGGTGAAGGCATCAGTCTATCAACTATCTATCGGACTTTGAAGTTGATGGCGAGAATGGGCATTTTGCGGGAACTAGAATTGGGTGAAGGACATAAACATTATGAACTTAACCAACCTTATCCCCATCACCACCATCACCTTATTTGTGTGAAGTGCAACACCACGATTGAGTTCAAAAACGAATCAATTTTGAAAATTGGCGCTAAAACAGCCCAAAAAGAAGGTTTTCACCTCCTTGACTGTCAACTGACAATTCATGCTGTCTGTCCCAAGTGCCAAAGGGCGCTCATGCCGCTTTAACACCTGGGTAGGATACAAGGTAAGATACTCAAATTCACCCTACAATAATTTACTGTGAGCGAATGGTATCAATTGGTGAGGGAATCTGGCTACAAAATCTCAGCGGATGGTTTAAAAGCCTCCGCTTTTGATATCCCGAAAACTAATACCGTAAAATTCCTGCGCTCGTTTGATTGCTTTTTTGGTGTCATCTGCCATCATGCCGTTGAGTTGACCTTTATAGAAACCTTTTTCCTGGAGTCGCATTTGGATTTCTAAGATACTAAAATCACTCTTGGGTGAAGTTTTTGCCAAGCTATGTAACTTCATTCGGGTAGTGGTGTCAGCAATGCTGTTCATATCGAGACGATGAGCTTTCTGAAAGCGATTGATAGCATCTGCTGTATATGAACCATAGTAGCCATTGGGGGGACCCTGCAAATATCCAGCTTTGATTAGATGTTCTTGGAGAATTCTGACAGCTTCACCGCGATCGCCTAAACTGAGTTGATGATCAACTGTTTTCTTGGAAGTTGCTTCACTAGCTGTATCAGTGGGTGGTAATTTGGCAAGTGTGGCTGCACCAACAACACCGTCAACCTTTAATTTATAAGCCTGTTGAAATCTTTTTACACCTTCTTCGGTAATTGGCCCAAATATGCCAGTAGCATTCCCATAATAAAAGCCAGCGATTCGCAAGCGTTCTTGCAAAATTCTGACATCTTCACCTTCATCTCCCTTGGTGAGTAAATGAGGATTTTGGCGTTTATGAGTTACCGAATAAATGATAGGGATTTTGGTAGTTGTTGCCGTTGCAGTAGTGACAGAGTTACTTGCAGGTGATTTTTTACTACTTTCTATGTTTTGTGAAGTGTCAATTTCAATGATGTCATCGACTGTGACATTAGCAGCATTTTGAAACTGCCAGTCAGTATTTTCTGTGGGAACTGCATATATTTGTGTGATTTTAGTTTGATGAAAATCTGCTGTTGTCAACTGTTGTTTGAGATTCCTCACAGAAGCATCTTGATCACCTTTTTGTAATGCGAAGACGCTACTGACAGAACTGAGGATAGACAGCATTAACATTAGGGGAAGCATATACTTCCAAGCCTTACCAGAAAGCCTTTTCCAGTCTGGTGCGGCGGCTTTGTTGAATACAAAAGGAACTAGTTCAATAGATTCGCTATTTTCGTAGGCAAAAGCCAAGTGTAAATACGCAAGATTTTCCATAATATATGTTTCCTACACCAGTTATTTTTCTTCGATAGCTGCTTCCGCTTGATGTACTAAATTTCGTAAATTATCTAAAGTCTGTATATTTGCATCCTGCCATAAACCGCGCTGATGGGCTTCTAGTAATCTTTCAGAAATATCACGCAACGCCCACGGGTTCTTGTCTTGAATGAATTCACAGACAATAGGATCTTCTAAGTATGCCTGCACAATACCCTGATACATATAATCTTCGACACATTGGGCTGTCGCATCGTAGGCGAATAAAAAGTCTACTGTCGCGGCCATTTCAAATGCACCTTTGTAACCGTGACGCATTACTCCTGCAATCCATTTGGGATTAACGACACGAGAACGATAGACTCGCGCAATTTCTGTTTTGAGTTGGCGGACTTTTGGCTGGCTGGGAATAGAATTATCACCAAAATAGGTTTCGGGATTTTTACCCTGAAGAGAACGCACCGCTGCTGTTAAACCACCCTGAAATTGATAATAATCATCGGAATCGAGTAAATCGTGTTCACGGTTATCTTGATTGTGCAGCACAATTTGCATTTGTTTCAAGCGTTGCTCAAAAGCTGCGGGAGAAGAGGCAGGGGAGCAGGGTGCAGGGAGCAAGGGAGAAGAATTGTCTTCTGTAAACTGACTAGAAGAATAAGCGTAAGAACTCCAATTCATGTAAGCGCGGGCTAAATCTTGATCATCTTGCCAGTTTTGGGATGCGATTAAGCCTTGAAGTCCTGCACCGTAAGCACCTGGTTTAGATCCAAAGACACGGTAGAGCGATCGCTCTTGTGCTGCTTCTAAACTTAAACCTTCTGTAGTCCATAAGTCAGTATCTTCACGAACTGCAACGGCTAGGGGGTTTTCTGCTCCTGGTTCATCTAATTTAGCGACTGCGGCAACTGCTTGGGAAAATAAATCTATTAAATTAGGGAAAGCATCGCGGAAAAATCCCGAAATCCTTAAGGTGACATCAACACGAGGGCGACCCAAAATTGATAAGGGTAAGATTTCAAAATCTACTACTCTCCTAGCTGCACCATCCCAAACAGGTTGAACACCGAGTAAAGCTAACGCTTCAGCCATATCATCACCTCCAGTCCGCATGGTGGCAGTTCCCCATAATGATAGACCAAGGGTTTTAGGATATTCACCATGTTCTTGGGTGTAGGTTTCAATTAGGGTTTCAGCGGCTTTTCTGCCGATATCCCAAGCGGTTTCTGTGGGTATGGCACGAATGTCAACGGCGTAAAAGTTTTTACCTGTGGGGAGAACTTCTGGGCGGCCGCGTGTGGGTGCGCCGGAAGCTGCACTGGGAATGTATTTTCCATCTAGTCCGCGTAAGAAGTTGGTGATTTCTTCGTTGGTTTTTTGCAGTGCGGGGAGGAGTTTGAATTTTATCCAGTCAAGGGTTTGGGTAATTGGTAATTGGTAATTGGTAATTTTATTCTTTCTTCCTTCTCCTGACTCCTCAACTGCAATAATTTCTTCAACTAGAAAGGCGGCTTCTTCTTCTAGGAGTTCTACTACATCGCCGATGATATGGGAAGAATTAAGTCTCACGCAAAGGCGCAAAGGCGCAAAGTGGGTTGTGGGTGGGGTAAAGGGCGTGCTGAAGTGGTCGGTGAGGGGGTCTATGTCTAAGCCCCATTCTTGGGCTATGGCGCGGGTGATGCCGATGGAATGGCGGTTGGGGAGACGGGCGATCGCTATAATTAAGTCTCGTAGTTGTGTACCTTGGGGACATTGACCGAAAATGTGGAGTCCGTCGCGGATTTGAGCTTCTTTGAGTTCACACAAGTAGCCATCTAGGGAATTTAAGATTAGGGTTTCAAAGTTGATGATGTCTTTTTCGTCGGTAATTCCTAAGTCTTTGTAGAGATTTTCTTTGATGACTAGTTCTTGAATGCGATCGCGTATTGTTGGTAAACGGGTAGGATCTAAACTTTCGGCTTCGTAATATTCATCTATTAAATTTTCTACCTGTTGCAAGGGGCCATATAGTTCAGCACGAGTCATCGGCGGTGTGAGGTGATCAATAATTACCGCTTGGGCGCGTCGTTTGGCTTGTGAACCTTCACCAGGATCATTGACAATAAAGGGGTACAGGTGAGGCATAGCCCCAAAAGCAACTTCAGGATAACAAGTATTAGATAAGGCGATACTTTTACCAGGTAGCCATTCTAAGTTGCCATGTTTTCCCACATGAGCGATCGCATCAGCCCCAAAACAACTGGAATTTTTTTCCCGCACCCAATAATAAAATGCTAAATAAGCGTGAGTTGGTTCTAAATCCGGTGCATGATAATTTAAACTAGGGTCAATATCATAACCCCGTGAAGGTTGAATACCTACGAAAACGTTACCAAATTGAATACCGGGAATTGCCCAATTTTGGATTTTGGATTTTGGATTTTGGATTGAATCGAGAATTGGTTCTCCCCAACGCTCAATCATTTCTTGTTGTACAGATTCGGGTAAAGTTGCAAAATACTCTTGATATTCTTTTGCTGAAAGACTTTGCTGTACTGGTTTCCAGTCTTTTCCTTCTGGATCATTAGTAACGCCAGATGTCAGAAGTTGAATTAATTCATCTCCAGTATCGGGAATATTTTCAACTTTATAACCAGCTAACTGTAAAGCTTTGAGAATTTCCACACAACTGGCGGGAGTGTCCAGTCCTACGCCATTAGCAAGGCGACCATTTGTGTTGGGGTAATTTGCCAAAATTAAAGCTATACGGCGTTCTTGGAGCGTTTTAGTGCGGAGTTTGACCCAATTTGCAGCTAGTTGAGCGACAAAATCAATGCGATCGCTCTTTGGTTCATAAACTACCACATCTGTTTCTAAATCATTATTGCGAGTTTGCAGAGTTTTAAAAGAAACAGCCCGACTAATAATTCTTCCGTCAACCTCTGGTAACGCCACATTCATAGCCATATCACGAGGAGTCAAACCTTGTAACTGTGACTCCCACTGTTCAACTGAACTAGCACAAAGAATTACCTGTAAAACTGGTACATCTAATTTTTCCCAAAGTTCAATTTGCGGCGTTTCTGTTTCCAATCGCGCTAGAGAAAAACTGGTAGTATTCAGTAACAGGTCAATATGTTCAGAATCTTTTGGCTGAAAGAACTCACTCAACTGTTCACTAACACCAGGTTCACGTAAAGAAGAAACAAAAACTGGTACAGGTTGTAAATTTTTCTTTACCAAAGCCGCACATAAAGCATCAATAACCTGAGTATTTCCCGCCAAATAATGAGCGCGATAGAACAAAATACCAACTTTGGGTAATTCGTAATGGGCTACGCCCCGCTGCGCTAACGTAATTCGTAATTCGTAATTCGTAACGGGTAATTGGTAATTATTCTCCCCTGCTCCCCTTCGACTACGCTCAGGGCAAGCCTGCTCCCCTGCTCCCCTACCTCCCCACTCATACACTCCCACACGAGGAACAGACTGCGGTGGTGGGGGATTAAACGCTGTAGAAAGAGACGTATCAGCGATAAATTGGAGGGCATTAACGAAGTTTTCTACACCACCTTCTTTAAAATACTGCCATATTTGGTTAACAATATCCAAGGAAACGGTAGAGTGAGAAAGTAAATCGGGATCAAGAGCGTCGTCTCCTGGCATTACAATTAAAGTTGTACCTTGACGTTGTGCAATTTCCTGCACCACTTCTAAGCCATAAGCCCAATAGGAACGCCCTCCTAATAGACGCAAAACAATTACTTGAGCAAGTTCTAATACTTGTTCACCATAAGTATCTATACTTATTTGTTGCTGTAATTGCAAGAGGCTGGCGACTCTAAAGGCTGGAAATTGTGCAGGTAATTTTGTCACTGCTGCGGCTAGGGTTTGAATGTCGGTATCAGCCGCAGTAATCAACACTAAAGGAGCCGGAGTTTGTTCTAGAAAAATTAAACCTTCTGACTGATTCCATCCACCTGATGTGGCACTTATACGATGCATAATCCTGTTTTACCGCTTTAAAATGTTGGTTAGTAAATAATCAGAAAAACTAGGGAACAGGATTTTAAATTACCCTTGCCCATTACCCATTAGCCCATCTCACTAGATTTTTGAAAATGCTTAGTTCTCCCGATTTGAGCTTTTCTCGCACCTTGCCTTTGAGTTTATTTAATCGGCTTGGGGAATTATTGCAGCAGATGGTTCAATCTGTAGAAAGCACTGCTTTGATACTAACAGAAGCTGTGCTGGTACGAATTTGCATACCAGTGGAATGGCAAGAACAACGGTTTACGCTGCTGGTTTCTGAGGGATTTAGTGCGCTGTTGGTGGGGAACATAGAGGATAGGGATCTGGGAAGTATAGGAGCAGAAAAACCAAGAGTTAACTTAATACTAAATGCTAGTTTGACATTTAATTCCGAAGTCATCGCCTCATTTGTCTCGAAATTAAGAAATTTGCTGGAGTGTGATTCTTATACATATCAAAAACTCGAAGTTTATCAGCAAATAATTGTCCCTAATAATGCTACGCTTCAAAGTAAATTCACGCTATTGTTATTAGACTATCTTGTTGAGCAGCAAAAAGTAGAAGTAACAGCACCAGCAAATGCTACTCAACATTATATTTGTCAGGCGGTGGAAGATGCTCTCACAAAACAAATTGCCCAGGAACGGCTGTTAAATCAGGTAACAACGCAAATTCGTAAAAGCCTGGATTTACAAGTAATTATGACAACGGTAATTAAACAAGTACGCGAATTTCTGGAATTAGATAGATTAGTAATTTATAAATTTGAACCTACTAAAGTTAAGAATCAACAAACATTATTCAATGTTCAAGATTCACTTGGCTCTCAATCTTTACAAGAAAGTAGTCAATATTATCAGGGTTCTGTTGTTCATGAAGCCCTGGGAGAAAATACTATTTCTTCATTATTGAATTATCAGGAAGAAAGTTGTATAAAGCCAAATTCTCAATGTTGGGAAAAGTATCGCCAAGGATTTACCTTAGCCGTTGATGATGTAGAAAAGACTTACGTTCTAGAAGAGTGTTTGTTGAAATTTTTAAAGAAAAGTCAAATCAGGGCGAAATTTGTAGCTCCGATTATGTTTGAAGATAAACTTTGGGGACTGTTGATTGCTCATCAATGTCATAGTCCCCATGAGTGGACTCAAAGCGAAAAAAAATTGCTAACATCAATTGCAGAACAATTAGCGATCGCAATTCATCAAACAGAGTTAATGCGATGTCTCACCAAAGAAAAGCAAACACTGGAACAACGTGTGATTGAACGCACAATGGCACTACGGGAGGCATTACTAGCCGCTGAAGCTGCAAGTCGCCTCAGAAGCGAATTCCTGGCTACAATCAGCCATGAACTACTTACGCCTTTAACCTATGTGATTGGGATGTCTTCTACACTGTTGCGCTGGCCTTTGGGTGAATTGAGCCAACGACAACGGAATTATTTACAAACCATCCATGATAGTGGTGAACATTTATTAGAAATGATTAAAGACATCCTCGATTTATCACAAATTGAGGCGGGTAAAACAGTATTAAATATTGCTGAATTTTCTTTAGTGAAGACAGCGCAAAATACCCTAGAATCCCTTCAGGAAAAGGCTAATAGCGAAAAAATTAATCTGAAATTAGACTTGCAAATAAACCCTGCGTGCGATCGCTTTACAGCCGATTCTAGTAGAATAGAACAAATTCTCTGGAATCTATTAACTAATGCCATCAAATTCACCCCAGAAGGCGGTAGCGTCACCTTGCGTCTGTGGGTAGAAGAAAATACAGCCGTCTTTCAAGTAGAAGATACTGGTATCGGCATCCCAGAAGAAAAATTACCACTACTATTTGAGAAATTTCAACAACTTGATACACCCTATCGTCGTCACTACGAAGGTACTGGCGTTGGTTTAGCTCTAACTAAACAAATTGTAGAACTCCATCGTGGTCGAATTGAAGTAGAATCTACTGTAGGTATGGGTTCAATTTTCACTGTCTGGATACCAGCCCATACAAATGCCAATTAATACCATATACATTTGTATACTTATCAAATTGTTTACCAATAACATTGAGTGAGGTATATCATAATCATAGCCCCCTCCTCGCTTGCGGGGAGGGGGTTGGGGGTGGGGTTCTTCTACTATTTGGCTTGGTAATTGGTAATGAGTAAAATTATCCAAACTTAATATCAAATAACTAATGAATAATTTAATTGCAACCCTCAATAAAAGCTTAATTGTTTCCTGTCAAGCACCTACAGATTCACCATTACATGATGCCTATATCATAGCCGCAATGGCGCAAGCCGCAGTTAATAATGGTGCTATTGGCGTGAGAATTGATACGCCAAATCATATCAAATCTGTGAGAGAAAAAGTACAAGTACCAATTATTGGACTTTGGAAACAAATAATAACTGGTTCAGATGTTTACATCACACCACAGTTTCATCATGCTGTTGCTGTCGCGGAAGCAGGTGCAGATATTATTGCGATAGATGCAACTACTAGAAATCGTCCCGATGATGAAAAATTAATTGATATTATTAAACGTATTCATCAAGAATTAGGTAAACCAGTTATGGCAGATGTAGATACATTTGCAGCAGCCAAATTAGCTGTTGATGCTGGTGCTGATATAGTAGGAACTACTCTTTTTGGTTACACTGCGGAAACAAAAACTTTTGCACCTCCTGGTTGGGAATTACTCACACAGATAGTAGAAAATCTAGATACTTTTATAATTTGTGAAGGTGGTATTTCTTCACCAGAAATGGCAAAAAAAGCATTAGATTTAGGTGCTAATGCTGTGGTAGTTGGTGGTGCAATTACTGGAATTGATTTATTAGTGAAAGCCTACAAATCAGCATTATAGTAAACATCTTGTAGGTTGGGTTGACGCAAGGAAACCCAACATTTTGTAGAGCTTGTTAGGTTGCGCTGTTGCTTAACTCAAACTTATTAGGTTTATATCCCAAATTCCGCAAAGTAACATAGTAAAACCCAACAAAGTTTAAAGTTTATCCGATAATTTTGATTCCGAAGATATCAAATTTTGGCGTTTAAAAATCACCATTTCATTACCAACAACTGGACTACGCGCTACTAGCCTATCTTGCGAATCAATAATTTCTAAATGACTGAAATCTAGTTCTTGAGAGCGTTGGAAGATATCCGCTGCTAATTGATTCTGTTGAGATGCTTCTAATGTATACCAATCATCACTAATTTTGATAGTCAAATCACTCGTACGGAAATTAGCTTGAATAGACTTTATCAGTTTAGAAGAAACTAGTTCAGATTGAGTACTTTTTATAGGAATACTAATTTCTGCTAATTGATTTTCAATAGCCACAATTAAAGCTTGTTCAGGTGTTAATTCTATAACTGGTGTTGGTGTCGGTTCAGGTTCTTTAGTTGGTTGCGGTTCAGGTTCTATAACTGGTGTCGGTTTCGGTTCAGCTTCTTGTATTGGTTCTGGAATTATTTCAGGTTTCTGTGTTGGAGTTGGTGACGGTTCTGGTTCAATTACAGTTGACGTGGGTGTGGGAACTTCCTCAACCGGAGGAAGTGTTGCTATTTCAGCAGGTTTAGAACTAAAAATAGTTACAGAAGTTGTCAAAACTATCACCACAGTTATTACCGCAAAAATTCCCGTCAGAACTGTATCTGATACATTGTTAGAAACATTTGATGGTAAAAACAAGCGGAATGTTCTTAAAAATCCATCCCAACTCGACAAAACCCGTTGTAAGATATTAGGCTTTATCTCAGTACGAGAAGGCTGTTCTGTCTCCAGTTTCACTAATGTGTTTTCTAAAATCCCAATTGTTCCCCTCAGAAATTGGATAATTGTCACCTTCCAAATTGGCTGGTTTTTCTGATAAGGTTTTTGAGAAGGTTGAATTTCTCGCTCACCTCTTGGTTTTGGTTGGTTATCTTGTGACATGGAACTTTCACCCAGATTAAAGAATCAAAGATACAGAAAATGGATTCTGACTATTTGTGTCTATTGTGCCATTTATTGAATTTAGTGATTTATGCAACTCAAACGTCGTCAATTTTTATTTTTAGGTAGTCTTAGTGCTATTAGTACAGGATTTCTAGGTTGGAAATTATTTGGTCAAAATGCTGAAAATTCACTTTTAGAACCAGTAATAGCCGCTAACCCAGCTAAAAAAGACTTGTTATTGCGTTTTGTATCTGTAGCTGATACAGGAACTGGTGCTAAAGGTCAGTATTCTGTAGCGAAAGCAATGAATTTTTATCACCAGAAAAATCCATATAATGTAGTAGTTTTAGCTGGTGATAACATTTATAACAACGGCGAAATTGAGAAAATAACCGCAGTTTTTGAGCGTCCTTATCAACCTTTGCTTCAAAAAGGTGTGAAGTTTCATGCTTGTTTAGGTAATCACGATATCCGTACTGATAATGGTGTTCCTCAAGTCAAATATGCTGGCTTTAATATGAAGGGACGTTATTATACATTTGGTCAAGATAAAATTCAGTTTTTTGCTTTAGATACTAATGGTAATGCTGATTGGAAAAATCAGCTAGTTTGGTTAGAGAAAGAATTAAGTTTAAGTAAAGCTGACTGGAAAGTTGTTTTTGGTCATCATCCGATTTATTCATCTGGTCAGTATGGGAGTAATTCAAAGTTTATTAAAACTTTTACTCCTTTATTTCAAAAATACAATGTTCAACTTTATATCAATGGTCATGAACACAATTATGAACGTACTCGTTCTATTCATGGGACGAGTTATTTAACTTGTGGTGCTGGTGCGGGTAATCGTCCTGTTGGTCGTTCTGAGTGGACTGAATATTCGACTAGTAATTTGAGTTTTGCAACTCATGATGTGTATGCAGATAGAATTGAGGTGAGTGGTATTGGTACTGATAATCGTATTTTTGATCAGGGTGTGATTAAGTTGAGGAGTGTTTAAACGCAGAGGTACGCGGAGGTTAGCGCAGCGAAAAGTTCCTCGAAGCCGGGTTTCCCGGCGTAGGAAACTTTTCAAGACAGAGGGACACAGAGGGTTTTTCTGTGTGTTTACTGCGCTATGAGAAGTTATTTTTTTCACGCAGAGGCGCAGAGACTCAGAGAGTAAGAGGAGTTTGGAAAGGGGAATGATTGAGAAGTGTTTAGTAAATTAATTGGGTTGAAATTATGAGAGTTAAGCAGCTTAAAATGCAATCTTTTCGCGGTATTGGCGATTTGACTTTGGATTTTGATGAAAAAAAAACAACTGTATTTATTGGTGTCAATGGTGTAGGTAAATCGAGTATTCTTGATTGTACTGCAATTCTTTTATCGCGTTTTACCAGTGCGATTCAACATTCTACATCTTCTGGAAGGTTATTTAAAGAAGAAGAAGTTCAAAATGGAAAAAATGAAACTCATAATCAAATAATCATTGCTTTTGAGTCTGAAGAAGTTACGTGGTCTTTAACAAAAGTAAAAAAAGGACGTATTAAAGATACAAGTAGCAATCTATCTGCATTAATCAAGATTAGTGAAAATATAAAAAATAAATTATCGTCATCTGATGAATATAATCTACCTATTGTAGTTTATTATTCTACTAATCGTGCAGTACTGGATATTCCTTTAAAGATTCGCACAAAGCATTCATTTGAACAAATAGATGCATATGAAAATGCACTTATGGGAGAAGGAAGTGACTTTAGAATTTTCTTTGAATGGTTTAGAAAACAAGAGGATTTAGAGAATGAATTACGGCTAGAAGATAATACTGCTTACCGAGATCAACAATTAGAGGCAGTAAGACAAGCTATATCTTCATTAATACCGAGTTTTTCTAACTTGCGTGTGCGTCGTTCTCCAACTCTAAGAATGACTTTACAAAAAAATGATGAAGAACTAATTATTAATCAACTATCTGATGGTGAAAAATGCTTATTAGCAATGGTGGGAGATTTAGCCAGACGTTTAGCAATTGCTAATCCAAGTTTAGAAGATCCACTTCAAGGTTTTGGTGTCGTTTTAATTGATGAAATTGAATTGCATTTACACCCAAAATGGCAAAGAGAAATTATTCCGGCTTTAACAAGAACATTTCCAAATTGTCAATTTATTGTTACTACCCATTCACCCCAGGTAATTAGTGAAGTAAAACCTGAAGGAATCTACATTTTAAAAAAAACAGATAATGGTGTTATTGCTGTGCGTCCTGAAAGTTCTTATGGTAGAGATAGTAATCAAATTTTAGAAGATTTGATGGGTGTTCCTAAACGTCCACAAGAATTTCAAGATAGTCTACATCATTTATTTCAATTAATTGAAGAAGGAAATTTAGATGGTGCTAAACAATTATCTCAACAGATTGCTGATATGATGGGAGAAAGTGAGCCAGAACTAGTAAAAGCGCGTGTATCTATTAAAAGAAAAGAGATTTTGAAACGGTGAAATATATCAATAAAAGTGAGGAACCAGAAAGCTTTACTTCTTGGAAAGAGTTGGAAAATGATGAGTGGAAACCAAGCTGGAATAATTTTAGTAAACCTCAAAAAACGGATGTTCATAATTCCTTGTTACAAGAACAAGGTTGTATTTGCTGTTATTGTGGAAGGCTAATTAATATTGATAATAGTCATATTGAACATTTACAGCCCAGAAGAGATTATGGTCAATTATCTCTAGATTACACAAATTTACTTGCATCATGCCAAAAAGATACTGTACCCAAAAAACCTTTACATTGTGGTAAGAAAAAAGATAAATGGTATGATAAAAAGTTAATGGTTTCACCATTAGATATTAACTGTGGTGAGTTTTTTAGATATACAGAAGATGGACAAATTTTATCAACAGAAAACCCAGATAAAGCACTTGCTGCTCAAACAACTATTAATAAACTTGACCTCAATATTGATAAGCTTAAAAAAATGCGTGCTGGCGCAATAGAAGCAATTTTAGAAGGTTTAGAAGATTTGACAGATGATGAGAGAGAAATCCTACTTCAACGCTTTAGTCAATCTGATGGAAATGGTCAAAATGAAGAGTTTTGTGCTGCAATAGTATATATCCTTAAACAATATATTTAATTATTAACTGATAATTTTATGATTCTTGAAGCTGTGATGCTTAATGTTAAATCGGGAATGGAATCTGATTTTGAATCTACTTTTAAAAAAGCTGCCGCTATTATTTCATCAATGAATGGATATTTATCCCATGAACTTCATAAGTGTATAGAAGTCAAGGGCAAATATTTATTACTTGTTAAATGGGAAACTTTAGAAGCTCATACTGTGGGATTTAGAGGTTCTGTTGAGTATCAAGAATGGAAGAGACTTCTCCATCATTTTTATGAACCATTTCCCACTGTTGAACATTTTGAGAAAATTTAGACTAAATATAATGATCAGTTTGATGATATTATTCTAGTTATAAAAATAATCTATCTATTAAGATTGAATATTTTAAATGTAAAATACGGTAATATATAGGATACAAAAATAAAGTCCTGACTGTTCAATTAGGTCATAAACAATTATGAAATTTAGTGGAACCTGGCATATTTATGAAATGTCGATGTGGGATGAAGAATATTTCAATACAGAAGTACAGGCTTATATCCAAATAG
>NZ_JBPWOA010000022.1:0-176424 GCF_051781005.1 Anabaena sp. WFMT | reverse complement strand
AGCCTTAATGCACTCTGCAACGCTCTCTGTTGACTCTTACCCAAATCCACTACTTCCGCAATTAAATTTTCTAAATCTATTGTTTCCAAATTTCCTGATTTTAAAAGTTCTGCTGTCTGTTCTACCCAAGCATAAAAATCTTGGTCATACAAACTTTGTAACATTTGCTTTTCTATAATCTTCATGGCTTTGCTGCTATTCCTGGTTTGAATAGTGAGGAGTTAGGAATTCTCCCCACTTCCCAATCTGCTACTATGACTGAATCGGGTTATCTCTAGGATTTACTAACTTCAACAATTTCTGCTTGATTTGAGCATCGTAAACTTCCCATTTCATTTTTGCATAAGCAGAATTTTCATTGCTACCAGATAGAAAACCCATCGGAATTTCAAAACCTCCTGCACCAGTACGTCCACCACCAAAAAACCGCCCGGTGCTATCTTGTCCAAAGGCTTCTTTAATAAATTCGTCGGGGTCTAGGGTAAGTTTTGTGGTTCTGAGGGAACCTATGACTACTTCTAGTTCGTCATCTTCATCGTGAACGATGCCATAAACTACTGCGGTGTGAACATTTTCTTCTGTAACCAGAAAATCAGCCGCTTGCGGAATAGCATCTCTGTCGTCGTAGCGTAAGTAACCAACTCCAGCTATGGAAAAGTTATTTTGGACAATGCGATTTTTGAGCGATCGCTCGATCACATCCATTACCCGCTTAGAACGATTTGCCTGTAAAATGGCATTCAGCAACTGAGCATCATAAAATCGGCTCAGATATGCAGCAGCCATAAAATCTTCTTCCTGCGCTTGCATTAACCGATTGGTATCTGAGCGCAACCCGTGCATTAAGGCAGTAGCACATTTAACGTGTTGGCTAATGCTGCTATCTAATGACAGTAACCCCGCTTGCAAGTATTGAGTAAATATTGTTGCTGTTGCTCGCACGTAAGGACGCACATCAACAAATTCGGCTTTGAGTTCCCCTTGCAAGCTATGATGGTCAACTAGCACTACTAAGGGAATTCCTGCCTGTTGTACTGCGGATAAAAGCTGTGATGTGGTTCCCTGGTTATCAATTAAGACAAACCCTTGATAAGATGACAAATCTTTACTTTTCAGGGATTGCATTGTCCAGCGTTGAGCGGGTAAGTTAGTTAACTTGACTAAGGCAATATTCTCTTGGTGGCTTAAGGTTCCAGCATAAACAATTTCACATTTGATATCGTATTGTTGAGTAATTAACTGGTAAGCCCAAGCGCATGAAAGCGCATCAGGGTCAGGAAAATCTTGTAGAATTACCAAATGACGCTCATGTCTATGACAGAGCAGGGTTTTTTGTAACTCTTCTGACTTCTGACCAGCAAGGGAACTATTGCCACGTTGAGCTAAATATATACCTCCTCCATCACCATTTGATCCTGGCAAAGAAGGTCTGGTAAGTGGTGGAAGTTCATAAGATTCTTTATCTATCTCAACTTCCTCCGGTTTTAGTTCTAACGATAAATTATCAAATTGAGTAACTGAAGAATTCAAGTACATAGGGCGTTTGGTTGTCAGCGTGGTGGCTTGTGTATGCCTTCCGAGATACTCCGATCAGCGCATCACTGGTTTAGCCACACATTATGATCTTGGCAGAAATTTACAGTCTTTGCACTGCTGAGGTTGGTCTTTTTTTTCAATAGCATTATTCAATGATTGATCACATCAGTCTAGAGTGTTTAAAGTATTTTGAAAATCAGCCAATTTTACTCAGAAGCTGATTTTGACTTGAATATTGATCTAAGTTGGGCTATAATCTTTTCTTTGTATTTCAGTCTTGAATTTGTGATTCGTAAATTTTAATAATTTTCAGCAACAATAGACCATACTTCACATAATGATGTATGATTATAAATCTGCCTATATTTTAGGTTATATAAATTTTGGCAGCACCCTATTCCAGCTTTTGGGAACGTTCCTGAAAAACTGTAGATAAAGACCAACCAACACCAAATTAAACCCTTTACTTGTGCTATGCTTTACTGGCTAAAGTCAAACAGTAACACTCATAAGTGAAGACTTAGTAGCCTTGATGTCTGGTTGATTTTTTGTAACGTCAAAGTCCTATTACATATTTTTGCCACTCTTGATGAAGTCCACTCTTCAGATGTTTTGTCACCTCAAAGTAGAGGCTACTATAAGGTTGACGCGGAGGATGGCGTAAAGGCATACGGGCTTCATGGGGTGTACGACAGCCTTTTTTGACGTTGCAACGTACACAAGCCGTAACAATGTTTTCCCAGGTATCCCCCCCTCCACGCGATCGCGGCATGACATGATCTAAGGTCAACTCGTCTCCTGTGTAGCCACAGTATTGACAAGTATGACTGTCACGATGCAATATATTCCGGCGAGTAAGAGGAATTTCCTTATAGGGAACACGAACGTAATGACGCAACCGAATTACGGTTGGCAAGGGAAAATCCGTGTAGATGAATTTACCGTTATGTTCTACGTGTTCTGCTTTGCCTTTAATCAACAAAACTATGGCACGTCGCCAACTCGTGATGTTGAGAGGTTCGTAGGAGGCGTTTAGGACTAAAACCTTCCCCATTGATGTTAGCTCAAGGTATTAGTTTTAGATATTTTAACACAAATATACCATCCTGGGGAGATGAGAATAATTTATACTTCCTAAATAATTTGGTTGCAGGAGTCAGGATTTCAGAAGCAAAATAAATATTTTTCCGTATTTGGCTAAATATCATTACTTTGTGTACCCGTTTAAGATTACACAGCCTTAGCATTCAAGCAATATTACTAGTTATGGAAACTCATAACTCGCCAACATCTTGTACAAACTCCCGGATAAAAGGTAAACTTTCCTGATTAAATTGATATGGCTTTGAGGGTAGCAAACCAGAATCATCAGATAGTCTGGAAGCTTTGCAGTGGTGTGAGAGGAGAGAAGTACAATGTTAAGTCGCAAGCAAACCCCTAGTTTTGCTGATAATCAGGAGCGTGATACCTACGCTTGGTTTTCTCAACGTGCTTGGGTAGAAATTGATTTGGGGGCGTTGTCCGATAATGTTAAGCAATTGGTGAGATTTTTATCACCACGTACCCAGTTGATGGCGGTTGTAAAAGCTGATGCCTATGGACATGGAGCAGTTACAGTTGCGAAAACAGTCTTAGAAGCGGGTGCGAGTTGGTTGGGAGTGGCTACGGTTCCTGAAGGGATTCAATTAAGGGAAGGTGGGATAAAAGCTCCGATTTTAATTTTAGGAGCAACGCATACACCAGAACAAATTCATGCGATCGCTCATTGGAAACTTCAACCAACACTATGCAACCCCAAACAAGCTTTAATATTTTCTAATACTCTCGAAGCAATTAATTATAATTCTCCCATACCTGTACACATCAAATTAGATACAGGAATGTCGAGATTAGGTACAAATTGGCAAGAAGCCGCTGATTTTGTGCAGTTGGTACAGGGATTACCTCTTCTTGATATTGCCAGCATTTATTCTCACCTAGCAACAGCCGATAGTCCTGATGCTACAGTCATGCAAGAACAGCATAGGAGATTTGAGGAAGCGATCGCACAAATCAAAGCTAGAGGCATTGCAATTCCCAGCTTGCATTTAGCAAACTCAGCCGCTACCCTTGCAGATCCAAAATTACACTATGACATGGTGCGTGCAGGTTTAGCTATTTACGGACTCTATCCCGCATCCCATTTAAAAGACAAAATCAAATTACAACCAGTTTTACAACTCAAAGCACGTGTCACCCACGTCAAAACCATAGCTCCTGGAACTGGTGTTAGCTATGGCCATCAGTTTATCGCACCTAGAGAAATGCGTCTTGCCGTTGTTGGTATTGGTTATGCAGATGGAGTTCCCCGCAATCTTTCCAACCAAATGCAGGTATTAATTCGCGGTCAGAGAATACCACAAATAGGCACAATTACAATGGATCAAATCATGTTAGATGTCAGTTCTATACCCGATATACAAGAAGGTGAAATAGTCACCCTACTAGGAGAACAGGGAACAGAACAAATCACAGCCGATGATTGGGCTAATCAATTAAATACCATTTCTTGGGAAATTCTCTGCGGCTTCAAGCATCGTCTACCCCGTGTAGCTGTCATGTAGGGGAATGGGGACTGGGGATTGATTTGATCCATTCCCAATTCCTGATTACCTCTTGCCATCCATAATTTGTTATGCTAGTATTAGTTACTAATGCGGATATGGCGAAATTGGCAGACGCGCTAGATTTAGGTTCTAGTTCCGAAAGGAGTGAAGGTTCAAGTCCTTTTATCCGCACTTATAGAAAATAAATATATTTTTAGCTTGCTTTCTGCGTATTCTATGTAGAAAGGGAGATTCATAAATACAATTTTTTATTATCGTTTAACCGAATCGCAACTAAATAGAACAGAGAACTTAATCAACAGCTTTCCCATCTATAAATTTGGGATAAAAATAAGTATTTAAACGAACTTCACATAATATAGTGTTGACACTTTTTGCGTAATTACCCAAAAATACCGGATAATTGCAGTGTCAGTAGGTAAATTAATGAAAACTTACAAATTATTGAAGATTTGATCATCTTTAATTAACACTGTTATTGTTGAGTTTTACTACAAACCAGAATATCAGACCTTGTATTGAGGACTACAAACTATTTGATGTTTTATACTTGATTTTAATTGTGATGTATGATGCGAATTAAAATCACAAGTATTGAATTTAGCTGAAGTAAAAGCAAAATGATGACAGCACCTCTAGGTAGTTACAGGTTGTTTCATAAACTACATCCGTTATCCTTGTTGGCACAATTAAGTACTAGAAAAGTAACTGGTTGTTTAAATGTATTTACTGATGTAGTATCTTGGTCAATATACTTAGAAGGAGGTAAGCTAACTTATGCTACTTATTCGGATCAAGTATTTGAGCGTCTTGAGATTCATTTACAACGCTTAAATCAGCAAATTCCTACTTTCAACAGTGTAACTTATGAACAGATGGGATTGATGTCAACAGCCAAGACCAAAAATAAATTGATAGCAAACGCAGATTATCATGCTATTTGCTGGTTGGTGCAACAAGACTATATCACCTCTGCACAAGCCGGAATGTTGATAGAAGAATTGGCTAAAGAAGTACTGGAATCATTTCTTGGCTTAAAAGAAGGTAACTATCAACTTAATGCCGATAATTACTTAAATGAATTACCAAAATTCTGTCACTTGGATTTGCAATTAATAGTTGAACACTGTCAAAAACCGTTAAGACATCGGCAAAATATTCAAAACACAATTTCATCTGTTAGCAGTTCGGAAACTCAGATTAAACATAAAAAACAACTAGGAGAAAAATTAAACAAAGATTTGCAATCAAATTCTCAGGCAAAGTTATATACAATTGCTTGTATTGATGATAGTCAAACAGTGTTAAATTCTATTCAACATTTTTTAGATGAACAGAGATTTTCTGTGGTAATGATTAATGATCCGATTAAAGCTTTAATGCAAATCATTAGAAGTAAGCCAGACTTAATTTTACTAGATGTAGAAATGCCAAATTTAGATGGTTATGAACTATGTTCATTATTACGGAGGCATTCAAGTTTTAAAAATACCCCCATTATTATGGTGACTGGTAGAACAGGATTTGTTGATAAAGCAAAGGCTAAAATTGTCAGAGCCTCAGGCTATTTAACCAAGCCTTTTACTAGAGAAGATTTGCTGAAAATGGTATCTAAACATATCGGCTAATTTAGTAATTACTACCGATAAAACCAAATGTAAGTTTTGTTGAATTAAATCAATGACAAATTCCAAATTAACCCTTTATTATCAACCTGGTAAAAATTCCTTAGCAGATAGCTACCTGAAATTTCAACTCAATCAACAAACTACTGCTGTTTTATCAATTGATTATACCCAAGAAGCGATTATTATCCCTGTAGAGTCTGTGACTTCTATGCCTAATATGCCGGCATTTATTTTAGGATTAATGAATTGGCGTAGTCGGATTATTTGGGTAATTGATCTGCCAAAAATGTTTAATTTAGAAGGAATAGATCATCCTCTCCGACAGTACAATATTATTGTCGTTAAGGTAGAATCAATGCTTTTGGGTTTAGTTGTCCAAGAAATTAAAGGTACAGCTAAATTTAGGGCTGATGATATTCATTCTCCTGTAGGACAAGTGGCGACTAGTTTAGTGCCTTATTTGTGTGGCTGCGTCGAGCAAAAAGAAGAAATATTACTGGTCTTAGATGCACAGAATATTGTAAATTATGCTAATGCTCGCGGTGATTAATTGAACAAGGTAATAAAAATCAGGTTTTACTGGTATTATTACATAAATTTAGGGGAAATTAATTTTATGTTTAATAAAACTGATACTACTCAGAGTGGGAATACCCAAAAAAAAGTATCTCTGAGAGCATCATCGAAAGTTACTGATCATAGAATAGAAATGGTTAGCCAGTCTCATGTCAACACGGCTGGAAATTATCCTGGAAATCATGCCGTGAGGTATTTACAGCAACTCACATTAAGAACGAAAGCGGTAATTTTGGCGATCGCACTCGGCACCTTACCAGTATTCGGACTGGGCATGATGGCTTATAATTTCGGTAGTAAATCCATTAGTAAGCAAATTGTCAGCAATCAGGAAGCTCAAGCCCTGAGCTTAAGTGACACTATTAACCGTTTTATGTTGGCAAAATATGGAGATATTCAAGTTATCTCAACTCTACCATTTTTAACCAACGCTCAAGTTAGTAAAAGTACGAGTATTCCTGAACAGCAAGCAGTGCTAAACCGCTTTATTACAGCTTATAAAGCCTATGACCATCTAGCGGTTTTTGACCTGAATGGAAAAGTGATTATTCAATCTAAAGGTGGAACTAGTACTCAGGAAAAAAATCTGAAATATTTTCAAGAGGTTATACAAAATAATTCTCCTGTTATTAGTCAACCAGAAACATTAAAAAATAACGAAGTGGTTATTTATGTTGCTGCACCGATTCAAGATATAGCAACACAAAAAACTATTGCTGTGGTCCGCACACGTATACCCATAAAACTATTAGTAGAAACAATCAAAAATTATGTAGCTGATAGTGATGACTATTATTTAGTCGATGCTAAGGGCAAGTTTTTCCTCAGTCTCAAGCCGGATTTATTAGGTCAAGAAGCTACAGTAATATATCCTGGTTTAGCTAACCCTCTGGATATCCAAAATGTTGATAGTTTTACAGGAATTCAGACTATTAAACAACAGCCAGAACTAGTCAGTTATGTGCCATTTAAAAAACTAGCAGGTTTACCTGATCTGAATTGGCAGTTAATTTTGGCTAAAAATGCTGCGATCGCTTTTGAGCCGCAAAGACAATTTTTGATGCTTGTTGCTCAGAGAACCGCACTAGTAGCATTATTGTTCGCATTGCTTGCAGCTTGGTTAGCGCAGGGTATAACAAAGCCAAATTCCCAAGCATCAGCAGGAGTAGAAACTGTAGTTGAAAATGAGCTCAAAATTGGGTTGGCAAATCAACCAGATGAACAACTAACCGCCGCAATTAAAGAACAAGATATCAAGGTTAGTAGAGAATCTATAAATGAGCAGGAATGGCAACAACAAGACACACTACATTTGCAACTTCTCAATTTACTCAGCCAAGTAGAAATTGCCGCTAAGGGAGATTTGACAGTACACGCTGATGTAATAACTGGTGAAGTTGGGACTATTGCCAATGTTTTCAATTTGATTTTAGAAAACCTCCGCGATATTGTTACTCAAGTAAAACAGGCTGCTAGTCAAGTAAATACCTCCCTTGACTCGAATGAAAGTACTATTCGTGACTTAACACAAGCAGCAATTACACAAGCTAATGATATCAACCGCACCTTAGCCGCAGTTGACCAAATGACCAATTCTATGCAAGCTTTAGTAGATGGCGCTCAAGAAGTTACTACTATTGCCAATCATGCTCACCACACCGCTACCAAAAGTGGAAAAGCAATGGATTTGACAGTACAAAATATTTTGTCTTTGCAAGAAACCGTAGGTGAAACTGCTAAGAAAGTCCGGCGTTTGGGAGAATCTTCTCAACAAATTTCCCGTGTGGTTTCTTTAATTAATCAAATTGCTATGCAAACTAACTTATTAGCAATAAATGCAGGAATTGAAGCTGCGCGTGCCGGAGAAGAAGGTCAAGGTTTTGCTGTTGTAGCTGAAGAAGTAGGTGAACTAGCAGCTCGCAGTGCGGCTGCAACCCAAGAAATTGAGCAAATTGTCGATAAAATTAAACGGGATACAAATGAAGTTATGCAAGCAATGGAGGTGGGAAATACTCAGGTAATTGAGAGTACACAAATTGTCGCTGATGCCAAGCAAAGTTTGAGTGAGATTTTAGATGTTTCTCAACAAGTTGATACTTTGGTAAAATCAATTGCTATGGCTTCAGATTGTCAATTAGAGACATCACAAATTGTGAGACAATTGATGCAAGATATCTCTGAAACTTCACACCATAGTGGTGATTCTACCCAGAAAATTGGAGAATCCTTACAAAGAGATATGGAAATTTTTCAGAATTTACAAAAAAATATTGAGAATTTTAAACTCAATTGATTAAGTAATTTGTTCTTGGCTAATAATTAATAACCAACGACTAAGGACTAATGATTTATGACTAATGATAAAGAGCTTGAAATTCAGATGCAGTTTTTAGAAGAAGCAACTGATTATTTAAATACATTAGAAAGTATTTTGCTAGAAATTGATACTAGTAAACATATTGATTTAGATAAAATTAATGCTGCCATGCGGGCTGCCCATTCCATTAAAGGTGGTGCAGCGATGATGGGATTTAGGTTATTGAGTAATTTAGCTCACCGATTAGAAGATTCTTTTAAGGTTCTCAAAACTCGCAAAAAATCTCTAGAAATTGATACTCATTTGCAGAGTTTGTTATTATCTGGAGTTGACTGGCTACGGCAGATTGTAGAGTTGTTGTCAGAAAAAAAATCTCCCGAAGATAAGTGGTTAAGAACTTTTTGTTATCCAATTTTTGATGAACTGCATGACCGTTTAGGTGATCCTTCTCCAGAAGATATCACTACCATGTTATCACCAGAAGATGGACAAGAAATTATTCCTCTACTGTTTGAAACGGAAGTCGAAGAGTGTTTGCAGAATTTAGAATCTTTATTGGCAAATAGTTCAGAAACTAATTTACAGTCAGAAGTAGGAGTGATGGCTGCTGAGTTGGGTGGTTTGGGAGAAATGCTTCAGTTACCTGCTTTTACCCAGCTTTGTGAGTCAGTTACCAAGTATTTAGAAACTCAGCCTCAGCGTTTTGTAGAAATTGCTCAGTTAGCATTGCAAGCATGGAGGAGATCTCAAGCTTTAGTTCTGACAAATCAACGTAATAGCTTACCAACAGAAATTAAGTTAAATGAAGTAGTTATTAGCGATATCCAAGAACAGATTATTGAGCCTGTACAAGTAACAATACACGAAAATTCACTGATTGTAGAAGCGTTAATTCCTGATTTAACATCTCTAAAAGTAGAATTACCCCCAGAAATTAATGCTGTTGAGTTTCCTGAACATAATATAGCATTTACTCAAGAGATTCCCTCTATAGATTATAAATATATTGAACGCAAAGGCGAAATAATTGGTGTTTCTAAAGATAAGGAAATTCATGAAAATACAGTCCGAGTTCCGAGTAAACAATTAGAAGAAATTAATGATTTATTTGGAGAAATAATTATTCAGCGGAATGGATTGAATTCCCAATTAGAAAGATTACGCAAACTGGTATTAGGACTGAGCCAACGAGTGCAAATTCTTGACCAAGAACATCAAGAAGTGCGTTCGGCATATGAGAAAATTATTACCCAAAGTGTCTCTTCTGGAGTATTAACTTCAGGGGAAGAGGTGCAAGATTCTGGGGTAAAAGGTTTAGAAATAGATCGCTATCAAAAATTAAACCTGCTATCTCAGGATGTGATGGAAACAATTGTTCAGGTAGCAGAAGTTACGAGTGATATTCAACTCAGTGTCGATGATACAGATCAAATTGCCCGGAAGTTGAATAAAACATCTAAGCAAGCGCAGAGAAAATTAACGCAAGTGCGAATGCGTCCTTTATCTGACTTAGTAGAGCGTTTTCCGAGAGCAATCCGTGATTTAAATGTTGAGTATGGTAAAAATGTGCAGTTAAAAATTGAAGGTGGTAAAACCTTAATTGAACGCACTATTTTAGAGGCTTTGAATGAGCCGCTAATGCACTTGTTACGTAATGCATTCGATCATGGGATTGAAGATCCAGCTACCCGTCACGCTCAAGGGAAGCCAGAACAGGGATTGATTGAAATTAAAGGATATCATCGGAGCGATCGCACAATCATTACCATGAGTGATGATGGTAGAGGCATTTCTCTAGAAAAAATTCGCCAGCGCGCTCTAGCTATGGGCTTAGATACAGCATTAATAGCTACTGCCAGTGAAGAAGAACTACTAACACTGATTTTTGAGCCAGGTTTTACCACTTCTGATCAAGTCACAGCTTTATCTGGCCGTGGTGTGGGCATGGATATAGTTCAAAATAACCTCAAACTTGTGCGAGGTGATATTACAGTTGATACACAGCCAGGAATTGGTACAACTTTTACATTATCAGTACCATTTACACTGTCTGTAGCGCGAGTTTTATTAGTAGAAAGTGATACTGGTAGCGGTATCAACCACCGAATGGTTTTGGCATTTCCTACAGATGTAGTTGCAGAAATCTTTTTATTAGAAAATGATCAAGTTTTTTCAATGGATGGTGGAGAATTTCTCAAATGGCAAGATACCATGCTACCCTTAATGCGTCTAGGTAATTACTTTGAGTTTAATTGTTCCCATTACAATAATTTAGAAATAGAAAGTCCCACGGGAATCAATGCCAGTAGCGTATTAATCATTAAAAATGATCATCAACCAGTCGCCGTACAAATAGATCGTTGCTGGGGTGAACAAGAAGTCGCAATTCGCCAAGTTGAAGGCAACATACCTTTACCAGATGGTTTTAGTAACTGTACAATTCTCGGTGATGGTCGGGTAGTGCCACTAGTAAATACAAGTGAATTAGTATCTTGGATTACTAGCAATCAACGTCCTCATAGAAGTAATAAATTACCTACAACTAAATTAAAAACAGCTTTTCTCAAACCACCAAAGAATCAACCTCTAGTCAGACCTAGCCACCAAAAGGGCATGATTTTAATTGTTGATGATTCGATTAATGTCCGTCGTTATTTAGCTCTAACTTTAGAAAAAGGAGGGTATCAAGTCGAACAAGCTAAAGATGGTCAAGACGCTTGGGAAAAATTAGAAAGTGGTTTAAAAGTGCAAGCTGTAATTTGTGATATTGAAATGCCACGTCTGGATGGTTATAGCTTTCTAGAACGTGTCAAATCTCATGATGATTTAAAAAGTCTTCCTGTTGCCATGTTAACTTCTCGTAGTAGTAACAAACATCGCCAATTAGCAATGCAATTAGGAGCGCGAGCTTATTTTTCTAAACCTTATAATGAACAAGATTTGTTGAGAACATTGGAAGAGATAATTTTTAGAATAGCAGAAACTGGATCTGCTAATAATTGAATCATTTATATAGTAATTATATTTGATTTTTGGTAAGCATAAGCCTAACGGCAATATGCTTACAATTATGATATCACCCAAATCAGATTCGGTTTTAAGCAGGCTGTTCGTTTCTAGTTGGTTCAGGACTAGATTCTTCCATGGGGGGAGCCTCTTTCTTTTTATCCTGTTGTTCAGTTTGTTGTACTTGTTGCAGGTGAATGTTATTTACCTGGGTAATAAATTGTTCTACAGATTGACTAATCCGCTGTTGTTGTTCAGCTTCATCAGTGACATCATAACAACGATAAGCTGGGGTAATTCCCAATATAAATTTCTCTTGTTCTGCTTCTAATAACTCAACAATTGTGTTAGCAGCAACCGCATTCTTTTGAAAAGGAAAAGATGTGACTATACTAGCAACAATAGAAGCAAGAGCCGGACAAATTACTGGCAGCCACTTCAACCAAGATTGTCCAGCTTCTAATTTATCTACCAAAACTAGAATTGGTGTGACACCAGACAAAATAACAGTAGATATTTGCAAGATATAGTAAAGATTTCTTGCCCAATTTCTAGTGCCTCTGTAATCATCAATTAAGTCTTGACAATACTCCAAAGCTTTAGCTCTAGCGGGAATAATAGTATTGTTTTCCAAGGAATTACTATGAGTTAATAAAGAGGTGTAAATCTCAGCTTTTTTTTCCAGTTCAGTCTTTTGCGCTTCCTTACGAGCATTGTTTACAGAGTTTCTATTGAGTAGAAACAAAAAAATTGCAACAGCTAAAGCTCCGGCTCCAACTATTACATATTGTTGATTGCTAGAATCGAAATAAAGAATAATTGCCGCACTAATAAAAACAGCTGCTAATAGATAATCAATCAGCTTTAAGAACAACAACATTTTTTCACCTGACTAAAAAAACAGATTTAGACCTACAGGCAATTTGCAAATGAGTTTTTGCCTGATACTCAATTTAAAATTCAGTGAAGTGAAAATCCCGGTAAAGGGCTATTTTCACAAACAAACTTGTATATTATATGAAAGTAGTATTAAATACAAGTTAAAATTTATTAAAATTCAATGAGTATCTAGTAGACATAGGAGTGGAAAAGAATATAGAGTTGAGAATCCCTAGCCATAGAACGTCTCTACAAGGGTTCGATTAATGACATTCAAAAAATGAATATGCAGCTAGTACAAAAAAGCAGGAGTTATGAGGGAATAAAGCTTTAGATAGTTATTTTCTCTATGCTGTACTCAAATTTTAAACACTGAGGAAGAAAACAATTAAAATGATGCTCAGAGTCAAGGCAAAGATTAAAGCATATTCAACTCTACGACTAAAAAATCCGATTAAGGCAATTAAGCATATAAAAAGAATTGTAATACCTATATATTGCTCTTTTTGCAAACCTCTCGCTATTAATAAGTCTTTACCTGGTGTTTGTTCAGAGGGTATTTCTTGAATATTTTTATTAGTACTTTTTGTCATGATCAAATACATTGTGATGGAGATATTTTATGAAATTGAGAAGCTATCAAATAGAAGATACACCAGAAATTATAAATTTATTTAATGACACTATTCATAATATAAACGTGCGTGATTATAACAAAAAACAAATAGAGGCTTGGGCTTCAGCTAAGTTAGATATCGAAATGTGGATTAACCGTTTGAGTAATAGTTTTACTTATGTTGCAGAAGAGAATAACCAAATCATTGGGTTTAGTAATTTAGAAAAAAATGGTCATATTGATTGTTTTTATTGTCATCATGCTTTTCAAAGGCAAGGAGTTGGAACAAAAATCTTAGATGGTATAGAGTTACAAGCTAAATTTTTAGGAATAACCAAGTTATTTACAGAAGCTAGTATCACAGCCAAGCCTTTTTTTATTAGTAAAAACTTTATTGTAGTAAAAGAACAAGAAGTAGAATATCGAGGTCAGTTATTTATTAATTTTGTGATGGAAAAAATATTGAATAATTCAATTGAGAAATAAAATATATGACTTAGATAAGTTACACACTCAATGTCTCATGTAGGATGCGTCAGACCTATAAGAGTATTCCAACTAAAAAATGTCTAGGATTGTCATTTTGACAGCGCAACGTGGCGTAAGCAATACAAGATGCAGTTTAGTGAAAAATCTAGAAGATGCTTCACTCCGTACTCTGCTCTAAGGGACTTCCAGAAAATAAATGATCTCATCTTGTGGTGCAGGCCGAAAAGCCTGCTAAATAATACAAGGACGGGCAGGATGCCCATCCCACAAGATTGGATCATCTTTTTTGTGGAGTTCTCTTAAGAGGATGTTTGAAAAGTGGTGACTGATTTATTAAAAACTTTATATCCTCCTAAATCCTCCTTTTTAAGGAGGACTTTAAGCAGGTTATTCCCCTTTTTTTAAGGTGGATTAGGGGGGATCTAGATACAAGCGTAGACTTTTCAAACACCCTTTAAGCAAGCTACAACATGACTAAGCATTTTATTTCTTGGAACACTATAATAGAAAATATAATAATATGTAAAATTCTGTAAAAATTGTCATCTTACTAAAGATATATCAATTGTTTATTCCATTAGCAAGAAGCTTTTATAAGCTTATATATCTAGAGTAAATCCAAGCAAATATAGAATTCATATTTTTCTATATTTTACCGACAAAGTTACTGTTTAATCATTGTCAATAACTTCAATTTCTATTTAGGAAATTCTATTTAGGAAACTACCATTATGACCACCCAAGAACAGCTACATCAATGGCAGGAATTAGCCCAACAGTTGCGTGTTGATAGTATTCGCGCTACGACTGTCGCCGGTTCTGGTCATCCTACTTCTTCTATGTCTCCCGCTGATTTAATGGCAGTTTTATTATCTAAATATCTCCACTACGACTTCGATCATCCAGATAACCCGAATAACGATCGCTTTATTCTCTCTAAAGGACACGCTGCACCGTTGTTGTATTCGATGTATAAAGCAGCAGGCGTGATTTCTGACCAAGAATTACTATCTCTACGCCAGCTTGGTAGTCGCTTAGAAGGTCATCCTACACCTGTTTTCCCTTGGGTAGATGTAGCTACAGGTTCTCTAGGACAAGGCTTACCCATTGGTGTGGGAGTGGCTTTAGCAGGTAAATATTTAGACCAATTACCCTACAACATTTGGGTATTATTGGGGGATAGTGAAACAGCAGAAGGTTCGGTTTGGGAAGCTTTTGATCATGCCTCTCACTATAGTTTAGATAATTTAATTGCGATTATTGATGTCAATCGTCTCGGTCAACGTGGTCAAACTGAATTAGGCTGGAATACACAAGCTTATGCTAATCGTGCCAAGGCTTTTGGCTGGCAAGCTATAGAAATTGATGGTCACAATTTAACAGAAATTGATCAAGCATTTAGTGCTGCTGTGGCTGTAAATGACCGTCCCACAGTGATTATTGCTAAGACAAAAAAAGGTAAAGGAGTAAAGACTTTAGAAGATATAGGCGGTTGGCATGGTAAAGCTTTGAAAGCAGAACAGGAACAACAAGCTGTTGCCGAATTGGGTGGAGAACGTCACATTACTATCACTGTTGATCAACCAGAATCACATAGCCAACCAGCTGTACTAGGAGTACCTCAACCCCTACAACTGCCCACATATAAAAAAGATCAGAAAGTTGCTACCCGTCGCGCTTATGGTGATGCTTTATTAGCTTTGGGAACATCACAACCTGATGTAGTTGTCCTGGATGCTGAGGTGAATAATTCCACATATGCTGAAGATTTCGCTGAAGCCTTTCCTGAACGCTACTTTGAAATGTACATTGCTGAACAGCAAATGATAGCAGCAGCGGTAGGTTTGCAGGTAAGAAAATACAAACCCTTTGCTTCTACCTTCGCAGCATTTTTAACTCGTGCTTATGACTTTGTTCGCATGGCGGCTGTATCTCGTGCCAACATTAAGTTAGTCGGTTCCCATGCTGGTGTCTCTATTGGTCAAGATGGTGCTTCTCAAATGGGATTAGAAGATTTAGCGGCTTTTCGCGCTGTGTGGAATAGTACTGTGTTGTATCCTAGTGATGCTAATCAAACTGCTAAACTAGTAGCACAGATGAGCGATGCCTACGGCAAGCAAAGCGATCGCACTGGCATAGTTTATCTTCGCACCACCAGAGAAAGCACGCCTGTAATTTATAGCAGTGAAGAAACATTTCCCATTGGTGGTAGCAAAACTCTCCACCGTTCCCACGAAGATCAAGCCACTGTTATAGGTGCAGGTATTACCCTCCACGAAGCCCTCAAAGCTTACGACAAATTGAAAAATGAAGGGATCAAAGTCCGCGTTATTGATGCCTATTCCGTTAAACCCATAGATGTGCAAACATTACGTCAAGCCGCAAAAGATACTAACGGTAACTTAATAGTTGTGGAAGACCATTGGCTAGAAGGTGGTTTAGGTGACGCTGTGTTGGATGCCTTTGCCGGTAATAGTAGCACTCATCCTTACAAAGGTTCGCAACTGCAAATTATTAAACTCGCAGTTCGAGATATGCCCACTTCCGGTACACCAGAAGAACTACTCCATGCTGCTAAAATTGATGCTGATGCCATTGTGGAAACTGTGAAATCGCAAGTTAGACAACTGGTGGGAGTATCTTAGGAGACTTCCAAATAAAAAAGTCGTTTTGATGCTATCGGTAGGGGTAAAGCAAAAGCTCATTGGTGTAAACTTAACGTAAGGGAACTCCACAAAAAAGATGAACTGCTTGCAGCAGCGCTTCGCTATCCAATTTGTGAAATCAAAACGACTTTTCCTCCCCCTGCACCCTGCCCCCTGCCCTCACAAATACGGGATATTTTTTTATTTGCAAGTCTCTAAAACCTATAACCCGACTAGGAATCAATTCCCAGTCTCATAGCAAAAGTCATCTAAAGAGATGACTAAAAATGCGAAAAAATCCCCAGTTTACTTTAGTAAACTTTAGTTATTAGCCCGGAAATTCATTTCTGGGCGGGTGTGGAGTCCAACAAATAAGCTATTTCTAGCTTAAGTTGATACCTATAAGCATGGCTAAACCCCTACACATCTAGGTTTTCCCTTATTTTGCAAAAGTCAATTTCCCAACGGCGTTTAGTATAAATAATATTGACAAAAAGCTTGACTCCATTTAGCATTGACCACTGATGACCGATATTACCAATTAAAGGTGGTGTAATGGTGCAGGGGAGAAAATGTGGTCAAGTTTTAGAGATCGCTTTCAGCACTGCGCTTGGCGCGATCGCTCTCTTATTATCTCATCCTCTGACAGCGATTGCATCTGTCAAAAATCTCAACATTAATCCTGCACCATCAATAGCCCAGCAGCAAACTTTCACTCCAGCACAAGAAGAAGCGATTGCTGAAGCAAAACAATTATTTGCAGAGGCCGGAAAACTGCAACAACAAGGAACAGCAGAATCATTTCAGCAAGCAATCACCAAATATGAAGCCGCACTCAAAATTTGGCGCAAATTGGGAGTCAGTTCTTCTGAGGCAGCTACACTTGTAGGATTAGGAGGGATTTATCTTGATTTAAACCAAATTCCTAAATCCTTAGAATATTATCATCAAGCATTAGCTATTAGACGAAATATACAAGATACAAAAGGACAATCTACTATTATTTTGTTTATTGGTAATGCCTACGTTAAATTAGGTGAAAAACAAAAAGCTATTGAATTTTATCAGCAATCTCTATCTATTCTGAAAACCGAGAAAAATCAAGACTATATTATTTTTGTACTTGATGCTATTGCCAAAACTTATGCAAGTATTGGAGACACAAACAAAGCCTTAGATTATTATAATCAACAATTAGAGATTCAGCGGGCTAATAATGATAAATCTGGAGAAGCAGATACATTAGAAAGTATTGCTACAAACTATGCAAATTTAGGAGAAATCAAACAAAGCATTAACTATTTAAATCAGTCTTTAGAAATTCGCCGTCAACTAAAAGACTTATCTGGACAAGCCAAAGGTCTGGGAATGTTGGGTTTATTATATGGTTATGCTGGTCAAACAGAACTAAGTATTAATTCCTTAAATCAAGCTTTAGAGATACAAAAAACAACACAGAAAAACCTTTCTGGTCTAGATTTACAATTGAATTTATTACAACAATCAACTATTCTTTCTAGTGTAGCTGGAACTTATCTAACTTTTTATGAATACAGCAAATCTTTAAATGCGTTTGAAAATGCACGTTCTCTACTTAAACAAATTACCAACCCTATTTTACAACCAGAATCTTTTGAAGCTAAAATTTTATATAATATTAGTCTGATTTACCGGCAAACTGGTCAAAAACAAAAAGCACTTGATGTACTAAATCAAGCATTAGAACTACAACGCAAAAGCAAAAGTCCTGAAGAAGCCAGAACTCTGACATCTCTTGCAGATGTTTATCAATCAACTGGTGAATATCAAAAAGCAATTGATTTTTATAACCAAGCATTGACAATTCAGCGACAAACACAGAATTTTCTAGAAGAAGCAACAACCTTGAGATATATTGCTAAAATATATCAATATTTAGGCAATTATCAGTTGAGTATTGAAACTTTAAATCAAGCATTAACGAAGTTTCAAAAAATGGACGATTTCAGTGGTTTAGCTCAAACCATGAATAATATTGGAGATGTTTATAAAGAATTAAAAGATTATAAATCAGCATTGAAATATTATACCCAAGGATTAGAAATATCCCGAAAATTGGAAGATATTAACCAAGAATTAGCGATAACAACAGGGATAATTAGAGTACATGAAGAATTAAAAAATTATCCCCAAGCCTTAGATGCTGCTAACAAAATATTGATTGCGTCACGTCAACGCAAAAATAGCTTTAGTGAAGCCACAGCTTTAGCTTATTTGGGGAGAATTTATTTAGCGTCAGGAGATGATCAAAAAGCCCTAGAAGCTTCACGTCAGGCTTTATCTGGATTTGAAAAATTGGGTTATCCTGCGGCACAAGCTAATATATTTGGTAATATCGCTAAAACTTACAATTCCTTAAAACAGTATCAACCAGCGATTGAGACTTATCATCAAGAATTGCAACTCAGGCAAAAATTGGGCGATCGCACCGGAGAAGCTGATACACTCTACTATATCGCCCTCACAGAGCGCAATCGAGGCAATTTAGCCGCTGCCATTACCCCCATTGAAAAAACCATTCAAATAGTCGAAAGCATTCGCACCACAGTCACCAGCCAAGACTTACGCACATCCTACTTTGCCACAGTCCAGAAATATTACCAATTTTACATCGACCTGTTGATGCAACTGCACAAACAACAACCATCAAAAGGTTATAATGCGATCGCACTCCAAGCCAGTGAACGCGCCCGCGCCCGGAGTTTATTAGAAATTCTCAACGAAGCCAATGCAGACATCCGCCAAGGTGTAGATCCTCAACTCCTCACCCAAGAACGCAACCTCCAACAACAACTTGATGCTTTAGAAAAACGCCGCATTGAAATATCAAGCAAACCTGACAACGCCAAACAAGAACAAGCATTCCAACAAGAAACAACCAATCTATTAGAACAATATCGCCAAATCCAAGCAAAAATCCGCGCCACCAGCCCCCGTTACGCAGCCCTCACCCAACCCCAGCCATTAACACTCAAAGAAATTCAACAGCAAGTATTAGATGAAAATACCTTGCTTTTAGAATACTCCCTTGGTGAAGAACGCAGTTATCTTTGGGCAATTACAAAAACAAGTATTTCTAGTTATGAACTTCCTCAAAGTGCAGAAATAGAAACCCTAGTTAAAAACTTCCGTAACGAAATTGTCAAACCTACATCAAATAAAAAAACAATAACTACAGCAGCAGCATCTTTAACACAAATATTGTTAACACCCATAGCCCAACAATTAGGAAAAAAACGCTTAGTTATAGTTGGTGATGGTGCTTTACAATATATACCGTTTGCAGCTTTAACAATACCAAATACCCAAACATACCAACCATTAATTCTCAATCACGAAATTATCACTTTACCATCAGCTTCTACAGTTGCACTACTGAGACGGGAACAACAAACAAAGAAAACTGCAACTAAAACCTTAGCACTTTTAGCAGATCCAGTATTTACAAAAGATGATGAACGGCTTAATATTGACAGACAATTACCTAAAATACAGGAAAATAACAACTTAAATAGCCTAGCATTGAAAAGAGCCATACTCAATACAGCTATAAAATTTCAAAGATTACCTTTTACCCGCCAAGAAGCCCAAGAAATTTTAGAATTAGTTCCAGAAAATAAAAAATTACAAGCTTATGATTTTGCGGCTAATCGAGAATTTGTTACCAATAAACAACTGAGCGAATATCGAATTTTACACTTTGCAACTCATGGGATTTTTAACAGCGAACAACCAGAATTATCAGGAATAGTTTTATCTCTATTTGATGATCAAGGAAAACCGCAAAATGGTTTTTTACGTCTTCACGATATTTTCAACCTTAACTTATCAGCAGATTTGGTAGTTTTGAGTGCTTGTCAAACAGGTTTAGGACAGGAAATCAAAGGAGAAGGATTGGTAGGATTAACAAGGGGATTTATGTATGCAGGTAGTCCTAGAGTTGTAGTAAGTTTGTGGAATGTCGATGATCAAGCCACATCATTACTAATGCGGAAATTTTATCAAAAAATGCTCACAGGTGGATTGAAACCCTCTGCGGCATTGAGACAAGCGCAGATTGAGATGTTACAGGATGAGCGTTTTTCTAAACCTGATTATTGGGCAGCTTTTACCTTACAGGGTGAGTGGAGGTAATAAATCAAAAAGCCTAAATAAATTAAAATCAAAGATAGATTTATAGCGTTTTTGGATAAAATTATAAAAACACTTATTTTCAACTATTAATAGAAAATCAATATTCCTAAATGCTAAAACCATCTCTGTCCTGTTTAAATTATTGTCCTCTTGCTTTCTTGGTTTGTACATTGTTATTGTCCTCTCCTGGTGTAGCAACTACTGGCTATAAGTCTGTCAAGATAGCCCAACAAACACAGACAACATCATCAAATTTCAAAATTTCTGCTGACAAAGCCTTTGCAGAGGCAGACAAACTATATCAAATAGGCTCAGTAGAATCATTGAAACAGGCAATTACAAAATTTGAACAAGCAGTCATACTATATAGTCAAGCTGGTGAAAAAGGGTTAGAAGCCTTATCTCTTGCTTATATGGGCTATATCTACTCGTCCTTGGGAGAAAAGCAGAAAGCATTGGAGTTCTACAACCAAGCATTACCCATATTCAGGGAGGTAGGGGATAAAGGTGGGGAAGCTAGTCTCCTCACTGTCATGGGCTTAGTCCACTCCGACTTGGGAGAAAAGCAGAAAGCATTAGATTTCTATAACCAAGCATTGCCCATATTAAGGGTAGTGGGCAACAGAATTATGGAAAACAGTATCCTCAGTGTCATGGGCTTAGTCCATTCCGACTTGGGAATATTAAGGGCGGTGGGAAATAGAAGCATGGAAGCCACTACCCTCAACAACATTGGCTTAGTCTATTCCGACTTGGGAGAAAAGCAGAAAGCATTAGATTTCTATAACCAAGCATTACCCATATTCAGGGTAGTGGGAAATAAAAATATGGAAGCCACTACCCTCAGCAACATTGGCTTAATCTATTCCGACTTGGGAGAAAAGCAGAAAGCATTAGATTTCTACAACCAAGCATTCCCTATATTAAGGGCAGTAGGAAATAGAGGTATGGAAGCCACTAATCTCAAAAACATTGGCTTAGTCTATTCCGACTTGGGAGAAAAGCAGAAAGCATTGACATTCTACAACCAAGCATTGCTTATGTATAGGTCAGTAGGAGATAGAGTAGGTGAAGCGAATACTAACCGCAACCTTGCGTCTCTACAACGTAGCCAAGGGAACCTCGCTGAAGCTTTTCAGCAGATGCAGTATGCCATCAATATTATTGAAGAATTACGCACTAAAATCACTAGTCCAGAATTACGCACTTCTTACTTTGCCACTGTCCAAAGTTATTACAAATTCTATATTGACCTATTGATGCAGCTACACAAACAGCAACCATCAAAAGGATACGATGCGATCGCACTGCAAGCCAGCGAAAGCGCCCGCGCCCGTAGTTTGTTAGAACTTATTACAGAAGCTAATGCCGATATTCGTACTGGTGTAGATGCCAAATTACTGCAAGCAGAACGGAATATACAACAACAACTTGATAATCATGAAAAACACCGTATTCAATTACTCAGTGGTAAATACACATCAGAACAAAAACGAGCTTTAGAAACACAAACCGCTAAACTTTTAGACCAATATCAAGACATTCAAACAAAAATCCGTATTAACAGCCCTCGTTATGCTGCTATTACTCAACCACAACCATTGACATTAGCACAAATTCAACAACGAGTCTTAGATGAAGATACCATACTTTTAGAATATTCTCTAGGTGAAGAAAAGAGTTATCTTTGGGCAATTACTAAAAGAGGAATGACAAGTTATGAACTTCCTAAAAGTGGCGAGATAGAAACCTTAGTTAAAAACTTCCGTAATGAAATTGTCAAACCTTCATCAAATAAAAAAACAATCGTTAAAGCATCTGCACAATTAACAAAAATCTTAATAGAACCAGTAGCAGAAAAGTTAGGTAATAAAAGATTAGTTATCGTTGGTGATGGGGCTTTGCAATATTTACCCTTTACAGCTTTATCAATACCCAATAGCCAGAAATATCAACCATTAATAATCAATCACGAAATTGTCACTTTACCATCAGCTTCTACAGTCGCACTGCTTCGCACTGAACAAAAAGGACGTAAAACCGCACTGAAAAGTTTAGCAATGTTAGCAGATCCGGTGTTTACAACTGATGATCAACGTTTTATTGATAAAGGAAAACCAACAAAACTAAACACAGATAATTTAGAAAATCTGGTTTTAAAAAGAGCCGTAGGTAATACAGAAATCCAATTTAACCGTTTACCATTTACTCGCAAAGAAGCAGAAACAATTTTAAAGTTGGTTCCTAAAAATCAAAGTTTACAAGCTTATGATTTTTCTGCTAATCGTGATTTTGTAACAAATCCCCAACTCAGCCAATATCGAATAATTCATTTTGCTACTCACGGTATTATAGACAGTAAACAACCGGAATTATCCGGTTTAGTCTTATCACTATTTAATGATAAAGGTAAACCAGAAAATGGCTTTTTACGTTTGCATGATATTTTCAATTTAAACCTATCAGCAGATTTGGTAGTTTTGAGTGCTTGTCAAACTGGTTTAGGTGAAGAAATCAAAGGAGAAGGATTAGTTGGTTTAACAACTGGTTTTATATATGCAGGTAGTCCTCGCGTGGTGATGAGTTTGTGGAATGTCGATGATGAGGGGACTTCGGTACTGATGGAAAAATTTTATCAAAAAATGCTCAAAGATGGTTTAAAACCCTCTGCGGCATTAAGACAAGCACAGATTGAGATGTTACAGGATGAGCGTTTTTCTAAACCTGATTATTGGGCTGCTTTTACCTTACAGGGTGAGTGGCGATGATTCAATAAATCACAGTATCAATCGAAAATTTTTAACTCGTAACCAAATAGCCATCTTCCATCTTAACTATGCGATCAGCGATATCTAAAATGCGGTTATCATGGGTGACAAGCAAAATTGTACAACCTTGCTCTTTAGCTAATTGCTGCATTAAATTGACCACATCTCGTCCCGATTTACTATCTAAAGCTGCTGTGGGTTCATCCGCTAAAACAAGTTGAGGATGATGTACCAAAGCACGAGCGATCGCAACTCGTTGTTTTTGTCCCCCAGAAAGTCCATCAGGATAATAATTCAATCTTTCGCCTAAACCCACAGTAGTTAACATAGCTGCGGCGATAGCTTGCGCCTCTCGAAAGGAAATACTATGATTATTTTCAAAAGGTATTTGCACATTTTGTTGAGCAGTCAGAAAACCTAACAAATTGTGCGCTTGAAAAATATAACCAATATTTCGCCGCACCTGCACCATATCATTTTTATTCGCACCACAAAGTTCTTTACCCAAAATTTTGAGGCTACCTGATTGTACAGAACGTAAACTACCAATTAAAGTTAATAAAGTAGTTTTACCAGAACCAGAAGGGCCTGTCATAATCACAATTTCTCCTGGGAGAATATCCAAATTAATATTAAACAAAGTTTGTTTTTTTAATCCCCCTTCACTATAATAGTGATTAAGGTTAGAAACAGAGATAGCCGGGAAATTATTCATAGTCTTTATTTCTAAAAAATATCAGCAGGATCAGCAGATTGTAATTTTTGCATGGCTATCAATGCAGAGATAGAACACATTAATGTTGTCAAAATAAATATCAAAACTGCTCTTTCTAAAGTCATCATGATTGGTAACAGAGTTGCCTGTTTGGTAATCATATATAAACCTTGAGCAATAGTAATTCCAGGAATAAAGCCAATAGCTGCTAGAATTAATGCTTCTTGAAATACCACAACAATTAAATAGCTATTTTTACAACCTATTGCTTTCAAAGTTGCATATTCTGGTAAATGATCAGAAACATCACTATAGAGAATTTGATACACAATTACCGCACCAACCATAAAGCCAATGATTGCACCTAATGTAAAGGTAAATCCTACAGGTGTGCTAGTATTCCAAAAGCTTTTTTCCCTAGCCATGAATTCCTGTTTAGAAATAACCTGAACATCATTTGGTAGTTTGGCTTTTAAATTGGCTATTACCCAATCTAAATTCGCTCCAGATTCTAACTTAATTAGTCCAAAATCAATTAATCCTTTCTCTCTCTTTTTTCCAAATAAGCGGAGGAAATTGACATCACTAGTGATGATATTTCCATTTACACCAAAAGAAGTACCTAAACGGAATAAACCCACAACATTAATTTGACGATTGTTTAATTCTGTGGTGACAGTATTATTAGTTTGAATTTGGGAAACAACAGTACCAAATTCTTTACGAGAACCACGATCAAATAAAACAGTATCGGCCTCTCTTAATTTGTTTAAATTCTCTTTAACTCCAGCTAAATTCACTACTTGTTCTTCTGGATTAAAGCCAATAGCATAAATATTCCAAGTT
The DNA here is from genome assembly GCF_051781005.1 of Anabaena sp. WFMT. Lineage (NCBI taxonomy): Bacteria > Bacillati > Cyanobacteriota > Cyanophyceae > Nostocales > Nostocaceae > Anabaena > Anabaena sp. WFMT. The sequence goes on along the minus strand of NZ_JBPWOA010000022.1, from coordinate 151,624 downwards.
TGTTGATTATCGGGATTTTTCCAGGGAAGAGAACCTAAATAAATAGGACTTACAGATTGTACACCTGTGAAACCTAATGTTTGATATAATCTCCTTTGAGAAAATTGATCTAATGAAATTAAGGATTTATAGCGAGAACTAACTAAAACAATTTCTCCTTCTAAACTGTTATGTAGTTGTACTGCACCATCAAATAGAGCTTCACGAATGCCAAGTTGTAAAAACATTAACACATCTGCAAAAGCAATGCCAGCAATAGCAACTAGCATTCGGGATTTTTCTCTTGACAACTGTAACCATGCTAGTGGTATTTTGCGTTTCCACATATTTTTTCTAATCCGAATTATTATTTAATTGAATTGCTACTTTTACTTTAGAGTTAGTTAAAGTTGTAACTCGTTGACTAGATTCTGGATTGAGGCGGATTTTAACTTCTACAACTCGCGCATCTATATCAGCCGCAGGATCAGTATTGAGTACATCTTTCTTGGCGATTAATAATCCTACTTCTTCAACATTTCCTGCTAATATTCCCGGTAAATTGAGTTGAGTAATAGTTGCCGATTGTCCTATTTTTACGCTATTAATATCGGCTTCATATACTTCAGCAACTACATACATTTGCTCAGTTTTTCCAATTTCTACAATGCCTTTATCACTGACAATTTCTCCTCCCCAAGTATGAACTTTAAGAATTTTTCCATCTTGGGGAGAACGCACATAAGCTAAATCTACATCTGCTTGAGCTTCACGGACTGCGGCTTTTGCACTTTCTATTTCGGCGACTGCTATTTGGATATCGGTGGGACGTATTTCTGCAATTTGATTTAAAGTTGCTCTGGCTTGTCTGAGTTTTTCTCTGAGGGTTTCTGATGTCTGAATCCGGTTAGCAATAGCTTCTTGCAGATTTGCTTCTGCTGTTTCTAAAATCAATTTTTTACTATCACGGATGGATGTAGAAATAGCACCTTCTACTTGTAAGTATTCATGCCGTTGATATTCTAATTGAGCATTTTTTACTTCTGCTTCCAACCGTTTGACTGTGGCTATTCTTGCTGCACTTTGTTGACGTAATTCTGCTTCTAATTCACTAATTGTCGCTATTTGGGTGGCGATTTCTCCCTGCTTTGCACCAGCTTTTACCCGTGCTAATTGAGATTCGGCTACTTTGACTTGTTGCTTGGCGCGATTTAGTGCTGCTAAACGGCGATCGCTACTATCCAAAATAGCAATTACTTGTCCTTTCTTAATGTTTTCACCTTGCTTAACTAATAGTTCATCGACTCGGTTACTACCCACGATTTGCGACACCGACACTTGAATAACTTCCCCTTGGGGTTCAATTCTTCCCAAAGCCGTAACCGCTTTAATTGCTGGAAGACTTTCTGCTGCTAGGGTGGTGGCGTTCTGATCGCTATTTTGTCTCCTGATTAAAAAATATGATGATGCTGCAATACTGGTGACAGCTAAAACTAGGGTACTAACAATGAGCGATCGCACTGACAAGTTAGCTTGCTTGGGATACTTGGAGGTTTTGGCTGGTTCTAGGTCAAAATTCTGCACTTAAGTCTCCACCTGAATTAATTTACTCAATTTAGTTAATTAAACTTTTTTTATTCAACTTGTTGTGTACAAAATTTAGTGTAACCTAAAGAAAATATCTGTCAAGTAGTTTTTTATGGGTTTACCGCAAGCCATTTTGACCTGTTTAATTGAAAAACCCCATAGTGGCTATGACCTTTCCAAGGTATTTAGCGAATCAATCGGTTGTTTTTGGAACACATCACAACAGCAAATTTACCGGGAACTGAGCAAATTAGAATCACAGGAGTTAATTGTTTCCGAGATTATTCCCCGTCAAGGACGCTTAGATAAAAAAATCTACTCAATTACAGAATTAGGTAAACAGCATTTATTAGAGTGGATGCGACAACCCAGCGAACCCGACATAATTAGAGAAGACATATTAGTAAAAGTTTTTTCTGGTAGTTTAGTACCAGCTAGTGTACTGATAGAAGATGTAAAACGCCGTCGTCAAATACATATAGAAAAATTGTCCAAATATCGGCAAATTGAGCAAGAGAAATTCCCTAATCCAGAAACATTAACTAGAAAACAAAAGCTCAGATATTTAGTTTTAAATGCGGGTATTCGTTATGAATTAGAATGGATAGATTGGTGTGATGAAGCCTTAGAGGTTATCAAAGATCCTCAACAATAATCAACCAAATATACCCCTGAACATTTAAAATATATATCTCCATTTTTTCTATTATTTATTTTTCGGGGATTGATACCTGATACCGTTTCTTTCAGTATTTAACCGAACATGATATTAGAGGATGGTTGAAAAGTCACAAAGTATACGAGAAACCCCTTTCCATAAACGCATAGAGGCTTCCCGTAGAGTACCTCTCCCCTAGAGAGACTTTGATTCTTACTTCCCAAATCTTGTAGGGAAGAGATTAGAGTTAGGTTTCCAAGGCTTTGATGTTACCAAAAATACTTTTCAAACGTCCCCTAAGAGGGTTATCCAAAGATTGTGTATCTGAACTGAGTAGTATTACTTCCCTTTTATCTACTTCTCTATCTTTAGTTCTATTTCTATCAGCAATCTCATATCTCACCAGACTTCAGTCATCAGCAAGAGGACAAATAGAAAAATAATTTCTACTATTGTGAATAGAAATAAGCAAAATTTGGTTGCAAACACAGTATGCCGCTTCATAAACTCGAAAATTTTGATCCCAACTATCGGGAAACTTTTGGAGGAGATGATATTAAAACCTTGCATCTCTACACAGAAGGTGGAGTAAAAATCGGTAAAATTAATAATGCCTTAGTTGATGATGATGGAAGATTTCGATATCTAGTCATTGAGACTAATATAGGATCTAACTTTGAGAAAAACATATTACTACCTATTGGACTCGCTCACATCAATTATCCGGCAAAATCTGTTTATGTTGATGGACTAAGTAAACAGCAAGTAGAACAATTACCTGAGTACCATGAAAACATAGTTGTTGATCATGATTATGAAGAACAGGTACGCAGTGTTTATCGCTCTCCTAGTGGTGCTGTAAATTATAATCCTGAAACTTACACTTACGAACAAGAACCGCATTTATATGCTTTGCATGATCAATATCATCAAACTCTCAAACTGTATGAAGAACGTTTAATTACCAATAAACACCGTGTCAAAACCGGAGAAGTAGCAGTTGGTAAACATATTGAAACAGAAACAGCACGGGTTACAGTACCTATTCAAAAAGAACGTGTTGTCATTGAGCGAGTTCAACCCACAGGTGCAGAAACGTTAGTAGATCCTAATGAAATCCATTTTCAAGAAGGGGAAGTAGCTCGCATAGAAGTTTATGAAGAAACACCAGAAATTCATAAAGAAGCATTTGTTCGAGAAGAAGTGCGAGTGAGAAAAGTAGTAGATCGGGATATGGTAGAAGCGCAAGATGTCATTCGCAGGGAGGAGCTAGATATTGATACTTCTGGTACATTACATTTACAGGAAAATAGTGATAAAGTCAATCACTGAAAATGTTTACATGGTAGTGTACAATTCCTGATTTTTGATTAGATTTGATTGGAATTTATCAACTATAGCAATCCTAATTTAATTTATTTGTGTACGAGTTTAACATTGTTAAACCCTAGCCTAATAGAGGAATAGTAATGAATTTGTGAAATACATTTAGGGTTTTGATGGATATTTTCTACTCTACATATATTTTAAAAATTAAATAGGATTGCTATATAACTTCAAGTAAATCTGTAGTTAGATTTGGTAATAATAACCAAGAATCTAGAGTTTGAGTGATTAAAGCGATTAATCTGAGATGGCACGCTGCACCATGTAACCTATAGGAATATAACTACAGCACAATTTTGCCAATATTCTTTAATGTTTGTATTACTATCACCAGCAGTATCTATCACTTTTGATAATTCTATTCCCAAAATAATTCATTCAATAGAAAGAGGAAAAATAGCGAATGAATTTGTAGCATAAAAATCAAGAAATGCTGTGATATTCCGAGGTTAAAATATAATGGTTCTTTACAAATTAGAAGACTTTGATCCTCAGTACCGCGATAGTTTTGAAGGTAATGACATTAAGGGTCTAGGAGTATATACAGAAAGCACAGATGAAAAGATAGGTACTGTACATGATGCTTTAGTTGACGAAGAAGGACATTTTCGCTATTTAGTAGTTGACTTAGGCTTCTGGATTTTTGGGAAGAAAGTTTTGATGCCTATTGGACGTACCCGCATCGACTATAATACTAAGCGTGTTTATGCTATTAGTTTAACAAGAGATCAAGCAGAAAATTTACCTGAGTTTAACGAACGTTTAGCGACAGATTACGACTACGAAGAACGGGTACGTGGAGTATATCGCAATCCCCAGTACCGCACCTCAAGTGTAGAAGCATCAGACCGCCTAGAATCACCAACACCTGTAGAATCCACAGGGGTAGGAAGAACCTCTGCAAGAACTACATCAACCGACAACCGGGATACTTATCGCTACGAACAGGAACCTGAGTTATTCGATTTAAATGAGCAAAATAATCAAAATCTGAAATTGTATCAAGAACGGCTGATTACCAGTAAACATCGCCGCAAAATGGGAGATGTTACCGTTGGGAAGCACGTAGAAACCGAAACTGCACGAGTATCAGTACCCGTAGAAAGAGAACACGTTGTTGTCGAACGTATCACACCTGAAGATGCTGGTAGAGCCGTAGCTCCCGGTCAAGCCGACTTCCGAGAAGGTGAAGTAACTCGTGTGGAAATCTACGAAGAAACACCAGAAGTTCGGAAAGAAGCTTTTGTACGTGAAGAAGTTAGAGTCAAAAAAGTTGTAGAGCAAGACACCGTTGAAACTCAAGCAACTGTACGTCGTGAAGAATTAGATGTGAATGCGCCTAATCTACCTATTGAAGAACGATAATTTTGACTTTGAGCAAAATGAATTCATTCATAACTAATTAATTAATCAAAGCCAGTACAGGTGGGGCTTTTTATCAGCTTTACCTGTATTTGTAATTGGATACATTGTCAGCACTCAGAATCAGAAAAAGAATGTATGAAATTCTCACTACCAAACATTTAATATAAATATTCTGTACTGAAAGACCGAAAGATATTTACAACTGAAATAGATTTGTTTTTAAATAAATAGCCACATCATAAAAAAAATATATGCTTGAATATTTAAATTCAGAAACACCTGGTGAACAAAAACAATCCAAAAATACCTCTATGGAAGAGCAAGAGAAAATTATTCCTCTTCTGGAAGAAAGATTGTTTGTTGGTAATAGCAAACAAAAAATTGGAGAAGTAATTGTTCGCAAACAAATCGAAACTCAGATGATACAAATTCCTGTCCGTCGGGAAAAACTGATTATTGAGCAAGTAAGCCCAGAACATAAACAACTAGCCGAGATAGATTTAAATGAAGGAGATATTTCGGAAATTTTAACTACAGCAGAAACATCGGAAGTGACCAATTTTGAAAGTGGTTTAATTGTTAGTGGAGAGTTCAGTTCACCAAAAATTGCCAGCTTAATTTTAAATGCTATCAACCTAGAAAAAGATCAGGGCTGTCAGCACATAAAAATATCAATCCTCGTAGAGAATGAGTCCCAACAACAAAGGTATCAAGAATGGTTTAACCGTTGTACTTCTAGTTAGTTATCGGGTGGGCAATGCCCACCTTTTTCATGAATTATGAGGTGTATATCTTTTTCGATTATATATTGCAAAAGCTAACACTAAAAATGTTAGCCCTCCTGCTAAGTATAAAGGATAGCCATAGGTTATAGGGTTAGATTGTTTTACAATCAGTCCGGCAATTACAGGACCAATAGCATTAGAGATACTTAAATAAGAAGCATTCAAGCCCAATACAGTTCCCTGAAGATCAGGTTTAGCATTGAGAGAAATTAAAGTGCTAATCATTGGTTGTACGAGAGAATTAAACAGCGAAAATAAGATGCTGATAATTACAAAATAAGTAATATTAGGCCAAACAGGCATTAATGCAAATGATAGACTACGAAAGAATAGACCTAAAAACAAAATTTTAACTACATCAAATTTCTTGCTCATCACAGACACTCCCCAGGTTTGCATAATTACTCCTAGTGTGCCAAAGACTAAAAATAGGAGTGTTAAAGACTGACTAGTTTGATCTAAAACCTTGATAAAGTAAGGTTGAAAAGCATAGGTAAACATAGTAAAAGTCGTACCAGTTAAAAAATTAATGAATAGCAAAATGCCAACTCCTGGCATTACTAAACCTTTAATTAAATTTCCTAAACCCAAATCGAATATATTACTAGATTTTGTAGCCTTATTTTTGAGAGTTTCGGGTAAGAAGAAAATAGTCATTAGCAAAGCCACAAGCGCAACTCCACCAGAAACTAAAAATGCAGTTCCCAAAGAAATTTGCTGTGCTAATAAACTGATAGCTGGCCCTAAAACAAAGCCTAAACCCATTGCAGCCCCATAAATACCAAATGCCTGGGCGCGATTTTTAGGACTGGTAATATCGGAAATTACCGCTTGAGCCACAGAAGCATTACCACCTGTGATCCCATCTAAAAATCGGGCAAAAAATAACAGGCTTGCAGTTGTTGCAGTTCCAGCTATACAGTTGGCAATGACAGTCCCGGCTAAACTTATTATTAATAAAGGCTTCCTGCCAAAACGGTCAGAAAGTTTGCCAATGACAGGAGTTGCAAAAAATTGAGCTATAGAGTAAATAGAAAATAATAGACTGGTTTGGAAATCGCTCAGGCCAAATTGTTTGCCATAAAGATAGATAATAGGAATTAAAATCGTCAGACTCAGGGAGTTAACAAAGGCAATTAAAGCAGTAATCCAAAAATTGCGATTCATCAGTAATTAATAACCACCAGGTTTATACTTTATGGCTGTATTCAACTCCAGTCATAGTACCATTCACCATGCTTTCAACTACTGTTCATGAAATTTAGACACAAAAAACCTTCCCGAAAGCGCCAACAGCCTAGAATTCCACGAGTTCATATCAAAATCCACAATGGACAATTTGAAATTATGGGTATGGGGGTATGGCATTCATACTGGCGTGATCCTTACCATTTACTACTAACTATTCCCTGGTCTGGCTTCTTGATCCTAATTTGTATTTTTTATGTAGCTATTAATACTCTATTTGCTTTGGCTTATAGATTAGGAGGAGATTGTATCGCTAATGCTCAACCTGGTTCTTTTCTAGATGCCTTTTTTTTTAGTGTGCAAACCTTGGCATCTATTGGCTATGGTGCAATGTATCCAACCACAACTTATGCCAATATCATAGTCACTATTGAGGCGATGATCGGTGTGGTGGGAATTGCCGTGATGACAGGATTAGCTTTTGCTCGTTTTTCTCGACCAACCGCCCGTGTGATGTTTAGCCGTGTAGCGGTAATTATGCCACAGGAAGGATTACCCACTCTATTATTTCGTACTGCAAATCAGCGCCGCAATATGATTTTAGAGGCACAGATACGGCTGTATTTAATGCGTGATGAGGTAAATCAAGATGGAGCTTCTTTACGGAAAATTCATGATCTCAAGTTAGTCAGAAGCCAAACACCTAACTTCTCTTTATCTTGGACAATTATGCATATAATTGATGAATCTAGTCCTTTGTTTGGGATGACATCAGAATCACTGGTGAAGACACAATCCTTACTAATGGTTTCTGTTAGTGGTATTGATGAAACTGTGGCACAGGTTGTCCATGCTCGTCATAGTTATGCTGCTAACGATATTTTATGGAATAGCAGATTTGTCGATATTATGCACCGGACACCAGATGGACATCGCTACGTTGATTATAATTATTTCCACGATGTATTACCTGTGGATGAAGTTATTCAGTAGTACTCAGGAATCAGCACTCTTTTAAAAAAAATACAACTCTCTTGTCATTGAAAGAAATTAATAAAAGGTGCTGAAGATGCATCTTTTTTGAATCATTTTAAACATCTAAAGATTGTCTTCAGCTTTTTATGGGTCGCCCGGGATTCGAACCCGGAACTAATCGGTTAAAAGCCGAGTACTCTACCGTTGAGTTAGCGACCCTTTTGCAGTGATTTGCAACTTTCCCAATATACCATCAAAAGCATGGGTTTTGTCAAGGGGTTTTTAGAAAAAATTTGCTGTTAACTGGAAAGATGCTGTGCAACTAGCTCCTGGTGCTAACACAGTCAGGTTTTCTCCAGTGTTGAAGGCGTTGCGGGTGGCACTCCAAGGCTCTAGACAGTAGAATTCTTTGCCTTTCACTGTCCAGAAAACTAGCCAGGTAGAGAAATCATCGTAATCTAGGGTTAGCTTTAACTTGCGGCTGTTATCTGTCACAGATGCAGATTTACTAGTTAACCCTCCAAAAGCAAAATCAATTTCATCTTGGTTAAAGTCAAATTTGCCGTTAAAAGCGTGAAATTCTTTGGTTTTATTGTCTTGATACTGCACGGAAGGAATTTCTACCTCTATTTGAGATTTATCACCGCAGAGAAAATAGGGATGGAACCCAGCCGAAAAGGGCATTGGTGTGGATGACAGATTTTTATACTCCTGATGCACTACTAAGGTATTACCCCGTAATTCGTAGGTGAAAGCCAGTTCAAAGTCAAAAGGATAAACCGCTTTGGTTTCGTCGTTACTTTTGAGAACAACAGTCAAACTAGCTTTACCATCAGTTTTTTGCTCAGTTGCTTCCCAAGGTAAGTCACGAGCGAAACCATGTTGTTTGATGGTGTACTGTTTACCTTCAACGGTGTAAGTATTATCTGGTAAGTTACCGCACAGAGGAAATAAAATCGGATTTCCACCTCTGACGCTCAAATCTGGATGGGTAAAGCGTTCAGTATCTAAATAAAAGACTTCTTGACCCTGAATCCGCCAACGGGTAATGATACCACCCCGTTCAGGTACAACTTCTATTTGTGTACCAGCACTATCATCAGAAAGGATGTAGGTTTTGTATTGTTGTCGTTCAACGGCAATGGTATACACAGGTTTATTCCTAAAGTTATGGTTAATCTTGAGTACTAGTGAGTACTAAATACTGAATTTTGAAGTTTCTCTACTCAACACTCAGCACTCAATACTCGGTACTCGGTACTCAATACTCGGTACTCTCTAAACGTCTTCTGCAAAAATGAAGCGATATAACTCGCTAGGGTCTGGTTCGGGGCTGTCTTCGGCGAATTTCACGGCTTCGTCGATGATATCCTGAATTTTATTTTCAACGCCTTTTAATTCTGCTTCGTCTGCTAAATTTTTCTCCAGCAAGTAAGCGGCTAATTTTTTAATGGGGTCACGAGCAAACCAGAATTCTTTTTCTTCTTTGCTGCGGAGTTCGTCTGGGTCGGCTAGAGAGTGACCACGGAAGCGATAGGTCATGGCTTCTATGAGGGTGGGGCCTTCTCCTGCACGAGCGCGGGCTACGGCTTCTTGAGCTACTTGACGGACTGCGAGAACGTCCATTCCGTCTACTTCTACGCCTACCATGTTAAACACGCTGGCTTTTTTGTAAATTTCGGGTTGGGAAGTGGCCCGTTCGTGAGCCATGCCGATCGCCCATTTATTATTTTCTACCACAAACAGGATTGGCAGTTTCCATAGTGCTGCCATGTTTAATGTCTCGAAAAATTGACCGTTGTTAGCTGCACCATCTCCAAAGAAGCAAGCAGTTACTTGGTCGGCGTTTTTATCTCCTAAGACTTCCCGCCGGTATTTGCTTTGAAATGCTGCACCAGCTGCAACGGGAATACCTTCTGCTACGAACGCATACCCACCTAATAGGCGATGTTCGGCAGAAAACATATGCATGGAACCACCGCGCCCTTTGCTGCAACCTGTGGCTTTACCAAATAATTCTGCCATTACTTCTTTTGCTGGCACTCCTGCGCTCAAAGCATGAACGTGGTCGCGGTAGGTGCTGGAAACGAAGTCTTCGCCGGGTCGCATTGCTCCTTTGATAATGCCGCTGCAAACGGCTTCTTGACCGTTGTACAGGTGGACAAAACCAAACATTTTTCCTCTATAGTACATTTCGGCGCATTTATCTTCAAAAAAGCGACCGAGGATCATGTCTTCGTATAAGCCTAACCCTTCTGCTTTGGTAATTTGGACGGTGGCAGCATCAAAGGTGGGTAACGTGCGTTCTTGAACCATTTTTGTAAAGTATCCCTATCGTAAAAGTTAAATAATTTAGTAAGCCAGGGTTGGTAAGAGTCAACAATCAAATTTTATAAGAATGTTGAAGGTAAAAACCGTCGCTTTTAGCGATCGCTCTCTAAGTTAGCAATTGCGATCGCTGTCTGTCTGCATACCCATTAACAATTTAGAAAAGTTTAGATGCAGGTAGACTTCAAAAAATTTTTCCCTCTACCTACTATCTTACTTGAAAATCGTCTTATTTGAGTAATAAAATATACACTGGTATCCGTAATTGCCATTAAATTTTAATCATGATATATTGTTTTTTTTAGTTATCCAGAACTAACCAGTGCTGGTATTGTTTATTCAACTGCCTGACTGGGAACAACCCAAAAAGATCATAAATCTTAGACTACACTGGGTGCAACATCTCGACTACTACCAAAAGCGGTACTTGTGCTTGCAGATGTTGAGGGATGACAAGGGTGTATTTATGTTGCAGCAGCATATACTAAGAATCACAATTCAAGGCTAAAGCTTCTGAGGCGATTTCAAATCATGAGCTGGGTGCGATACCTTAGGGGGGTTACGCCAAAGCCAAAAATCAATTCTGAGGATATGACTTACTGTGGGAGAAAAAAACAAAAAGAACTGTGACAATATACACTTCAAGTGTATACTTGACACGGTATTAATAAAGCTATTATTATGGCACGGTTTTACATACCTGGAATCCTCTAGGTGAACTATGTCTATGTCTATCTCTAGGAGACGCTACGCGACCACGGTGCAGGGGAAGTAGGCTGTGCGAATTCCGCTCGATTACTACCGAATTTTAGGATTACCGTTAGCGGCAAGTGAAGAGCAATTGCGGCAAGCATACAGCGATCGCATTGTTCAGTTGCCCCGACGCGAGTACTCAATTACAGCCATCTCTTCTCGTAAACAACTCATAGAAGAAGCTTACGTGGTTTTATCAGATTCCAAAGAACGCAGCAGGTATGATCAGATTTATCTTGCCCACGCCTATGATCCAGATCGGGCGGCAAATACATCTGTATTAGAAAATCGTACCGAAAACAACCGCCGTAATCATGATGTTCAAAGTCTCAGCATCGAAATTGCCCCTGAGGAACTAGTTGGCGCTTTATTACTCCTCCAAGAGTTAGGGGAATACGAACTAGTACTCAAATTAGGTCGTCCATACCTGGTCAATAAAAATGGAGTCGGTGTCAGAGTAGGCAGCCATCTATCCGGCGAGGAATACTCAGCTAGTCCTGAACTATCAGATATTATTCTCACAGTGGCCTTAGCTTGCCTAGAACTAGGACGTGAACAATGGCAGCAAAATCATTATGAAAATGCGGCCATATCTTTAGAAACCGGGGAAGAATTATTAATGCGCGAAGGTATATTCCCTAGCGTGCAATCAGAAATTGCAGCGGATCTTTGTAAGTTGCGACCATATCGCATTCTAGAGTTACTAGCACTACCTCAAGAGAAGACTAAGGAACGCCGTCAAGGCTTGGAATTATTACAGAATATTTTAGAAGAACGGGGCGGAATTGATGGCGCTGGCAATGATCAATCCGGCTTAAATATAGATGATTTTCTCAGATTTATTCAGCAGTTACGCAATCATTTAACAGTTACAGAACAGCATAAACTATTTGAAGCCGAAAGCAAGCGACCCTCCGCTGTTGCCACATATCTAGCAGTCTATGCCTTAATCGCCAGGGGTTTTACCCAACGTCAACCAGCTTTAATTCGCCAAGCCAAGCAAATGCTGATTCGTCTGGGTAAACGCCAAGATGTGCATTTAGAACAATCTCTTTGTGCTTTGTTACTGGGACAAACCGAAGAAGCAACCCGTGTTTTAGAATTAAGTCAGGAATATGAAGCCTTAGCGATTATTCGAGAAAAATCCCAAGATTCACCAGACTTGTTACCAGGACTTTGTTTGTACTGTGAACAGTGGTTACAACAAGAGGTATTTCCTCACTTTCGGGATTTAGTCAGAAAGCAAGCTTCTTTAAAAGATTACTTTGCTGATGCCCAGGTACAAGCTTATTTAGAAGCATTACCAACGGATACCCAAACAACTCATGAATGGTCTGCAATTAACAACCAACCTTTAACCCCACCACAAATAAATAGTCCCCGTTATCACAACCATAACAATACAACTACTCGACCCATCAATCACACACCTGATTCTGAATTAGCAGAACCAGTCAGCCGTGAAGTACCCGAATCTGGACATTTCTCCCTACCTCGATGGCATACTTCACCTAGACCTAGTGGTAGTCAAACACCAGAAATGCCTGGAGAACATTCGGCGACAGCAGAAGTAGTAGCTAAAGGAAATCATCAGCCAATGAATGTCCCTACTCAGACAACTGCACCCGGTCAACCTCAAAAGCGGAAGCGACGCAAGCCAACTTCAGCTAACAGTCGAGGTGTTGGGGAATATCGTCCGTCTCAATCTCGACAAAGGCGTACTTTTGCTCACAGCTTAGATGCAAAAACCCGCTTAGTCTGGATGGTTTTCTTGTCTTTGGGGGGTTTATTAGTTTTTTGGTTACTAGTTTCCACAGCTTTTGGATGGTTAAACAATCTGTTTTTCCCTAGACCATCTCTACAGGGAGAACCGTTGGCGATAGAACTGAGTCAACCACCGATTAGCATTCCTGACCCCAATAGCCCACCAGAAGTAGCTGAAGGTATATTAACAAATGCGATCGCTCAAGAAGTAATTCAAACTTGGTTATCTACCAAAGCCGCAGCCTTGGGACCCAATCATGAAATTAATCGTTTAGATCAGATTTTGACAGGTTCAGCCGTATCACAATGGCGGCTAATTGTCCAGCAAGATATAAAAGACAGCCGCTATCGCACGTATGAGCATGATTTGAAGGTAGAATTTGTCAATCAGATTCCTAGTGTTGCAGATAACGCTGTGGTAGAAGCTACAGTTAAGGAAGTTACGCAATTTTTTGAACTGGGTCAGAATAAAAAGTCTTCTCAGGAACGGTTGCGAGTTCGTTATGATTTAATTCGCAAAGAAGGTGCATGGCGAATTCAGGGTATGTCCGTTGTGAAAAATCTCGGTGTGAGTCAGTAGTTAATATCTGTCTGGTTCTGCGGGAAAAAATCTTTAACCAACCGCAGAGGCGCAGAGAACGCGGAGGGAAGAAAGGAAGAGGGGGTATTCAAAGAAAACAAATGCTGAGATGAATATATTTTAAGGCTAGAATAATCAGGCATTTGTGAATATCCCGGCTTTAAACAGATTATATTTAAATATGAACGCTACACAAGAACAACTCAAACTGAAATTAGCACAGGCTTTGGTAGCTGCGTTTGGTGCTGATTACACCGGGGTAGATCCGATTTTAGTGTCTGCGAGTAATCCTAAATTTGGTGACTTTCAAGCGAACGTGGCTTTATCCCTGAGTAAGAAATTGGGAATGCAACCGAGAGCGATCGCATCTGCTATTGTAGAAAAATTAGATATATCTGATATTTGCGAACCACCAGAAATCGCTGGGCCTGGTTTTATTAATTTAAAATTGCAAACATCCTACCTGGAAGCACAACTGAACGCAATTAAAGCAGATTCTCGGTTAGGAGTTCCAAAAGCCAAAAATCCCCAAAAGGAAATTGTCGATTTTTCCAGTCCGAATATTGCCAAAGAAATGCACGTCGGACACTTGCGTTCTACAATTATTGGTGATTGCATAGCCCGGATTTTAGAATTTCGTGGACATGATGTATTGCGGTTAAATCATGTCGGTGATTGGGGTACGCAATTCGGGATGTTAATCACCTATTTGCGGGAAGTTTACCCAGAAGCACTTACCACCGCTGACGCTTTAGATATTGGTGATTTAGTTAATTTTTATCGTCAAGCTAAACAAAGATTTGATGCAGATGCAGATTTTCAAGAAACCGCACGTCAAGAAGTTGTGAGATTACAAGCAGGTGCAGAAGATACACTTCATGCTTGGAAATTATTATGTGAACAGTCACGAAAAGAGTTTCAAATAATTTATGATTTGCTGAATGTCAAATTAATTGAACGGGGAGAATCTTTTTATAACTCATTTCTGCCAGCAGTTGTAGAAGATTTAGAAGCATCTGGTTTATTAGTAGAAAACCAAGGGGCAAAATGTGTTTTCTTGGATGGTTTTACAAATAGAGAAGGTGAACCGTTACCATTAATTGTGCAGAAATCAGATGGTGGTTATAACTATGCGACCACAGATTTAGCATCTCTCCGTTACCGCATTCAAAAAGATCAAGCCAAACGGATAATTTATGTTACAGATTCAGGACAAGCAAACCATTTTGCTCAATTTATGCAAGTAGCAAAAAAAGCAAATTGGATACCTGATGATGTGGAATTAGTTCACGTTCCCTTCGGTTTGGTTTTAGGAGATGATGGAAAGAAATTCAAAACTCGTTCTGGTGATACAGTCCGGTTAAGAGATTTATTAGATGAAGCAGTTTCTCGCACTCGTGCAGATTTAGAAGCGAGATTAAAAGAAGAAGGTAGAGAAGAAACTGAAGAATTTATTAATAACGTTGCTGACGTGGTTGGTATTAGTGCTGTGAAATATGCAGACTTAAGCCAAAATCGTACTAGCAATTATGTTTTTAGTTATGATAAGATGCTTTCCCTCAAAGGGAATACAGCACCTTATATGATATATGCTTATGTGAGAACTCAAGGCATTAGTCGAGAAGGTAATATTGATTTTGGTAATTTGGGAGCAGATGCTAAAATTCTTCTCAGAGAAGATACAGAATTAACTTTAGCAAAGCACTTATTACAACTAGATGAAGTGATTAGTGAAGTTGAACAAGATTTATTACCAAATCGTTTATGTGATTATTTATATAATCTCAGCGATAAGTTTAACAAGTTCTATGAAAATTGCCCGGTGCTGAAATCTGAAGAACCTATCAGAACATCGCGGTTGATGTTATGTGATTTGACTGCGAGAACGTTGAAGTTGGGATTAGATTTATTGGGGATTAAGGTATTAGAGAGGATGTAGGAGGAAGGTTTATAGTAATATTGTAGGGTGCGTTAGGATGAAATCTGTAAAGCACCATTATCAAGGTTTTTATGCTCGGTAAAAGCCATTATGTCTCCCCTTTTGTATTATTTAAATAGTCCCTGATAATTTCTAAGATTACTTGTTCAATATCTGGAATATTAAATGGGATAATTTTATCTTTAATGTGTTTATGATTTGTGTAACCTAAATCAGGCTTATATTTTGCATTGTCATAGCGAAATATTAAGTTGTTTTCATGCTCTTGATAATGGAATGAATAGGAAAGCTTGTCAAGAGATTCTTGTAGGTCAACATATTCTTTAAAAAATAGGTGAGAGCCTTGCAGAAATTCCAAATTACCTTGGATAAAACCCACGTAACTTGATCTAGAATCTACTGAAAAATTAAAGGATAATATCCATCCATCATTTACATATTTTTGAATAACAGAAATAATATTAGCTTGGTAATTGTTGAGTAACATATTCAATTGCTTCTAACTTTGGCAGAGAATTAGTTAATTTTTCTTTGATTTTTATCTCCCCAAGCCAACTCACATATTCTTCATCACCTCCTTCCAGGTCTTCTGCTGTCCAATGCGTGAAAAAAAAACTCGGACGAAACTTGATATTTTGCTTCAAATTCCATCAATAAGTTATTGGTTTTTGCTAATGAGCGTTGTAAGCTTTTAATCTCAGATTCAATGGCTGTTCTAATTAAATTTTGGACAATTTCAATATCGGGAGAATCGGATCTAATTTGTAGTTGCAACATCACGTTTACCTCAAATAAATTGTCTAAGGCTAAGTTTAATTAACGATAATTGGCGTTGCTGAAACCAAGTATGAATTTAGGTGTAGAGATGCTCCGGCAGAACGTCTCTACAAGAGTTTAGATATCATCAAAAATCATTTTCATACATCAAATCAGCAACGCCCGATAATTTATTCGTTCATTATAGCGGTATGCACTTGAATGAGATACATTATAGTCCCCTCCTCGCTTGCGAGTAGGGGTTTGGGGTGGGGTTCTTGTATTTCATTCAACTGAGAACTGCTATAGCATCGGTTACTTATTGATTGCCGATTTGTCTATATTTTAATTAATATCAATAATCGCTACATGAAAATAAGCTTTTAAAACGTTTTCTTAGAAAAGTTTAAACTTCAAAACCCTGGTAAGTCTGGTACTATACCGTTAACCGTGTGTAATCTGCCACCTTGCCCCAATTATGCTCACAACTCTCCGCCATAATAGCAAGCATTCTCGCTTCCTTCTTTATTCTTTAGCCTTCATCCTTTCTTTCCTCCTTTGCCTACCTTGGGTAAGTGCCAAAGAAACCCCTAAACCCAAACCAGAAGCATGGCAGATTAAAGGTATCGTAGCAGCCCTTGATGATGGAAATGACCAAGTTAAGAAACTTGCTTTTGACAAACTCAATGAATATGATCTGAAAAATTTGCAAGTAGGTGAGAAACCAGAAAATATTGCTCAAAAAGCTGCCAAAATCCTCAAGGATGAAAAGGTGGACTCCAACGTTCGTTATGGTGCGGCTGTGGCATTGGGCAACCTGGGGTCAGCGGCGGCTAACTATGTCCCTGACATCGCCAAAATCCTCAAGGATGAAAAGGTGGACTCCAACGTTCGTTACGGTGCGGCAGTGGCATTGGCAAAAATCAGACAATTAAAGTTAGAAGAAGTTGTTGTCGTTTTGAATTATGTCTATGAGCCAAACCAAGGAATATTTGGGTCAAGTACGGAAGGAAAATTTGAATTTTGGCGGTTTTGGTCTTATTTTTTGAGTGGCGGCACAGATGAAGTCAAAACCCTGCTGACATGGCTAGGCAGACCTGAGCGAAAAACAATTCCTGATAAGCTTACCCATGATGAAGGCAAAAAAACGCTAGAAGTTTTTCTCAAAGTCTGGGAACCAAGTAACGGGTTGGAGAGATTCAGAGAAGATTTAGCAGAACAGATTTCCATAGTTGCCGAGAACAAAAAAGTTGATTGGCAATGGCAAGATATTGGTTTGCTACAATCCCACTACGACAACCTCAAAACTGCCGACTCTACTAAAGCTTATGCAGTTCGTGAGCAAATCATAAACCTCAAAGGTTGGCAGTGGTTTTTTAACGCCCGAATTACTATCATTTCTCACGCTGCCTTTTGGCTGGCACTCATCTTTGCTTATCCCAAATTCCCCCAAATCCAAGCCATCTTCTTTTGGAATCCTTGGGTACGCCGCATTCTCGGTGTCGGTTACGTCGGCTTTCTCCTCACCTGGTTTCCTCCCTTTCGCCGCAAATTATTTGAACCATTCCAGCCATCTCTGTTAGCTGATGTAGGCTTAGATAAATTTAATGACCAATCATACTTCCCAGAGTCAAGAGTCAAAATTCCCGGTTCTGAAGAAATTCTCCCTGTCACCGCAGCCCTCCCCAGCATCACAGGGCAAATTGTCTTAGAAGGCGATTCTGGTTTGGGTAAATCTATGTTTCTGCGTCATCTTGTCAAGAACTCCCAGCGCATTCTTGTTTATCTCCCTGCCCAAAAGTGTCATAAAGGCGTAATTGAAGCCATTCAAGACAAACTACACGGACAGGCACAAGATGCCGGCTTCCTCAAAAATCTGATTTACAGTGGTGCAATAGATATTTGCATAGACGGACTCAACGAAGTCACCGCCGAAACACGGGCAAAAATCGTCCAGTTTGTGGAAAGCTATTTCCGGGGCAACATTATTATGACTACTCAGCCTCTAGAGTGGATACCACCTTCAACGGCAAAGATATATAAATTGCAGCCCCTAGAATCACAACAAATTCAAGAATTTTTGATTTCTCGTCAACCGCGACTACCTAAAAATGCCCAAATTCAAGGCGCTGATTATGAAAAAGCTTGCACTGATTATTTAAAAGAAGTCCTCAAGCAGCAACAAGCCAAGGAAGAGTTAGATGCTGCCCAACGCATTCTATCAAATCCAATGGATTTAACTGTGGTAGCCCTAATGTTATCACAAGGCAAATATCCTAATTTATTTCGTCTGCAAGAACAGCAATACAACTTAATAGCGACAGAATATCTCACAGAATGGAAACAAGAATTTCCCTTGAAGAAATTTTCAGCCGCTGTTTATGAAATGCGAGTCCAAGACAAACAAGCTTTACCAGCAGATGAGTTTTATCAAGTTTTAATGTCTTTAGAAGATGAAAAATACAAGATGGTAGTTAGCCGTCAATGGCAAGATGAAAAAGGCGAAGCCAAGAAAGAATGGTATTTCCGTCACGATAAAATCATGGATTTCTTTTTGGTGCAGAACTTTATCGGTGAAAACGATGCAGCCGAAAGATTATTAGTTGATAGAATGGGTGATCCTCGTTTTCGTGGTGTATATTTCTTGTTAGCAACCTTACTTCCTTTAGATGCAGCCAAAGAATTGCGGGAAAAATTGATTCAGTATGCTGCTGATACTAAAGACAATACTGTTAGTAATACCTTTGTGCAGTTGTTACGAACTAGGTGAAAGGAGCTACTTAATACCATTCATGCATTTAAGCGATACCCTGCTCCACGAACAGTTTCGATGAGGTTGCTACCTAATTTTTTTCGCAAATATCCAACATAAACATCGACAATATTAGACCCAGGCTCGTAATCATATCCCCAGACTCTATCAAGCAGTTGCTGGCGGCTTAGAACCTGTCCTGGATGACGAAAAAAAGTTTCCGCCAAGATAAACTCACGGAAAGGTAGTTCGATTAACTGATTATTTACCTTTACTTTTCTGGTTCTTAGATCCAATACAATGTTATGAGCATTTAGAGTAAATTTTTCTGATGTAGAGATTTGATTGACTGTTCTGAGACGAACACGAATACGGGCAAGTAACTCTTCAAATCGAAAGGGTTTTGTCATGTAGTCATCTGCACCAGCTTCTAAACCAAATACCTTATCTTGGAGATCATCACGGGCAGTCAAAATCAGGATGGGTAGAGTTGCACCTTGCCCCCGCAGGTCTTTCAAGACCTCAAAACCATCTTTACCAGGTAGTCCTAAATCGAGGATAAGAAGTTCAAACATACCACTTAGCCCTAATGACACTGCCTTTTGGGCATCAGTAGCAACCGTGGTGATAAAACCGTGACTCTTAAGACCTTTTTCGATAAAGGACGCAATGCGGGGTTCATCTTCTGCAATCAGAATTTGTGACATCTATCTTCTACTCTTGAAGAGGATTAAGGGGTATGACAATCAAAAAGGTCGATCCTGTTCCTGGTTGACTTTGGAGTTGAATCAAGCCACGGTGTGCCTCTACGATCCCTCGGACAATTGATAATCCCAGCCCCGAACCATCTGAACAACGATGGCTATTCTTGACACGAGCAAACCGCTCAAAAATGCGTTCTTGCTCAGAGAGGTCTATTCCTTCTCCCGTATCCTCAACCCATATTTTCAACTCCCCATGATTGAGGGCAGCACCTAGTGTAATGCGATCGCTTTCCTGGGTATGTTGGACAGCGTTCTGAGCTAAATTCATCACTGCTTGGGTGAGACGCTGGCGATCGCCAACCAATATTCCTTTCACCTTGATCTGAAATTGCCAATTCCGATGGGCTAAAGCCTGTACTTTAGCAGATAATGTGTCTAAAAAAGATTTAGCATCAATGGTTTCGAGTAGTAAAAAGTCTGGACGCTCAGACTTTGCTAATAAACTCAGATCATCCACCAGCCGACTCATGCGGTCAATCTCGTCAATTACTAAATTAATGGTTTCCTGTTCAATACCAGAAGCCTGATCTAGATCGATTAGTTCCAAATGCCCTCGAATGATTGTGATTGGTGTTCTCAATTCATGACCGACATCATTCATAAAGTGTCGTTGACTAACAAAGGCAGCTTCTAAACGATTCATCATGGCGTTGAAAGAGTTTGTTAATTCAGCTAGTTCTCCACTTGTTTGTACTTCGATTCGCTCGTTGAGATTTGTTTCAGTGATTTTAATTGCTGTAGAAATAATGGAGCTAAGAGGAGAAAGGACTTTTCCTGCCATAAACCAAGTCACAACAACAGATAATATAAAGACACCTATCATCACCCAAAAAACTATTTTTAGGGTATCAAAAGCTTCTTCTTGTTCTCCACGTACAGCATGAGCAACAATCAAGCGTCCAATAATCTGTTCTTGCAAGCGAATGGGTTTAACGATATATAGAATATTGCCAGTCCTTGTATTAGGTTGTAGTTTAATACCCTCATGGACTGTTTTTATTTTTATCAAAGACTGCATCAATGATGATTCAGGCTGCAATTCCTTAGGCATTGCTTCCGGACTGGAACGATAAAAATCTTCATTCAAGACACCGATGAGATAAGTGTCATCTTCTGGGATGCGTCGTGAGAGATAAATGTTAAATAAGTTAGCGAGTTGCCCAGCATTTTTTGGATATTGTATTTCTTGATTCCTGAGAGCTAATTTAGATTTAATATGACGGTCATTCTGAAGCAGTCCTTCAAATATCTCTACTTCTTCTCTAATATCTTCAGTAACCCGATTAGCAATTGCAGAAAATACAAATTTGAATATTAATGGTACTGTAATAACTAAAAATAGAGATAACAAAATAAAATAAAAAATGAAAATTCTTGACCGGATAGAGGTAAATATAATGTTTCGACAATTCCACATAAAACTAATTACAGTTATGAATTAAATCTAGTTATGCATATATAAATTCAGTCAAACTTTTTTTTCGGAGTTTAATTAAGGTAGTATCAATCAATTTTACCAAAGAGTGATGCCTACGGGGAGGGAAGCGATCGCGCAGCGTGCCGTAGGCATCGCTCCTTGGTACAGAGTTAGTAAATGAAAGTGGAGTTTATCAAAGTATTCTTCTCAAAAATCACTGTGATTTTTATAACTTTGCACATTGATCTTCTTTACTACCTTGGACTATATTGCCACCACCAGTCGGCTTAGGAGCATTTTCTTTACACTGCAAATTGCCGTTAATGCGATTTTTCTGAATTGTCACCCCTCCAGTATTTTGAACGGCTTGTAAATTTCCGCCAATCTGGTTTTGGTTAGCAACCATTTTTCCTGAGTTTGACTCGAACTGCACATCTCCAGTAACGCGTGTACTCACCACACGAGCAGCACTACCTTGCTTGACTTGGATGCTTCCACCCACGGTAGCACTAGAATTTACATCGACTAGAGTTGCTCCCTCTGCTTGAATACTGCCATTTACTTTTGCACCTATGGCCTTGAGGGTTGCACTGCGTTCGACAACAATATTTCCTTTAACAGTTGTTCCTTTGAGTGTACAAGTTTTGCCTTGAGGTACCTTCACATTATCGACTGTGATTGCACCTAAGCTTCCTTGACAAGCTATTTCTTCTGCGATCGCAATGTGAGGGAACATCAGACTAGTGCTAAGTCCGATCAATGTCATCGCCACACCAGAAATTGATTTTAGCATTATGGTTAAAGTTTTTGTGAAAGGTTACAGTTATTAATGTCACACTGTTATATGAAATTTACTTAAATAATTTATGAGAAAAAGTTCATCAATGAAAAAGCAACCCGAAGTATTTTTTACTTGGGTTGCCTGGACTGCTTTTGATAGGATTAGAAAAAACTGAATTCAGAATCAATTAACCGTGAATAGCAGGAGCAACTAAAGCTACAGGTTGAATATCCCCAGCAGCTAAATCTAAGGGGAAGTTATGAACGTTGCGTTCGTGCATTGTTTCAATTTGTGACTAGAAAAATAAATAGCGATACCGAAAATATTCAGGCACTTAGTTTAGGTGAAATACGTCACGATTATTTATTGTGGCAAATAGTGAGGAGAAATAAATGAAACCAGTAGTTATAATCAAAACTCTCATTACATCACTGGGTTTATTTGTTTTGTTGAACCCCAGTCAAGCATCAGCACAAATTGTACCCCAACCTTGGGTTTCCGTGGGAGGAAAAGATGGTGATGTTACCTATGCTGTGGGTGCGAAGGCTTTTAGTTTAGGTGTTGAAGTGGGAACTGGTGCTGACGGTGCAACAGGGGTAGATATCCTAAAATTCATCAATTTACCTGTAATTTCTCCTTATGTTGGAGTTGGTTACTATTCAGAAAATAAGGGTGTTGCTTTCTCTGGTGGTGTCCAAGCAAACGCAACTAAACACGTTTTTGTCGGTGCTGGTTATAATTCTGTACGTGGTTTCAATGGACAGCTAGGAGTTAAATTCTAATTTTTATCACTGATTTAACGGATTTAAGGATTGCACGGAATGAAGGATTTTTTTGTAAATGAAAGGGTTTAAGACCCCTACGTCTATAGGTAGTGGGAAGGGAGTAATAGGGATTTATTAGGTTTCTCTAGATGTGTAGGTTGGATTAAGGAAAGCAACCCAACATTTTTAGGGATTTTTTTAGGTTTTTCTATATTTTACTCAAGCTATCTATCGCATTCTTTATTATGGGTGTGTTGGGTTTCTCTACGTTCTACCTACCTGTTATTATTATTCTTTTTATAAACAAAAACTATGCCTTAAGATAGTAGTATAGCTATTGTCTATTTATTTTATCTATTAATAATAGAGGTTGGTAAAGAATATTACCTAACTTTTTATTGTGCTATTAATGTAATTTATTTGACAGGAAATTAATTATGCAACCAGGTTTAAATCTACTAGTTCAACTGGTATTAGAGTTTGCACCTGTGATGGTGAATATCATCCAAAAGCAAACAGAAGGTAACTTAAAAAACAATATTTCTCCAATTCCTAAAGCAATCCAAGATTTTATTAAAACTGTAGATAACATTACACACATAGATATTACTGCAACTGAATTTACCCAGCAACAGCAATTAGCTATCTATCACCATGCAACACAATTAAAAATAGCTAATCAAGAGAGAGAAACAGCTATTAAGTTACCAGAAGTGCATAAAATTCTGGATAGCTGGCCTTTGCGATTGTATCCTTCTCAACTTTTAGATTCTTCTCCCAATTGTCAACGTGTCCCACTCAAAGTTTTTCTGGCCGCACCACAAATCCAGTTTGATCAATTTGATTTTCAAAATTCCCAACTTACTGAAGAAATTGAACTAAAATTAGCTGAGGGTTTGCGTGAATTTATCAACAATAATTATTCTCTGCATAACCCAGAAAGACCAATTGAGTTTTTAGCTGGTGCTTGGGATAGTAAGCGGTTTCATAGTGAATCTAGCATTAAGGCTTTGTTTGGTAGTTTAAAAACTCAACCTACTTTAATTTTAGAATCTGAAAAAGATGGAGATTATCTGAATTTCCGCATTGCTTATTGGGGATTAGGACAAGAGAATTATTATTATAAAACTATTTCTCGATTACCCTATCGGCAAATTTTACAAGAGTCTGCTAAAAATCGGGCTTGGGAATGGAAAAAGGTTAAAAATCAACTTTTAGCGCTAGGAGAGGATTTAGAAGTAATTAACAATTTAGGTGGAGAAAGAAACCTAAATTTGGAAATTTTAGAAAAAGTCGAAAAATGGCAATCTCAAGGAATTGATGTTAGTCAGTTATCTTTAGAATATCACATTAGTTATCATGATTGGGAACATCTTTTTCAGGTTTTAATTACTTGTCACTGTTTAGTTACTGCTTGGGTAACAGATGCTTATCATTTGGTTAATTATGATGTCAATCCCTTGTTACCAGAATTGCTACCAAGCTTACTCAATGATGCGGTAGATTTACAATCATTACAGCTAATTGCTAATAGTTATAAACAAGTTTACCAAGCTTTAAAAAATGAATGCCGTTCTAGGGTTCCAGAGTTAGTTTTGCAATTAGCTCAAAGTTTATCTCATATTCCTAATTTTAATTGGTCACAAGAACAAGTTGATTACTCTATTGATACTTGGTTAGAAATGCGGCAAGTATCAACAAAAGATGTAATTCATCCTTTAAAAGCGATGCAATTAGCATTGAAAGTGGAAGATGAAACTTATATCAGCAAATTGAAAGAATATTTTACCAAAAATTGTGATGGTGAAAATCTTGTTTACGTGGAAAGTCTTTTGGAAGAAATATCCATTCTTAAAGTCAAACGCAATTTAGAAAATGTCAATCTTAAGTATACCCTTACAGGACATTATGGTAAAGTTACTTCTGTAGCAATAAGTCCAGATAACGAGTTTTTAGTTAGTGGCTGTGCAGACAAAACTATTAATATGTGGAATCTGCAAAGTGGTAAGTTAATTCGCACTTTTACAGGTAATTCAGGTGCTATTTCTTCTGTATCTGTGAGTCCTGATGGCAATTTTCTTGCTGTTGGTAGTTCTGAACATCCACAAAGTAATGTTAAGGTATGGAATCTAAAAACGGGTAAACTTATCCATACTCTTTTAGGACATCAAAAACCTGTTAATGTAGTGGCTATTAGTCCAGATGGTGCAATTCTTGCTAGTGGTAGTCATAAAATCAAAATTTGGAGTTTACAAAAAGGAGAAAGAATTTGCACTTTGTGGCATTCATCAACAGTTGATGCTATTGCTATAAGTGCAGATGGGACAATTCTTGCTAGTGGCAGTTCTGATTCTAAAATTAGATTGTGGAATCCCCACACAGGTGATCCGTTACGCACTATTGCTGGTCATTTAGGTGAGGTGACATCAATAGTTATTAGTGCAGATGGGAGATTTCTATTTAGCAGTAGTGCTGATAAAACAATTAAAATTTGGCATTTGAGTACAGGTAAATTGCTAAATACTTTAACTGGACATACAGATAAGGTAAAATCTATTGCTGTTAGTCCAAATGGGGAATTTATATTTAGTGGTGGTGCGGATCATAATATCAAGATGTGGCGTATTTCTACAGGTGAAGTTTTGCAAACTCTGACGGGACATTCTGGGGTGGTGAATTCGATTTCGTTAAGTGCAGATGGTAGGTTTCTAGCTAGTGGTAGTGCTGATAAAACCGTTAAAATGTGGGAGGTGATCAAGTAGGAGTGTTTAAATTTCATGGGACAATATGGACCGAATCCTCTCTATCCCTTTCCAATAGCAGAACATCGTCGGGTTTGCTTTATTAAAAGTTGTGTCAAATCACCAAATATCATTGTTGGTGATTACACTTATTATGATGATCCAGTGAACCCGGAGGAGTTTGAAAACAATGTCCTTTACAACTATGGTAGTGATTCTTTAATTATTGGTAAGTTTTGCGCGATTGCAACTCATGTTAAATTCATCATGAATGGTGCAAATCACAAAATTGATGGAATTTCTACTTACCCATTTCCGATTTTTGGTCATGGTTGGGAATCAGGAATATCAAATTTGATGAATTTACCCAATAAAGGTGACATCATCGTTGGTAATGATGTTTGGATTGGTTATGATTCCCTGATTATGCCCGGAGTAAAAATAGGTGATGGTGCTATAATTGCAGCGCGTTCCGTAGTTGTGAAAGATATTCCCCCCTATACTATCGCTGGTGGTAATCCTGCTGTTCCTATTAAGCAACGTTTTAGTGATGAGGAAGTAGAAGTTTTGCTTTCTGTTCGGTGGTGGGATTGGGACATCGAGAAAATTACGCGCAATATTAATGTGATTATGAATGGGGATATTCAGAAGTTGAAGGATTTGGTTTAAAGATTGAACTAACCACAGAGACACAGAGAACGCAGGGGGAATTTGATTTTAACCGATGGGATAAACTAGTTCTCTAACACTGGTTGCTGAGTCTTGCTGTAGTGCTACAGATGCGATCGCTTGAGCTTCTGTTATAGTCATGTGTGAGATTACCTGTTTGAGTGGGGCTATGGCTTGGGGATTGACACTCAGTTCATCTACTCCTAAACCTAATAAAATGGGTGCAACTATGGTTTCTGCTGCGACTTCTCCACATAATCCTACCCATATATTAGCAGTTTGAGCAGCTTGGACAGTTTGTTTAATCATGCGTAATACCGCAGGTTGCAAGGCATCGGCTAAAGTTGCTACTCTAGGATTTGTGCGATCGCCTGCCATGACATACTGGCTTAAATCATTTGTCCCAATACTAAAAAAGTCAACTTCCTTGGCTAACTGATCAGCTATAGCTACTGCTGCGGGTGTTTCTATCATCATTCCCACTTTCATTGTTTCATCAAAACTGATCCCCGCTTGTCGCAGTTCCCTCTGTACCTCCACCAAAATTGCCCTAGCTGCCCGTAATTCTGTTAAAGTGGCAATCATCGGCCACATGATTTTGATATTATTCCCCACACTAGCGCGTAAAATTGCCCGTAACTGAGTTTTCAATAACTGGGGATTTTCTAAACAAAAACGAATTCCCCGCACACCTAAAAACGGGTTAGCTTCTGTCACCCCCGAACTTAGATAAGGAAGGTGTTTATCTCCACCTATATCCAAAGTGCGAATAATTAACGGTTTATTTCCTAAAACCTTGACTATGGCTTGATAAACTTCTAATTGTTCCTCTTCACCTGGTGCATTTTTCCTTTCTAGATACAAAAACTCGGTGCGAAGTAATCCCACACCCTCAGCACCATGATTTATCGCCGCTTGGGCATCCGCAATACTACCAATATTAGCAAAGACTTTAATGTGCTGACCATCACGGGTAATTGCTGGTTTGTGTGCCAGCTTTCGGGCTTCGGCTTGGGTTTTCTGCCATATCTGACGCTTGGATTCTAGTATATTTAATGTCTCTACATCTGGTGCTACCCAAGCTTTACCGGTTTCGCCATCTAATGCTATCAAAGTCCCATTTTCCAGGTTTAACACCTGAGCATCTACACCCATAACCGCAGGAATCCCCAATGTCCGGGCAATAATGGCACTGTGAGAAGTCGCACTCCCAGAGGTCATGCAAATACCCATCACCTTGCTGGGGTCAAGCTTGGCCGTATCTGAGGGGCTTAAATCTGTTGCTACTATAATTGATGGTTCTGTCAGTTGTAAGTCAGTAGGAGCATTACCCAGTAAGATTCTTAATACCCTGCTGCCCACATCAACCACATCATCAACTCGTTCTTTTAAGTAAGCATCCTCAAGTCTGCGGTAGGAATTCGTCACTTCATCAACTACGGCTTGCCAAGCAAATTCTGCATTCAGATGTTGTTCTACTATATGATGACGTGCGGCATCGAGCAAGACGGGATCTGTTAAAAATAGCAGGTGAGCATCAAAAATTGCCGCTTCTGCATCACCAATTTGAATAGATGTGTGGGAGAGTAAAGTTTGAATTTCCTGTTTTGCTATTTGTATAGCAGATTGTAATCTTTGCCACTCTATTTCTACATTTTCTATATGATATTCGGTTATTGCAACTGAGGCAGATTGATAATGAAATAATGGTGCGATCGCAACTCCTGGAGAAGCCGCAATTCCCGCTAGTTCACCCTGAGTAGGGGCAACAAATTCCTGGGGAGGTGCTGTTAATTCAGCAATGCTATCATCTTCGCCAAAGTTGTTGATAATTAATGCTTGTAACGCTTGCAGGGCTTCCTGGGCATCAACACCAGTAGCAGTAATCCGCAATTCATGCCCTTGACGTACCCCCAAGGTGGCAACTTGATTAATACTGTCACCCCGGACAGCCTCTGAATTTCTGGTTAAATTTTGTACCTGGATTTGTGATTGAAAGCGGGATGCAGTAGCGACAAATTGGGCAGAAGGACGAGCGTGTAAACCTAGGCGGTTACTGACTTTTAAGCGTATTTCTCTGGTGGCAACTTCGGTGTTAGTGATGGGTTGACTACTTACCACTGGTAAGGGATGAGCATCTAAACCCAACTGTGTGGCTTTGGCTACTAATGCCCCGTTTGCTTCTGCCATGACTTGTTGGATATTCATACCCGCAGCAGCAGCAACAGTAGCAGCAATAGCCCCTTCTACTAAGGGTGCAGCACAAAGATATACTTTTTCTTGTTGTTCTGGGGGTAGAAACTCCAGAGCCATTTCTGCACTCATTAAAGCACTACCCAAATCCATCAGAACTAGAACACCGTCATCAGAGAATACAGAAGCGATCGCTTCATAAACCTGCATTACATCTGTACCCAGTGGATTTGCAGGATCATCAACACCTGCTGCGACAGCAAGAGGAACTTGTCCTTGAACCATCTGTGCGGCTAGTTCCCGCACTCCCAAAGCTAATTGTTTACTGTGAGAAACAATAACTATTCCCAGCACTGCAATACCTTAGCCAGTTACCCATTCTATTATTCCTTGACAATATACCAATGACGACATTTATTTAGGTTGATTTAGGTTTTGACAATTTTTATTTGCTTCCTCGGTTGTAGGCGATTCCTACGGAGCGCTTTCCTTCGGAACACTTCGTGAACGCTATCGCAATTTTCTATCTTCCTTCACCTAAACATGGACATCCTAAATGCACACACAGATTTTGGCAATGTTGATTTACCTGTGGTTGTAGACTAGATATAGTGATGGGATTAGCAGGTAATAGTGTTGCAAAGGATCTTCCTGAGTGTATTTCATCCCATAGTGATCGCATTTGTAAACCCCGTCCTTTACCGGGTGCATGAATGCCAAAACCAGAAATGATACTGCACCAAACAGGCCGAAAATGCCTAATCAGAACAGACTCACCCCAAGCTACTAAATCTACAGCCATTGCTACTACCGTAAAGTGAAAATCTGCAACATTGAGATTGTTAGCTTGGCGAATAGAATTTCTATGTTCTCTTAAACGACCAATCAAACCGCCCGTAATAGTTCCCTTTCCAGTCCGCTTCCCTGGATTTTCCGCTTTACCAATGTAAATTGGCAGACAACAAGAATTTTGATTGGCGTAAGTTATGGCTGAGTAGAGCGGAAATTCTCCCCTGTAATAAAGTACATAGACACCAACATACCCAGCTAACTCTTCTTTGAGTTCTTCCAGTTCAGAAAGAGGATAACAATGCTGTCTAGCTTGAAACTCAATTAACTTATTGCGTAGTGTAGGCGGTGCTTGAAAAACTTCTAATGGCATGAGCAATTTTAACTAGACAGCAGTCTCAATTTTGAGCGAAGATTGAACTTCTTGTAAATGGGTGCGGATGCTAGTAGCGATAATATAAGCCAGGTTAACAGGTACAGCATTACCAATTTGACGCATTGACTCACCCCAAGTGCTGGGAAAATAGTAATCATCAGGGAAAGTCTGTAATCTTGCTGCCTCACGTACCGTAAAATAGCGGACTTGTCCATCGGGGAAAGCAAGCATATTTTCACCTCCAGGGACACCATGGACACCCGCTTTGAGGGTTTTAGCTGGTTCATCCCAAGGGCTACCCGTGTGGCCTGGATAACTTCTAGCACCTGGAATGTAGATATGATTAGGAATTTCTGCTGCCAAAATACTATTTTCAGGTGGTGGTAAGTCGGCTATTGCATCCCGCACAGTCAGCCAAGGGGAAGTTATGCTACCAATTAAACTTGCTCCCTTCCGTTGGTAGCGATCGCGTATTTTTGTGGGCATTTCTGGGCGGTATAATTTAGCAATACCGTGACGTTCCCAGTATTCACCTGTTATCCATTTATGCCAAATCAGCGCCTCTTCTGTATGGGTTGGTTCAGGAAAAGACCATTTAGCTTGTAAATCTGAGCGCAAACCAACAATAAAAACTCGCTCCCGTTTTTGTGGTACTCCATAATCAGCTGCATTTAACAGCTGCCACGTCACCCGATAACCAAGTTCATCATTGGTATGACTGTGCTGATATTGCTCAAGTCTCACTAAATGATCAGCCCAAGATTCATCAGCCTTGGGTTGCACTTCAGGATAATTTAACTGTAAAAGAATATACTGAAAATAATTGATGAAATTACGTCGCACTAAACCACGGACATTTTCAATTAAAAAAGCTTGGGGATTTAATTCCCGCACAGCCCGGAAAAATTCGGGAAACATATCCCGTTTATCTAAATAACCATGATGATTTCCTCCAATAGAAAAAGGCTGACACGGTGGACCACCTGCTAAAAGGTCTATTTCTCCTCTCACATCAGAGTAGTCAAAATCAGCCACGTCCATTTGATGGAGATACCAGTCACTCACAAGTCGCATCCCTCGACGTTGATTTTCGCGGATGGTGTTGCAACTATGTTTATCCCGTTCCACAAGTGCTTGATGCTGGAAGCCCGCGCGATCGCACCCCATCGCCAAACCTCCAGCACCTGTAAATAACTCTAGTGATTTGAATTTAGACACAGACTAGTTATCAATTTTCTTGCCAACTTACTTAGCTAACTTGATTAAATCATCTAATTCTTGTTGCATTTGACTTTTCACTAACTCATAGCATTCGTTAACATAAGAGCGATCGCTCGCGGCTTCCCTACCATAGCGTTCAAATACAATTGGTGGACAAATTCTTGTGTACATAGGCACTGGCATAGGTATATTTGGCAGCGGACCAATCGCTAAACCCCAAGGTAATCCCAGATAAACGGGAAAAACCAAAGGATCAACCCCAAACAGCCAAGGCATCCCCCATTTGTGCAATTGCTGCATAACTTCATACACATCAGCCAACACAATCAGAGTGTCATGAGAACCCCAGGAAATAGCAGGTACAATTGGCACATTTTCACGCAAAGCCAGTTTGATAAATCCCCGACGTTCAGCAAAATAAATTTTGTCCCGCATTTGATGAGGTCGAAATACATCTTCTGGACCACCGGGATAAACCAACACACTAGCTCCAGAATGCAAAGCCGCATAAGCCATTTTGGGGTGAGCCATAATAGCTCCAGCTTTCATGGCCATTTCTGCAATCGGGGGAACAACTTCCCAGACTTTGGGATGCATTAAACCGTAAAGTGGTTTTTCTGCCCCAAACCGACGCACCCAGTCATACAACATCATGGATGTATCAGGGGAAGCCAGTCCTCCATTGTGAGAACCAACAACAAGGACTTTTCCCTCTGGGACATTTTCCCAACCACTGGTTTGAACTCGAAAATAGTAGTTATATAAAACGCCTAATATAGGCATGAGATTTTCGATGAACTTTGGATCTCGCTCGTCCAAAGACCACCCTAATTTTGTGTTCTGGGGGTGTTTTAGTTTTAACATCGAAGCATTTTATCAAATTATTACGAATTATTAATTATTTTAACCAGGTTTCCACGGTACTTGGAAACTGTGGGGAATCACACTAGGTAACCCTAGTTTGCAAACTGGTTCATCATTTAAGCCTTGGCTCTCAAATACCCAAACTTCACTATGATCAGTATTACCATCATAAACCACTGTTAAAATCCAACCTTGCTCAGAGTTTTGAGGATCTTGAACGTGAATAGGTTCAGAAGGATAACGATTTTCACCTAAATCTGCTTCTGTGAGAGTTGCGGTTTGATAGTCGAAACGAGCAATATTATTTAAGATTTCTCCTTCTTCTGTTCCTTCCCGAAAAATAGACATATAGCTACAGGGAGAAAATTTACTGACATTTTTAGCAGGAACAGAAGGAAATTCACAATTTCTATCCAAGAGAGTTTCAATTCCCCTCACTTTGCCAGTTTGGGGATTAAGTTGTACCCGCGTCAACGTAGTTTTAGCAACTGTTTGAGTTTTCCCAGTCGCTACTTCCCGCAAAAACTCGTTAGTCTGAAAATCTGCATACTTAGCAAAATCTACAATTACTGTACCGCTCTCATCAACATAGCCATTACCAAAATGCCATTGAAACCAAGGTTCTGTTTCTCCCCGACTCACCACAGATAAAGTTTCTCTATCAATAACTACAATCTGATTTCCCTTTTCCGGTTGCCAGCTTAAAGAATCACTATAGCTACTAGTTCCAAAAAGAACAGGCCAAATATTTAACCGCACCGCCGAAGCAAAAAATACTAAATATTGTCCTGCTAACACAAAATCATGTATGACGGGAAAACCTTCTAAGGTAAATTTTGCCTTTTTGAGAATCTTTCCAGTTAAGTCACTTTTGTAAATATGCAGTATGGCATTAGGCCCAGGACTCATACCAAAATTAAAAATTTCCCCCGTTGCATAATCAACTTTAGGATGTGCAGAATAAGGTTGTTTCTTCTCCAAACCATCTAAATTATCTAATCCTTGGGTTTCTAAAGTCTGCAAATCTAACGCATAAGGATTATCCCCTTCCCACAATGCCAGCAGTTTATCAGGTAACGCCAAAACAGAAGTATTTGCAGCGTGCTTAACTGGTTTTCGCCATTGATTCAAAATAGCCCCCGGTGCAGTCATGCCATAATTACCATACAGAAATTTACCCGCAGCAGTTTCTTCTTGATAACCACCAGTCTGCACATAGCGATAAACCCCAGTCGCACCAGCATCAGTAAAATGAACAGCCAAAATAGCCCCATCTCCATCAAACCAATGTCCTACTGACAAACCACCCCTTTCTAGTCGCGCTGCACCGTTGCGGTAAAGTGTCCCTCGTAAACCATCAGGGATTTTACCCGCGATAACAGGTAGTTGAGTAAGAGGAAATTCAGTTGCAGGTTGAGATATTGCCCCTGCCCATGCTTTTTTAGTTGACTTTCTATCAATTGTTTGCATAGTTATAAATTAGATATTTTCTAGAAATTCTTCAACAGCAAGTTTCTATCTTCCTTCATCTAAACACGGACATTCCAACCGCGCACACAGATTTTGGCAATGTTGAGTAACTTGTGGCTGTAGGCTAGAGATAGTGATGGGATATGGAAATTTTCCTGAGTGTATTGTAAAACTTCGCCCAATTTATAGACAAATATAGTCATCTCTACAAAATATAGGATTACTATTTGATTTTTGAACAGGATTAAGTATTGTAGGGTGCGTTAGGATGAAATCCGTAACGCACCATTCTCAAGGGTTTGGTGCGTTACGCTGTCGCTCTAAGTGTAGCCATGCCCGCAAGGGCTTTACACACCCTACGTATATTTTCAATAATCAAACCGGATTCCTATATTTATCACCGTATATACTTACTGGATTGCATAGGATTTATTACAACTTTTATCGAATTTATACAGTAATATTTATTTTTCTCGTCCCCGCACTTCATGTATCAAATAAATTTCACTTGGTGTAGCTTTTCATCAATGATTTTTTCTTCTTGTGAGAAATCCGGGTTTAAGTTCGGTAATAATTTCTGACGGTAAAATGAGTTTCATAACTGATGAATTAGTCGATTATTTTTGTGGTGTTGACAAAATCCAATCATTTAACTGGAAATCTGACTTTGCTAATTTCTGAGAAACTAAAAACTGTTTTGTTCCTTCCAATAATTGCACTCCATTTGTGGGAAGTGCTTCTTCTGGAAACTGTGTTAAAGGAAAGGAATCTTTAACAACATCAAGAGGATATCCAGAAACATCGGCATGAAATTTATAATAGGCTTCTGAGTTGGTTTTGATATCTTTTACCGAGGCTTGTTTAATCTGATTCCATGTTTGTGGTAAATTGGGATGTTTAGCAAGAAAATCTTCTGTAATAACAGTTACACTTGTTCCTGGTAAATCAGGATGTTTGATTGCTTCATCAACAACTGGATAGCCTTTTAATTTTAACAGTGATCCAGTACCAGTTGCAGCGGCTATAGCTGCTACATCACCTCTTTCTAATGCTGATTGGGCTTCATTAGTAAGTAGATGAACAACAGTAACTTGCTGCTCAATGCCATATTTTTGTAACAGCCCAATTAAGTAGCGGTGCATATAAGAACCTTTTGCTGTTGCTACCTTTTTTCCCTTTAAATCTGTTACGGAACTTGTTCCATTTTTCTTTGCTAATAACCAAGCATTCATTCCTACTTGTTCTTGACTAATTAAGCGTGTGGGAGTACCATTTGCTTTGGCAATTAACGCAGGTGTATCGCCATAAATACCGATATCTATTTGTCCTGCAACTAAAGCTTCGTTTAAGTTCGGTCCATTGGGAAATGAAATTGTTTTTACTTCTGTAATTCCTACTTTTTGCAATTCAGGTATTAGTTTACCTTGCTGCATTGCCCAACCTGTCGGTCCTGTGGGAACTTTAGTTTTAGAAGTGCTGATAAAACCTAGACGTAAGGTGGAAGTAGTGGGTTTAGCTTCTGTTGGATTATTTGCAACTGATTGGGAGAAGTTTTGAGTAAAACTACAAGCAGTGCTAAGAATTAAAAGGCAAGATACAGCCAGTAAAGATAGTTTATGGAGACGAAAATTAGTCATAATAAACAAACCAGCGAAGAGGGGAAAGAGAATGTTCTATTTCATTTTTTCAACAATTGATATGTTAAATCTTGTTTGGCTGTATTTGTTGAAGATTTTCCCCAACCGATATTTTTTCGATAGCTTCCTAAAAGTTCGGCTTCTTGTAATGATTGTTCGTTTATCTCTGATAATGTGTCTACTTCTGGTGCAACATATAATGCATCTACCGGACAATATAATTCACACATAAAACAAGTTTGACAATCGCTTTGTCTGGCAATTATTGGAGGTGCATTTGGTACTTTGTCAAAAACATTTGTCGGGCAAACTTTGACGCAGATATTACATTCAATGCACCGCGATTTACTAACTAATTCAATCATCTTAATAACCAAAAAAAATTAATATGAATGTAGGTTGGATTAAGCAATAGCGCAACCCAACAAAAGTTTTGATAATGTTGGGTTTCCTTGCGTCAAACGCCATTCGCCACAAGCCGGGAAACCCGTCCAAGGTGATGGCTCCCCAACCTACGATTTACACAGTTACGAGTTCTTTTGTTTTTGTATCCTCTATAGACGCAGCTTTCACCCACACTTGATCCAAACCACCACTAATTAAATGATGTTGTTGGTTAGCATCCTGTTGTGGATAATCTAAATGTTTGTGCATACCTCGTGTTTCTTTCCGTTCCAAGGCGCTGCCGTACATCCATCTGGCTGTTGCTACCATTGCGGCTGCTTCCCTGGTGCGAACA
Source organism: Anabaena sp. WFMT (assembly GCF_051781005.1). NCBI lineage: Bacteria > Bacillati > Cyanobacteriota > Cyanophyceae > Nostocales > Nostocaceae > Anabaena > Anabaena sp. WFMT. The sequence continues at coordinate 116,404 of NZ_JBPWOA010000022.1, read as the reverse complement.
ATATTGCTATCATCTGCAACCTCGCTGTTGCGAATTTTATGCCAAAGGAAATGTAATCTTTGCAATGATTCGGTCAAACCTTGTTGATTACGGAAATAATTGCGATCATAAGGGAACACTTCCGCTTGAGTAGCTTTAATTATTTCTTCACTGTCAGTTTGGCGCTGACTACCAGATATAAATCCTGCTCCACCTACAGCTTGAACTGGTCTTTGGTTGGCTTGTACATCTAAATCACGGGAGTATGTAGCCGCAGATTGTCCCGCCCAGTAGCCTGAAGATAGCGCCCAAGCTGCATTATGACTACCACCACCGGTAAAGCCACCACAAATTAATTCTCTTGTTGCGGCATCACCAGCGGCATAAAGTCCGTGTACAGAAGTTGTACAAGTATAATCAGTAATTCTAATGCCACCTGTACCACGTACAGTTCCTTCTAAACGCAGAGTCACAGGGAAACGTTGAGTAAAGGGATCAATACCTGCACGATCAAAAGGTAGGAAGAAATTGGGTTGAGATAACCGCATTGTTACCCGCATTTCTTCTGATGCTTTATCTATAATTGCGTAAACAGGCTGAGTTAGCAAAGTTTCAGCAATCACAGAACGTCCTTTTTGTGAACCAGCACCAGGGATAGGTGTCCCATCTTCGTAGGTAAAAGTTGCCCAATTATAGAATAAGGTTTTAGTCACAGAAGAAAAAGCAGGTGCGATACCATAGGCGTTGGAAAATTCCATTCCCGACATTTCTGCACCCGCTTCTGCTGCCATCAGGTATCCATCCCCTGTTAGCACATTGCAACCCAAGGCTTTACTCAAGAAAGCACAGCCTCCGGTAGCAATGATCACTGAATGCGATCGCACAATCCACTTTTTACCAGTCTGACGATTAATCCCTGTCGCCCCAGCTATAGCCCCTTCTGCATCTACCAATAACTGTAAAGCCGGACTGTGGTCTAAAATTTTCACCCCTGCCCGTTTTACTTGCGATCGCATCAACCGCATATATTCTGGACCTTGCAGACTGCGCCGATAGGGTCTACCTTCCTCATCTACAGGAAAAGGATAACCCCAATCAGCTAATTGGTTAACATTCGCATAAGTCTGATCTAGCACCCGTTGCATCCAATCCCGGCTGGACAAAAATCCGCCCAAAGCTTCCCTAGAAGCCATTGCTGCTTCTCTACTATCGGGGTCTGGTGGGACATACCACACACCGTTACCCGAAGCGGCAGCACAGCCACTTGTACCACAATAGCCTTTATCTACTAAAATGACTTTTGCACCAGCATTAGCAGCACTCCACGCTGACCAAGTACCAGCCGGTCCACCACCAATTACCAGCACATCAGCCAGTAAGGTTTGGTCAAAATCAGTAGTAGATGAATCTTCTGAAAATAATTGTTTCTGACTCATCGAAATTCCTCTTTATTAAGATTAGTATTGGCTTGAAAAACGTAACTTTTGGGATACAGAAAATCCCCGTAGCTTATACTCCAGGTGTGCTTCCACCATCAACTTGAATTTCTGCACCAGTAATAGAAGAGGCTAAATCAGAAACTAAAAATAATGCTAAAGCGGCAATTTCTTCAGGCTTGACGATTTTTCCTAGAGGAATTGCTTTGACTGCTTGCGCTTTATATTCCTCCACACTAATACCCAAGCTTTGAGCATTTTGTTCTGCTAAAGTTTTAGCTCTTTCTGTGTCTGTTAACCCCGGAGAGATAGCATTAATCCGAATATTATTTTGGGCTAATTCTTTAGAAATGCCCCGTGTAAAGTTGAGCAATGCAGCATTTGTCGTTCCTCCTGGTAGGAAGTTGGGGCGGGGTGTACGTCCAGCACCACCGATAATATTAACAATGCGTCCATCTCCCTGATTTTTCAAATAGGGGACAACGACTCTAACTAATCGAATGTAACCTAACAGTTTTAAATTCCAAGCATCTAAAAATGCTTCATCACTCAATTCTAAAAATGACCCAGCACGGGCTGAACCAGCATTATTAATTAAGATATCAATTTTGCCGAATTTTGCAATTGTTGTAGAGACAACTTTTTCAACATCTTCTGCTTTGGTTAAGTCGGCACTAATGCCAATAACTTTAGTTCCAGTTGTGGGTAAAGATTGGATATCAATTACTGCTTGTTCTAATCTTTCTTGATTGCGAGCAGCAATAACTACATTCACACCTTCACTGTATAAAGCTTTAGCTGTAGCTAACCCGATTCCGGAACTACCACCTGTAACAATAGCAGTTTTACTCAATAGATTTAGTTCTAAGCTCATAACAAATTGCACCCAAATAGGTTTGACTATGGGAAAAAGTGACAAAATAGATGTGAAAAATTAACTTTGCCTGGCAGCAAACTTTTCTAACAAGAATTGCTTCAAATGTGGCTGCTCTAAATTAATATCAAGTTCGGTGGCTTTATGAACAATTTGCTCATAAGTTAAACCTGCTTCTATGGCATCAGCAATTAAGGCTATTCCCCCGGCTCTTGCACCACCAGCGCAGTGAATTAAAATTGGCTTAGGTAAATGATCAATTTCTATAATTGCCTCTGCTGTTAGCTGTTGATTTGGTTCTTTAGGATTTAAAGGAATATTTGCATATTCTAGCCCCACTGCTTCTGCCTGTTGCTGTTCATTATGGAAAAAACCAGTTTCATCTGGAGAACGCAAATTCAAAACTGATTTAAAACCAACTGTTGCTAATTCTTGCAATTTCTCAGCAGAAATTTGTCCAGCGATACTTAGGTCATCATTAACTTTTTTTACGTCACTCATTTTTATTCCTCTTGGTGTGAGACAAAATTAATAAATAGATGCCAAAACTTTATCTGCTGCGGCTCGAAATGCAGTTGCAGCACCAGCACTCATATCTCGTGGCGCACAAATCCTATTCCGCACATAAGCCAGTGTAATAGCTCCTGTAGCCGCGATAATAGGATCGATACTTTCCTTACCTCCAGTTCTTCCTCCCGGTAATAGTTGACCATTACCATTAATGAGATAATCAGCTAATAATCGTAAATGAAAATCAACAGCTTCTTTGATTATTGAGCTATCACCTAAAGATTGAACTCCAGAATTTTTCAGAATATCGCTAATAGCAACTTCTCGATTATCACTTAATCTTTCCGCAGCTTCAGCCCGATATTCAATAAACTCACTTTCTGCTAAATCTAAAGGTAAGGGATTACCTATAGCTTGTAAGCCAAATCTGCGCCGTAAAAGTAAATTGTTGGTAATATTATCTGACTTAACTCTTTGGTAAGCAGAACGTTGATTAAGGGCTGCAAACCAGGCATTTATTAGAGGAAAACGAGGATTTCCTTTGATGTCATAGCCTCGATATACTGGTAAATTAGCCGCCAATCTGTCTAAATGGGGGCTATACATAATGTCTACTAGGCTAAATGTTGACAAAAAGAAAGAACCAGGATATCTACTTAATGCTTGCTCAATTTCATCTAACTTAGCTTCAAATTCTGCCTGTAAATTTACTAAATCATTCGCATCTTCAGGGGATTCTCTGAGAAATTGGTAAGCAATATTCCTAAAATTATTAGTTTCAGCATCATCAACCCATTTTCTAGCAACAGCATTTTCTTCTAGATTTTCTGGTAACAACGTTTCGCCAAAGTGTTCTTCCAATTCTAAAAGAATGTCTTTAGATTCATAAACTAACTTACCCTCAATTTTGGCGGCGGGGACAAGGGTTGTTGGGACTAAATCTGTGTACCATTTCGGTTTATTACTCAGATTAATAAATTCTGTTTCAAAGGGAATTTGTTTTTCTTCTAACGCAAACCAAACTCTTTCACAAAAAGGACACCAAGAGTTACTATCTCTATATAACAATACTGGCGGTTTTCTCTCAGGGGGAAGTTTATGTAAACTACTAGGAATAGGAGCAGTATAAGGTGCTTGTCCTGGTCTTTTGACTCGACGGGCGGGGGTATTTTGTCGAGCTTTTTCTAATAATTGATCCCAACTAGATATGGTAGTGCTTGCAATAGACATTTCTTACCTCGCCTTATTTGGAACGCCAGAAAATACAAATAGTTTTTCTTCTTTAGGTGTAGGTAGATTTTCACCTAAATAACGATGAATACCTACTCCCATATCTCCTGTTGCTGTGAGTTTAAAGTTAACTTCTGCAAATCCAAAATCACGGAAGTATTTACGCACTGTTTCTGAATAAGCAATACAGTTAAAATGTCCACGAGTCCAGAGAACAAACGCGCCTTTTTTACTTATAAAACTCAAGTTTCCTAACAACCGATTGAGTTCATTCTCATCAGCTAAATTGCCAAAAATACCACAAACAATGACAATATCTGCTGGTACTGCTCCTACATAGTTATCAGCAGCAGTTGCATCACCATTGATAAACTCAATTTGCTTTGTTAAACCTAATGATTCTATAGTTGCACGTCCACGTTCAACTAACTGGGGATTGATTTCAATTAATTTCGCATATACATCTTTAGCGCGGGGATGTTTTGCTAAAGTTCCTAATAAATCTCGTCCATCACCTGCACAAAGGCTGACTATCCGAATGTCCCCTGTTGGGGAGTTATCCAAACTATAGGAAATATATTCCTGCACGATTTTTAGACGCTGCTGTAATTTTGGTTCAGTGTTGTAAAGATCGTGCCATTCTAACCAATCTTTTAGCATAAAAGAAGATTTCCAATTGCTAAAAACTTAATTTTAGAGTGTGTAATTGATTACTTATATACAAAACTACTGCAAGTCTATCAAATTACCGTAGTTTTATGATAAATACAGACTACCATAGAAACTCTGAATAAATCAAGTCCTCAATAATTGAAAATTTGGCGTTGCATAATGGCGGTATGAATTTTGTTTCGCGCAATCGCGCTTCGCAATCTCGTTCGCGGTAGCGTTGCGTAGCAAAGAATAGGCGCAAAGAAGTTTTGAATTTCATCCTTCAATTCTGCAATGCCGAAAATTTACATCTGGTGAAAAAGATGCTAAATAATTTCTAATCAAGTCAAACTATGCAACTTGTGCATTTTCTTGCGTCAGTATTGCTTCAAAAGCTATCATTACGCGTGTATGAAAGCGTTGGCGGTGTTTGAGTTTCCAAACAGGCTGGACAATTTCTAGTTTCTTTCCAGATTTTTTGTGCGGGTTGGTAATCTGTACAGCGTGTAATGTCCCTAATTGTATTTCTTTTTTCACCATTGATTCTGGTAGTGCAGATGCACCAACGCCACTTTCTACAACTGCTTTCACCATTTCACTGGTGTTGAGGTTCAGTACAACATCCAGCTTGTTGGGTTCAATTCCCCAACTTTGTAAGGCTTGCTCAAACATTTGCTGTGCGCCGGAACCAGACTCACGCATTACCCAACTTGTGCTAAATAATTCATCTAAATAAATCTCAGTCAGCTGATACCAAGGGTGAGATTTACCTACAACGATTTGCAAGCGATCGCTTCCAACTTCGTTTTTTTCTAAAGATTGCTGCAATGATGGTTTAATATCACCTGTTACCAAACCCAAATCATACATACCTAAGGCAGTCCCTTCACAAATTTCTTCAGCATTTCCTAACTTACAATTTATAAAAATGCCAGGATATAACTGCTTAAATTGGCTAATTTTTTCGGGTAGCCAATAGTTACCAACTGTAAGACTAGCACCGATCTTCAACTCCCCTCGTTGTAGATTATTTAATTCCTTTAAGCCACGTTCTGTTAACTCTACATGATCAAGAATTTTTTGCGCCTCACCCTGTAATAATTTACCAGCGTCTGTAATTTCAATATGACGACCAATGCGATGAAATAATCTCACCCCATATCCTATCTCCAAGCTTTGAATAGCAGCACTGACTGCTGGTTGAGTAATATAAAGTGCTTCGGCTGCACGGGTGAAGTGCAGCATTTCTGCCACGGCTAAAAAAATTCGCAACTGTTCCAACGTCATTTTGACTATGTACAAGCTTGTACGGTAGTGATCTTGAACACCTTGAAAGCATTATACGGTAAATTTACCGGAAAACAGTAGATAACCGTAAATCTTCTTAATGTCGTGGTTACAGTCATCTTTGAAAAACCATAAGTTCAATCTATGGATTTGACAAAAAAGACTGTTTGCTCTTATTAATAATCAGCCATAGAGTAAAACTATGCCTTTAGCAAAAGTGCTTAGGGACTCAATAACTTTCTGAAACCTAAGAATTTCCAACACTCAAAGCCTTCATGTCACCGATACAGATGGTTGAGAGTCACTACCTACCATTAAGGAGACATGACGTACCCATGAGTGGATTATTAACTGCTATTCCTACTGGACTGACTGCTTTCGCTGCTACCAATCTCGATGATATCGTCGTCCTATCACTGTTTTTTTCACAAATAAATACTTGCTTTCGCAATCGTCACATCGTTTTCGGTCAGTATTTAGGTTTTAGTGCGTTAGTGGTTGCAAGTTTGCCCAGCTTTTTTGGCAAGTTCATTCTCCCAGACTCTTGGATTGGGTTACTCGGTATTATTCCCATCATTATTGGTATTAATCGTTTACTAAATCAAGAAACTAATGAGACAGAAAATTTAAACACTCCTGAATCTTCGTCAGCTTGGTGGAGCAATTTCCTTTCACCTCAAACCTATGGTGTAGCAGCAGTTACAATCGCTAATGGCAGTGACAACATTAGTATTTATATGCCAATGTTTGCCACAAATACATGGGATAGCTTACTTGTGATTTTGATAGTGTTCTTCGTAATGGTAGGTGTGTGGTGTTATACAGCTTATTGCTTAACTCAGGTAAAAGCGATCGCCTTGACAATCACTCGCTACGGTAATTCTTTAGTTCCCTTTATTTTAATGGGATTGGGTGTTTCCATTTTAATAGAAAGCCACACTTTAGAAACTCCTACTTTACTTCTCATCACTTGTTTAAGTCTTGGTTCTTACCTGTTAATTCTAGGCAAAAACACTTGGCTAGAAAATTATGGATTTTCTGTGGAGTTACCTGAAACTGAAGTTTTAATTGGAGTTAAAAAAAATTGAGCTTTTATTGTAATAAGCCGCATCAACCGACAGATTAAAAACGTTTAATTAATACCTGAAATCAGGTAATTAGGATCTAAAAAACTTTTTTCTGAGGATAAAAACATGAAATTCATCAAAAATACTCTTGTCAAGATTACCCTTATTTGCTTATTACTGCTAGTAAACTTGATGATTGCTCAACCATCATGGGCGGGAAAAAAATATGCTAATGATCCAGACTATATAGAAGTCACAAAATCACTAGAATCTACTTTACAAGATAAACAAACCCAAGGCTCTACACCAGAAATAGAACAAAAGATTTCTAATTTGCAATTCCAAAAATACATTTTAGAAAACAGTGAAGATTCTGTAGGAATTTGTCGTAATGAAACAGATAAACCCCTGCTAGTCTACGGTGAGAAATCGAAAAAATCTACCTCAACCTACGATAATGAATTATATCTGTTACCCAGTAATGTAGAAACTGATGATGCATGGGACTGTCAAGGCGTTTACATACCTGGACAAGCGGCTACAGAAGAAAAAGCAGCAATACCTGCTAAAGCTTTTAAGATTGTTCATGGAACTCGGTTAGTTGCGACAAACAACCCCCAAACTGGAGAAATTGAATTCAATCTCCCACCTGCGAAGGTTTCTCAATCTGGTGAAGTAAACTGGTTGATTCCTGAGAATTTCCAAACGGCGATCGATACCGGAATTACCACTGCACAAATTGACGATTAAGTAACTAGTATTGATTGAATATGTAGATTAAGCAAAAATTTTTAATAAACACAAAGAGTCAGAATTTTTCTGGCTCTTTTATTTTCAATTTATTAGGACTTATGCAAAAACTCTCCCTTTCCTCTTATTCCGAACTGCCCTCTGCGGTTCAATATTGTAGGACTCGTGCGTAAATCCTATTTATATTTTTATCAAGTTAAACCAAAGCAACCTAAAAATTATGAAATTCGATAAAAACAAGTGATTAAAAAACTTAAATTAATCAATAAAATGAATCGAGTAAAAATAAATAGCGTTTAATTGACAAATATATTAGTGATATAGTCTTATTAAATAAAAATAATTAAATACTAAAAAATTCAATAGCTACTTAAGCACATAAATCTTATGAAAATAGAGACAAAAAAATTAGAAGTGAAGAATTTAGAAAAAAAGAAGTACCGTTCAGACCGAGTTCGGGATCACTTAGCAAATGAACGTACTTATCTAGCATGGATGCGGAGTGGTATTGCCCTCATGGGTTTTGGCGTTTTAATTGTGCGGTTGCGAATTATTTCACCTCCACTAGCACCACAACCTCCTGGGAATGGTTGGAAGTTAGGTTTAGCTTTTGCCGTGGTGGGAGTATTGACAGTATTACTTTCAACACAGCATTATTTCGCTGTTCGCCGAGATATTGACGAAGATACTTATCAACCACCAGATCGTTGGATACTTCTGGCGAGTCTAGCTGTAGTTATTCTTGGGATGGGAGTACTATACTATGTGTTTACGGTTCCTCTAGATTATCTGAATACTTTTATACTGGAATGATTTAGTTAAGTTAAAAATACAAAAACCCAGCAATAATACCCTAAAATTCTACTGATTTTCCTAGATTGTATCTGTCAAATTAATTTTTAATTGATCAGGACTTATGCAATTGGCATATTAGTAGAGTGTGTTGCCCGTTACCAAATTATCGAGTCTGATACACTCTATAAGAAACATTAACTGTGACACGCAGCTATTGAGAAGGGCGTAAGCAAAAACTTTTTAGCAAACCCTAAATATTAATGTTTTGCACCAGGCTATTTCTAGTCCTGGTTTTTTAATGTTTAAATTAATAAATTCATTTTATCGTTTTAACAAAAAAGAGTATTTGCTCTTATCTTAGCCAGATCATATTATTGAATTTATAAGCTATTAAGCTTACCTGTTGAAGAAATAAATTACATCTTTAATTGATGATAATAGCTTCAAATAGCTTCTGAAATAATTTCGATAAATCATTGCGGAGAAAGACTATGAGTTGGCTAATTGGAACATTACTTATTGGAATATCTGCGGCTTTTGCAACGACGTTTGATGATAATTTATACTTGACAGCTTTTTTTGGCAAAGTAAATCATATATTTCGTCCCAAGCATATTATTATTGGCGAATTTATGGGGTTTACTACATTAGTAATGGCTAGTCTTCCTGGCTTCTTTGGTGGTTTATTGCTTCCAGAAGCATGGATTGGATTGCTAGGGATTCTCCCAATCATGATTGGTATCAGCCATCTTATGAATCGAGAAGAGGAAGAAGATACTGTACAAGCCGTATCAGTTAACTTTGCTCATTCAATCAAACATAAGCGTCATGACAAAACATTATTAGCAACGCTCAAAGATCCCCAAACTTATCGCGTTTCTGCGGTAACGATTGCCAATGGCGGAAATAATATTGGTATTTATGTCCCGTTATTTGCCAGCAGTAATGTTCCCAGTCTGGCAGTAATTTTATGTGTTTGCTATTCAAGTATTGGACTGTGGTGCTTTCTTTCTTACAACCTGACTCGCAATCCTATTATGGCTTCTGTTATGACTCGATATGGTCGAAAAATCTTTCCTTTTGTATTAATATACTTGGGGTTATCCATCATCGTTAAAAGTGGAACTTATGAACTTGTACCTAATCTAGCAATGCTTTTTCAATAAATTCTTTGTCGTAAATAAAAGCTTCAATCACACACATGAAAATTCTCAAAATATCTTTAATGATTTTAATACTTTTGGTCAATTTAGTAATTGCTGTCCCCTCTTGGGCAGATGGAACGTCACACTTAAGTGCAAATTCTGACTATTTCATAGGACAAAAACTTATCTGGCTTTATAAAGCTCGTGCTGACTCTGAAAACACCCAACGAATTCCTGTTGAAGTTATCAAATTAGGATCTAAGCAAGTACAAGTCAAGGTAGAAAAAGAGAAAAATGAGTTTGTTAATCGTTGGGTAAGTCGAGAACGGCTGGAAATTGACAAAAGTGATAATTATTTCAAAACCCTATAAACATAATTTAATTAATAGAAGTGTTCATGAATTATTTAGAACTGCTATAGATAGATGAATACATCAAGCAAATTATAGATTTGCAGTTTTAATAACCAACTAAAAATTAATCATCACTTTTATTTATCGTCATGCAAAATAATAGTATTTGATTTTGAGGATGGATTGGTATTAATGTAGAATCAAAGTGAATCTAACCCAAATTAAAAAACAATATCGAATTCAAGAGGAATAAACAAATGCACAAATCAAACTCAAAAAAAGTAAGTGCTTGGCTTTTAGGTGCTGTATTTATAGCATTTCTAACGGTATTTTCTCTGTTTGATCAGCCCTATGCTTTAGCTCAATCAGAAATACCATTAGTAGCTACAGAATCCGTATCAACTCCAATAGTATCTCCTGAGCCAGTTGCAAGTCCAAGAGCTACTGTAGCTGCAAATGTTCAACATCTATTAACAACTAATGAATGCGTTGGATGTAACCTAGTTGGAGCGCAATTAGACAATGCAAATCTGCAAGCAGCTAATTTGGCAGGTGCAAATCTACAAGAAGCAGAATTAGAAAGAGCCAATCTACAAGGAACAATTCTCACAGCAGCTAATTTAGAGGGAGTAGATTTAAGTAAAGCAAATCTACAAGGGGCAAATTTGCAAGGGGCTAACTTATTTGATGCAGATTTAGAGGGAGCAAATCTACTAGGGACTGATTTGCAAGGAGCAAACTTACAAAAGGCAGATTTACAAAAAACAAATCTCACAAATGCAAAAATACAAGGTGCAAACCTGCTAGAGGCTGATTTGGAAAATGCAATAGTACCCGCAGGATTCACGAATCAGTATCAGTAATTCCAAATGTGTAGCTAGATGCAATTGACATAAGTAACAAGTGCAATCTCACCATTACTATTAAGTAAGGTGAGAATTTCGTTTTGTATTTTCTACAAAAAATGATTAAGGTGCTGGATTAGGGTAACGGGTATGAATTGCATCTAATTCTGCGAAAATCTCTTTTTCTAGCACTACATTTACACCATCTATATTTTCTTGCAATTGTGTCAAAGTTGTAGCACCAATAATTGTGCTTTTAACAAACCAGCGACTTTTGACAAATGCGATCGCTAATTGTGTAGGTGTAATATTATACTTCTTGGCTACTTCTACATAAGCAACTACAGCTTCCTGCACATTGGGTTTTAAATAGCGTTGTCCAAAACCTGGAAACAGAGATATTCTCGTATTTTCCAATTGTTGATTCTCGATATACTTACCAGTTAAAAAACCAAAACCCAGGGGACTATAAGCCAATAAACCAACATTTGTATAGCGAGAAACTTCTGCTAAGGCTGACTCAAAGTTGCGATTGAGTAAATTATAAGCATTTTGTATTGACACAACTTTAGGTAATCCCAAATCATTAGCAATGCGAATAAACTCACTTACTCCCCAAGGCGTTTCATTACTCAAACCCAAATAACGAATCTTCCCAGCTTTAATAATGTCAGCAAATGCTGCTAACTGTTCAGCAATAGGTACGGTTTCCCTTTCAAATTCGGGATTATAACTTGTCTGTCCAAAGGTAGGGACATAACGATCAGGCCAATGAATTTGATACAAATCTATGTAATCAGTTTGTAATCTCTGCAAACTATCATCAACAGCTTGTGTAATATTATCACGGTCAATTTTGTTACTTCCGCCTCTCAACCATGAAAAAGGACGACCCGTCCCAGCAATTTTTGTGGCGACGATAAGTTGATCTCGTTGCTGTTTTTTCAACCATTCTCCAATATATGCTTCAGTTTTTCCTTGGGTTTCACCACGAGGTGGTACTGGGTACATTTCCGCAGCATCTAGGAAATTTATCCCTTGGGTAATCGCATAGTCGAGTTGTTGATGTGCTTCCTCAATAGTATTTTGATTACCATAAGTCATGGTTCCTAAACAAATTTCCGAAACCTGGAGGTCACTTTCTCCCAGTTGGTTGTATTTCATAATATTTGGATAATTCTCCTTAATTACTTTTTGCTACAAAAACTAAAAATATGACCATCTCACGTAACTACACTAAATCTATTGATTTACCGGAGTTAATATCTAAAACCGTATACTATCATACACTGTTGAGATAGACAACCCTTTGTAACAAATAATGTAAAGTTAGAAAAAATGTATCCATAAACACTCAAATTCTACATTTTTTGTGAAATAGTGCTATTTAATCAAAGCAAATAACAGTAAATCGACCAAGTTGCCGTATTATTATCAAATAAGGTAATCTTGTCATTACTATAGGCTTTCATGTCATTACAAATACAAAATTTACCGAGGGTAGACCTTTTATGGGAAAGTTTTATCTGATAAATTTTGATACTTTCCCTACGGTCAATACGATAAATACAAAATTGGTTGTAATTTCGTACTGGATAAAATTATGTGTGTGCGGTTATCAAAATGAAAAAACCTATTTGGAGTTTATTGCTCACTTTGCCAATTTTTCTAGGAATACTACTTTTTATAGATAGTAAAAAAACTATTGCTAATGAAAAAGAAACTGTATCAAGTATCCACTTAAAGATTGCTTCTTCTAAAGAAATTACCCAAATAGTTGCCCAAAACACTCTAGAAACTAAGGAATCTGCAATTACATCTGTATCCCAACTTTCCGATATTCAACCCAGTGACTGGGCTTTTCAAGCCTTGCAATCCTTAGTAGAGAGATATGGCTGTATTGTTGGCTATCCTGATAGTCAGTATCGAGGAAATCGCCCCTTAACTCGGTATGAATTTGCAGCGGGGTTAAGTGCCTGCTTAGACCAAGTTACTAAACTCATTGCATCATCCACTGCGAATATTGCGACTAAGGAAGATTTAGCAACTCTAGAACGATTAACTGAAGAATTTCGTCCAGAAATAGCTCAATTACGAGGAAGATTAGATAGCTTAGAAGCACGGGCAGCAGAGATAGAAGCCAATCAGTTCTCGACAACAACCAAATTGACGGGTGAAGTTATATTCTTAGCAGCTGATACCTTTGGTGACAGAGCAAATAATACTCCTGCTAATGATACCAAAGATGATACTAATACTTTTTTATCTTACCAAGCTAGGCTTAACCTGCAAACTAGTTTTACAGGTAAAGACCAATTAATAACTACCCTAACAGCAAACAATATTCCTGTTTTAGCAAGTAGTACAGGAACGCACATGACCCGGTTTTCTGTGGATAAGTCTGGTCCTTATGCAGATGGTAGCTTATATATTGCCAGTTTATTTTATCGTTTCCCAGTCGGCAAAAATGCTACGGTTTGGATAGGTCCGAGAACAGTCAATTTTCCGGCGACAACTCCTACATTAAACGCCTTAAATGGTAACCCTGCACAAGGTGGTATTTCTCGGTTTGGACAGTTTAACCCAACTGTTTATAGACCTGGTTTTGATGGTGCAGGGGCGGCTGTTGCTTACAAGTTTAACAATAAATTACAACTTAATTTAAGCTACATTGCTGATAATTTTCAGGCAAATCAACCCGATAAAGGACTTTTTAATGATAGTTCCCAAGCAGCACTGGCTCAACTCACATTCTCTCCTAGTAAGCAATTCGATTTAGGGCTAACTTACACCCGCAAATACTTTCCTACTAATTCTGGCAATAATCTCACTGGTGGTACAGGTAGTTCTTTTGCTAGAGATCCCTTCAGACTAAATTCTACAACTGTATATGCCACCACATCCGATAACTTTGGCTTGCAATTTAATTGGAAAACCAGTTCTAAGTTTCATTTAGGTGGTTGGTTTGGTTACACCCTTGCTCACCAAGAAGTTGGCGGTAACAATGATGCAACAATTATCAATGGGGCGCTTACTCTTTCTTTTCCTGATTTATTTAAACAAGGTAACGTGGGAGGAATTACTGTCGGAGTTCCACCTAAAGTCACAAGTAATAGTTTTCAGGTAGCTGGACAAAAGCGAGAAGATAAAGATACATCTTTGCACATTGAAACCTTCTATCGTTTCCGGGTAAATGACAACATCAGCGTCACTCCGATTTTTTATCTGATTACCACGCCAGAACATAATGCTACCAATGACCTAATTTGGGTAGGCGCTCTCCGTACAACCTTTAATTTCTAGAGTTTTTGCTCTAAAACTACGGTAAATTTATCAGTTTACTGTACTATTAGTCTATAAAGGATTTAATTGTAATGATCAACAGAATATTTCAGCGGTTTACAAGATTGAGGTTTTTTCAAATTGGTGGTCGAAAACAGTTATTTTCTGTCATCCCTATTCGCATTTTTGGCTCTTTCGTTACTGGCTTATGCCTCAGCTTATTATTTGCCGCTTGCACAGCCAATAATGCCAACAATACTAATACTGTATCTACTAATAATTCTACTCAGACAAAAGCCACAGTAGTTAGATTTGGTTATCAAAAATCAGCAATTCTTCTTAAAAATAAGGGAGTTTTAGAAAAACGCTTACAACCAGAAGGAGTATCTGTTCAATGGATTGAATTTCCGGCAGGGCCTCAGCTTTTAGAAGCAATGAACGTTGGTAGCATTGATTTTGGACATACTGGAGAATCACCACCAATTTTTGCTCAATCAGCAGGTGCTTCACTTACATATATTGCAGGAATAGCACCAAGTCCAGCAGGTTCAGCAATTTTAGTACCCAAAGCATCTTCTATTCAAAAAATAGCTGATTTGAAAGGTAAAAAAGTTGCTTTTCAAAAAGGATCAAGCGCCCATTACTTGCTAGTCCAAATTCTCGAAAAAGCTGGATTAAAATACAGTGAAATTCAACCTATTTATTTGCCACCAGCCGATGCCAGGGCTGCTTTTGTTAAGGGCAGTATAGATGCTTGGGTAATCTGGGACCCCTTTTACGCAGCAGCAGAAAAAAATACAGATGCTCGTGTATTAATTGATGGGCAAGCAATTACAAAACAGGGCGGCTATTATTTATCCAGCCGTAAATTTGCAACTGATAATTTACAAATTATTAAGTCCATGCTTGAAGAAATTCAGAAATTGGAGGATTGGTCTGATAAAAATCGTGATACTGTGGCAGAAACTCTTTCTCCGATTTTAGGTGTTGATTTAGAAACCATGAAAAAATCAACTCAAAGAAAGAAATTTGGTATTGTGCCGATTGATAATGCCTTAATTTCCGAACAGCAAAAAGTTGGGGATAAGTTTTATGAATTGAAATTGATTCCTAAAAAAATTGATGTTAAGGAAGCATTTTTAAAACCAGAGCAATATACAGATTTTTCGCCCAAATTATAAGTTAGGAGTTGGGGATTAAGAATCATTGATTAATAACTAATAAATTATGAGCAATTTTCGTGAACTACTTAACCGCCGTTATGGTTTAGCTCCATTTAGCGATAATTTACCTGAAAATGATACTTTAGCCACTTTGTTATCTCATCGTTCAATTCGGGCTTACTTACCTAATGCTTTACCTCCAGGAACTTTAGAAACTTTAATAGCCGCAGCCCAATCTGCTTCTAGTTCCTCTAATCTCCAAACTTGGAGTGTAGTAGCAGTAGAAGATAAAAATCGCCAAGAAGAGTTATCAAAACTGGCTAATAATCAAGTTCATATTCGCCAGAGTCCTCTATTTTTAGTGTGGTTAGCAGATTTGGCAAGATTGACCTATGTTGCCGAAAGTGATGGAATACCCCATGAGGGTTTAGATTATTTAGAAATGTTTTTAATGGCGGCTATAGATGCAGCTTTAGCAGCCCAAAATGCAGTAGTAGCGGCAGAATCTCTTGGTTTAGGAACAGTTTATATTGGTGCATTACGAAACAAACCAGAAGAAGTGGCGCAATTATTAAATTTGCCTTCTCATGTAGTTGCAGTGTTTGGGTTATGTATTGGTTATGCCGATCCCATTGTGAATGTAGCTGTTAAACCACGTTTGCCTCAGTCGGTAGTGCTACATCGGGAAACTTATCAACTTGCAAAACAAAATGAAGGAATTTCTCTTTACAATCAAATTATGAAAGATTTTTATGCTTCGCAGAAAATGAATATTCCTGGTGATTGGTCGGAATATTCTAGCAAAAGAGTAGCGTCTGCTGAGTCTTTATCAGGTCGGGATAGGTTACGGGAGGCTTTGAATAATCTGGGTTTTGAATTACGTTAAATACAGCAGAATTCAGGCTTTGCTGTGAGTCTCATTTATCTGCAATATGCTGTAACTCTTAAAGAGAGATTATTTTACTTGACGTGAGCAATTAATTAGTTAATTGTCAAAATTTTGAATGCGGTAAATCTCCATAGACAAGTGGGGATTTTTTTGTACATTTATTCTAAAAAATACTTGCATTTTTGATCTAATTATGCAAGACTAATATAAAGCTACGGTATTCCTACCGAGTTACCGGAGATTAACCTAAAACAGAGTTAAACAACAAGCATATTGGTATCAATGCCAGATGCTTGTTTACTAAAGCTTTTGTTTGAGAGACATTCAAGCTGATTAAAAATGAAACTTAAGCATTCAGCTATCAGCAGATACACAGTACCGAAATTTCGGTTGGAAAGATTGTTATGCGATCGCAGCCTATGTTTAGTTGACAGATTTACTTAGGCTGACTAATAAAAATCTAAAATGAGAGGTTTTGAATATGACTAATGAAGTAAAAGGAATGCAATTAAATCTTAAAGGGCTGAAAAAATCTTTTGGAAACAAAACTGTTTTACAAGGAATTGATTTAGAGATTCAGCCAGGAGAATTTGTGGCCATTGTGGGACGGAGTGGCTGTGGTAAAAGTACAATGTTGCGTTTAGTTGCTGGGTTAGATGCTCCTAGTGATGGCAATGTTTTATTGAATGGTAAATATAATGAGCAGCGCATTAATCCAACTATCCGCATGATGTTTCAAGATGCACGACTTTTACCTTGGCAACGAGTGTTAACAAATGTAGAGTTAGGTCTATTAGGTTCTAACTCCAAAGTTTATGCCAAGCAAACGGCTTTACAAGTGCTGCGTGAAGTGGGGTTAGAAGACCGCGCCCTCGAATGGCCTTCCGTCCTTTCCGGTGGACAACGGCAACGGGTAGCTTTAGCTAGGGCGTTGGCGAGTAAACCTTCTTTATTACTACTAGATGAACCCTTGGGGGCGTTGGATGCCCTAACCAGAATTGAAATGCAGCAATTATTAGAACGTTTGTGGCAAGAACAAGGATTTACAGCACTGTTAATTACCCATGATGTTGAAGAAGCGGTTGTACTAGCAGACCGAGTAATTTTACTTGAAAATGGTCAAATTAGTATGAATCTGAAAATTGACCTGCCACGTCCACGGGCTAGAGGAGATGCAAAGTTTGCAAAAACCGTAGAGAGAATCTTAGACAGAGTAATGGGTAAGGAAAAATACCCACAAAAAGAATTGATAGCCGAATCTTCTTATTTGTTGAGTTCAATGTCTGCATAAATGCCGAAATTAGAAACCATTTGGAGACAGTATTATGACTATTGCCATAGAACGTCCACACAAAAGCAAATCTGCACAGATACGCGAAAAGTTAGGTTATCCTGTGATAGATACCGATGTTCATACCCAGGAATTTCCCCCCGCGTTCTTAGATTATTTGGAGTTGGTTGCTGGAACTGAAATCGTAGACCGCTTTCAACAGCATTTACCTGGTGCTTCTCGCAGTAAATGGTTCCACCAAACTTCTGAAGAACGCCATAGTTACCGCACAGCCCGTCCTCCGTTTTGGACTCGTCCTACCAAAGACACTTATAGTTTAGCCACCGTTAGCTTACCCAAACTGCTGCATGAACGTTTGCAAGAAGCGGGAACAGATTTTGCTGTAGTGTATCCCAATTTGGCAACCCTCGCACCGCATATTGGACATGAAAAAATGCGACGTGCTGTTTGCCGTGCTGCCAACTTATATCATGCAGATATCTTCCGTCCTTATTCTGACCGCTTGACTCCGATCGCAGCGATTCCCATGCACACTCCCCAAGAAGCAATTGAGGAGTTGGAATATGCAGTCAAGGTACTGGGATTAAAAGCGATTCAAATTCCTGGTCATGTGCGGCGTGCGATCGCTGCATTCCAAAAATATGGGGAAGAAGTCACCAACGAAGCCGTCTGGATTGATACCTTTGGCTTGGATAGCGAATATGATTATGACCCCTTCTGGGCTAAGTGCGTAGAGTTAAAAGTAGTTCCTACTACCCATTCTTCGGGTATGGGTTGGACAACGCGCCGCTCAACTTCTAACTATCAATATAACCATATTGGCCACTTTGCCTCAGCCGGTGAGGCGCTGTGTAAATCCCTCTTTTTTGGTGGTGTGACACGGCGCTTCCCTTCCCTCAAATTCGCCTTTTTAGAAGGAGGTTCCGCTTGGGGTGCAAGTTTATACGCAGATATCCTTTGGCATTGGGAAACTCGTAACCGAGAATTTCTGCAAAATAATAACCCTGTGAATGTAGACCGGGAGTTACTACGGGAACTGTTTGCTACTTATGGCGACAAATTAGTAGAAGGTCGTTTGGATAAACTCGGTGATGGTTTAGGATTTTACAGTAAGTTATTTGCACCAGAAAATCCAGGGGAATTGGATGAATTTGCAGCAGCAGGAATTGAACATCCTGAGGATGTGCAGAAACGATTTTTGAATCATTTCTATTTTGGTACAGAATCAGATGATACTCGTGTTGCCCATGCTTTTAATAGAAAAGCTAATCCTTTTGGCGATCGCGTTAAAGCTTTTTTAGGTTCTGATTCTGGTCATTGGGATGTACCAGATATTACTGCCGTTGTTACTAATTCCTACTCTTTTGTAGAACGGGGAATTATCACTGAGGAAGATTTGCAGCATTTTCTGTCAATTCATCCCTTGGAATTGTATACCAGTCTCAATCGTAACTTCTTCAAAGGAACTGCTGTAGAAAAAGCCGCAGATGAGTATTTGGTTAGTGTTAATCGGTAATTAAGAATTTTCCCGTTATCTCAATTTCCATTCCTGCAATTTCTCTTCCCTAGATTTAGTATAGATACTGCCGGGATTTATTTTCCTTCAGGCTTCACATCCCGTAGATTACAAATTGAGCGATATCATATCGGCAATTGGTTACTCAACTAAAAACTACCAACTGTTACCTAATATTTCTAAAACCCACATTTCGTACTTCAATAAGTCTCTTTTACGGCTAAATGAGGTGGGTAATTTTCACCTTACTTTTTTAAAGATGAAACCCATCGGCTCAGAAAAACAAAAACTTCTTGAATTGAAATTGAGAATTAATTCAATTTTGAATTGAAGCCAAATTAACAAGAGGTAAATAAATTTATGGAAGATTGGCAAAATCAGTTTGAATCATGGAAAGTCCGACGTATCAACCGTCGTAACACAATATTTTTTCTTGGACACAGCTTAATCTTATCTATTCTGCTATTTAGTTGCAGTAACTCACCAAATAACACTCAAAAACAAGCAAATTTTTCTACAGATAACACAGCTAGTGCAAATACTTCTAGTAATAATACTAGTAAAAAAGTAGTCCGAATTGTCCGCTCAAAACAACTGACAGCCCTAGCAGTTTTAGAAAAACAAGGTACTCTAGAAAAACGATTAGAATCGCTAGGTTACAAAGTCGAATGGCCAGAATTTGCTGCTGGACCCCAACAGCTAGAAGCTTTAAATGCAGGTGGACTTGATATCGCTTCTACCGCAGAATCACCCCCCGTTTTTTCTCAGGCTGCTGGAACACCTCTTGTATACTTAGCCGCAAACTCTTCAGATGGTCAAGCAGTCTCACTTTTAGTTCCTGTTAATTCCCCAGTTAAAAATTTCCAAGATTTAAAAGGTAAAAAAATTGCTTTTCAAAAAGCATCTATAGGTCATTACCTGACAGTGAGAGCAGTAGAAAAAGAAGGGATAAAACTCGCTGATGTAGAATCAGTTTTTCTAGCACCTCCCGATGCTAATGCAGCATTCAGCCAAGGTAAAGTAGATGCCTGGTTTATCTGGGAACCATTTGTTACTAGAAATGTACAAAATAAAGTTGGTCGTGTGCTAATAGATGGTAGCGGTGGATTGCGAGATACTAACAATTTTTACACCACAAATCGCAAATTCTATCAAGAAAAACCTGAAGTAATTAAAGTATTTCTGGAGGAACTACAAAAAGCTCAAGTCTGGGCAAGGAATCATCCTAAGGAAATTGCTCAATTGCTCACTTCAGCAACGCAGCTTGATGTACCAACATTAGAAAAAATGCATAGTAAATATGATTTTGCTTTAGTACCAATTAATGAAGAAGTAATCAATAAACAACAAGAAGTTGCTGACAAATGGTTAAATTTAGGATTAATACCCAAAAAAGTAAATGTCAGAGATGGTTTTTTAACTCCTGAACAATATACAGAAATTACTCCCAAGGAAGTGCTTGCTCAAAAATAGCCATTATTTTTTGTTGAACTTTGAATTAATTTTTAATTATGCCAACACTCACTTTAACTAACTTTCAAATTACTCCCATTAATGCACCATTGGGAGCCACTGTTACTGGATTAGATGCTGGAAAATATCTTGCACCTGAAACAATTTTACAGATTAAACAAGCATTACGTGATTATCATATTCTCATCTTCAAAAATCAAAATCTCAATAATGAGCAATTTTTAAATTTTGCTTTTAACTTTGGCTCATTATTTGTACCACCAGATGATGTTCCGGTTCTAGCTTCTCAACCAGGATTTACACCAGTGATCATTCCTGTTTCTAATGTAGATGGTGGCTACACTGGTACAGGTGAATTAGCTTTTCATTCTGATCACAAATGGACACCCTATCCTTCCAGTGGTTCTCTACTCTATGCTTTAGAAGTTCCATCTGAAGGTGGAGATACTTCTTGGTTAAACCTGAATTTAGCTTATAAAACTTTGGATGATTCCACAAAGCGAAAAATTGCAGATTTGCAGTTGATTACTTATAATCCATTTTTAAATAAACCAGGTGTACCACGCTCAAAATATCGTTTTGATCAGAGTATTCCTCTAATTAGTCCTGTTTTTCCTCACCCACTAATAAGAACACATCCAGAAAGTGGTAAGAAGATTTTATATTTAGATTATGCCACAGAAGTTGAAGTTGTCGGTTTAGATCCTCAAGAGGGTTCAGAATTAATTGAACAGTTGAGAGAACATCTTCATCAACCTCAGTTTTATTATCAACATAAATGGTCTGTAGGTGATATTGTCTACTGGGATAATCAATCTACTTTGCATTACCGCCAAGCTTTTGATCCTAATCAACGTCGGGTCATGAAACGTGTTAGTTTGGCTGGTAGTCGCCCATTTTAATTCGATCCACCTAAATCCCTTTTAACCCTCTTTCGTCACTTTCGGCAACGCAAAATCTCAATCCTTTATTTAACAAGGCTTTTGGCGATTTATTAATGTTTCAAAATATTGAAATAAGAGAGCATATTTGGAGCGTGAAAATTAGGAAATTATTTTTTTGATTCCCAGTTTGACGAAACAGGGTTAAGGGGGCTTTGAGACTTTAAGTAATTTTTGAGCGAAAAAATCCTGCTATTACTGAAAGAGTGCTGAGTAAAAAAATTAATTAATTGCATTCTTTACCTAATTACAGCAGATTGCAGATCAATGAGGCTTCGCCGTGAGTTTCGACTCCTGAATTCTACTGTAATAGCTCATTATGAAACTTTATTCTAGTTCTAAAGATTTTTCCTCAAGTTATACAATGAGAAAGAATAAATTCTATTTTAAGTTTATTAACAATCGCTATTTTCAATGTTTTGTGCCTTGGATTGTACCGATGTTAATAATTGTTTTATGGCAAATATTATCCACTACTGGTGTAATTCCCACAAGAATATTACCAGCGCCTTTAGCAGTAGTTAATGCTGGGATTCAATTAACTAGAACAGGTGAATTGTTTATAAATATTGGTATTAGTGCTACACGGGCAATTTCTGGTTTTGTCATTGGAGGAGGTATTGGGTTTAGTTTGGGGTTACTTAATGGTATCTCTCCCATTTCTGAGAAGTTGTTAGATACGTCTCTTCAGATGCTGCGTAATATTCCTAACTTAGCATTAATTCCGCTGGTAATATTGTGGTTTGGTATTGGCGATGAAGCTAGGTTATTTCTTGTCGCTTTAGGTGTGATGTTTCCCATTTATTTAAATACTTTTCACGGCATTCGTAGTGTCGATCATGGTTTGATAGAAATGGGTAAAATTTACGGCTTAAACACTTGGGGTTTGTTTTGGCGAATTATTCTTCCAGGGGCTATGTCTTCGATTTTGGTGGGTGTGCGTTTTTCTCTAGGAATTATGTGGTTAACTCTTATTGTAGCGGAAACTATTGCTGCTGATTCAGGAATTGGTTATATGGCAATGAATGCTAGAGAGTTTATGCAAACTGATGTAGTGGTATTGAGCATTTTATTATATGCCCTGTTCGGTAAGCTGGCTGATGTCATTGCTAGAGCTTTGGAGAATTACTGGTTGCAGTGGAACCCCAGTTATTTGAAGGGTTAAGACAATGTCAAAGCTAAAACTACATATATTTGATAGAGTTACAGTATTTTTTGGTAAAAGTATTGCTTTTCTTCACCTATATATGTAATAATTTTGGACATACCACATAGTACAGTTTGTCGATAGACTTAACGTAATTTGCGATTTAAAAGTTTTACAGCTAATTTAAATAAGAATCATGGAAGTACTTTGGTTTATTCCCACTCATGGCGATGGACGCTATCTAGGAACTGCTATAGGCGGCAGGTCAGTCAACTTTGATTACTGGCGACAGATTGCCCAAGCGGTTGATCAATTAGGGTTTACGGGTGCTTTATTACCGACAGGTCGTTCTTGTGAAGATGCCTGGGTTTTGGCATCAACTTTGGTAACTCATACTAAAAAAATGCGGTTTTTGGTGGCGATACGTCCGGGGTTGATGTCACCAGGGATAGCGGCAAGAATGGCGGCGACTTTTGATCGGATTTCTGGCGGACGGTTATTAATTAATGTGGTGACTGGTGGTGATCCTGTGGAATTAGCCGGTGATGGTTTGCACCTTAGTCATGACGATCGCTATAAACTGACAGATGAGTTTTTATCTGTTTGGCGGGAAATAGCTGCGGGTGAGGTTGCCAATTTTGAAGGTGATTATCTCAACATCAAAGAAGGTAAAATACTTTTTCCCCCTGTGCAGAAACCTTATCCACCTTTGTGGTTTGGTGGTTCTTCTCCTATTGCCCAAGAAATTGCTGCTAAACACGTTGATGTATACCTGACTTGGGGTGAACCACCTGCACAGGTAGCTGAAAAGATTACTTATTTACGACGATTAGCCGCAGCAGAAGGGAGAACATTACGTTTTGGGATTCGTCTTCACGTGATTGTTAGAGAAACGGAGAGTCAAGCTTGGGATGCAGCCAATGATTTGATTCGTTATGTGGATGAAGATGCGATCGCTAAATCCCAACAAGCTTATGCCAGGATGGATTCAGTCGGACAGCGGCGGATGAAGGAATTACATAACGGTAGTCGGGAAGCTTTGGAAATTAGCCCAAATTTATGGGCAGGAATTGGTTTAGTCCGTGGTGGTGCAGGAACTGCATTGGTCGGTGATGCCGATACTGTTGCTAGAAGAATGCAAGAGTACGCAGATTTAGGAATTGAGACATTTATTTTCTCTGGTTATCCCCATTTAGAGGAAGCTTATCGGGTCGCAGAATTGCTTTTCCCTCACTTGCCTTTAGATAATTTACCAACAGTAGAACCACAACTATTAAGTCCTTTTGGCGAAATTGTTGCTAATCGGGAATTTCCTAAACAGCAACCCAGGAAGAAAGCAGTTGCTACCGTAGATTAAGTCTTTGGTCAAAATCGCCCAGAGACACAGAGAGAGAAAATAATTCAAATTAGAGGTTTTTGTTACATGGCTTATATTTTAGCGATCGCTGGTAGTCCTTCTCATCCTTCCAGAACCTACGGACTTTTAGAATATGCGACTAAATTTATTTCCCAGCAAGGGTTAGAAACGGATATCATTTCTGTGCGGGATTTACCTGCTGAAGATTTAGTTTATGGACGTTACAATAGTCCAGCTTTAGAAAAACCAAAAGCACTCCTAGAACAAGCAAGTGGAGTAATTATCGCTACGCCAATTTACAAAGCTGCATACACAGGCTTACTCAAATCTTTCTTAGATTTATTACCCCAGAAAGCCTTGACTGGTAAAGTTTTACTTCCCTTAGCTACTGGAGGTACAATTGCTCATTTATTATCAATAGAATACGCATTAAAACCTGTTCTAGGTGAGTTAGGGGCAAGGCATATTTTAAGTACTGTTTATGCAGTGGATAAGCAAATTCAAGTTCAAGCTGATGGCAATCTTCAATTAGATAAAGAACTGGAAGAACGCCTGCAAGAAGTTTTAAAAGAATTTGTACAAACTGTAAATAATGCCCAGTTAGATGTCAAACAACTAGCTTATAGTAATTAAAGGTATCTATGAATCAATACTCTGATTTGTTATCCGAACTATCTGATTTTCTTTATCCTCATAATCCATATTATGGGCAAATTAACTCGGAATACTTAGCATTTAACGCTCAACTCCAAGATTTTTCTCAACGAGTGAACTATATTTGCAGTCTACAAACTGGTGGTAAACTTTCTTCAGAAGAGGCGTATAAACAAATTCAAGTCCTCTGGAAACAGTTAAAAATGACCAAGAAAAAAATATCAGTTTTTTAGTAAGTGGGCGTTAAAAAATATAATATAAACCTAACCCCCCAACCCCCTTCCCTGGTAGAGAAGGGAGAGGTTTGGAGAAATGTTTTATATTTAATTGTGCCAAGGTACTTTAGAAAAAGGAGAATATTACTCAAGTTTTAGCTTACTAAAGGAATCCTACTCAATTATTTTTGAAAAATCTTCATTAGTTTAGGCATTGCTTACCGTATGCAATTACTGTAAAGCATAACCCTACTCACATATATTTCAAAAATTAAATAGGAGTTCTATATCGGTTTTAATTCAATGAATTAACAACCATGTACAAGCGACCTAAAAAGGAGATATTCTCCATAACAGACATACTCAAATTAATCAGATTATTCTCAATTATTCATTACTAGTATTGCCGTAGAATTGCAAACGAGCAGTACCAACAACTAAATTATTTGTCATTTGACCAGAGGGGACAATCTGCACTCGGAATTGATAAATACCTTCGTAAGTGGGATTACGAAAAGGTTTTAAACCGATAGTGATTGTTTTACCAGCTACAACTGGTTGATCAAAGGTGACAATAAGGGTTTGCGGTTGATTTTCGTCTTTGGCTAGGATGACACCTAGCTTTTCTTTTTGTCCGTTTGTTTCTACAAAGGCAATACTATTTTTCTCATCGAAGTCAATAGTTTCCAATCCTTCTATTTGTGTGAGTGCTACTTGTTTCAGTGGCACATTAGCAGTGGAGGCAGGTAATTTGATTGTGAAATTATAGGTTGCTCCCCAAGCACTAGTTTGATTATAGGTTGTTTCAGCAGTTAACAACGGTTTTGCTTGTATTCCATAGGTAGCAGGAACAGATAGCAAACAGATTCCTGTACCAATAAATAGGGTTTTACACAGAATTATAAAGCTGTTCATTTTTGTTGGTAATGGATATTTTGAATTAGCTTTTTCTGTGGACAATTTATCAACAGAAAATATTGAATAATTAAGAATAAATACCTGAATACGCTTTGGTTGCATGGGCATGATAAAATGGAAAACTAAACTCAAATGTGAGACATAAAATGAGTTCAATCATCTACAATTAGCCAGATTATGCAACTAAACTGGTACAATAGGGTATTTGGTTTTATTCAATCCTTTAAGTCTAACAAGTTGAAGTCCATAAAAGTTATATATATTAGTTAATTTTAATCGTCCAAATTCCTATCTGATTAGGTGGATTAAATCAGAAATTAGGCTATGGATAATCAGGGTGGAGAAATGTAATTAGATGCAATATCTAAGTAAAAACCCTGTCACTAGAATCAGAAATGTTGAATTGCGTAACAAAACTTTATATATTGAGATAAACTTAGCCTAGAAGCGCCATTTTTATCTTTTTTCCAATTTCATACTTCAATTCAGTAATGGTGACTCTGGTTGAATAACCGATTTAAGTTGCCAAGTCTCGACAAAGGGGAAGCTGAATTTGAAATTCTGTTCCCTTCCCAGGTTCTGAGAATAAATCAAGTTTGCCACTATGTCGTTCTACTACTATTTGATAGCTAATTGATAATCCTAGTCCTGTTCCTTGCCCAACTGGTTTGGTTGTAAAGAAGGGATCAAATACTCGTAGCTTCGTTTCCTCTCCCATGCCTAATCCATTATCTGCAATGTAGATCAAAACCCAACGATTATCTATCACATTAGTCCGAATAGTAATGGTAGGAATAAAATTACTTGGCTGATGGGTAATAGTTTCTTCTAAAGCATCTATGGCATTACTCAAAATGTTCATAAATACCTGGTTGAGTTGTCCTGGAGAACAATCCACTACTGGTAAATTCCCATATTCTTTATTAAGAATAATAGTAGGCTTGTGAGAATTACTTTTCAAACGATGCTGCAAAATTAATAATGTATTTTCAATGCCTTCATGAATATCAACTGGTTTAATTTCTGCTTCATCCAAACGTGAGAAATTTCTTAAAGAATGGACAATATTTCTAATTCTTTCGCTACCCACACGCATAGAATTGAGTAATTGCGGCAGGTCGTTACTAACAAAATCAAGTTCAAATTTTTCTATTGCTATTTGAACTGGATCTATCGGCTGGGGATAGGATTGCTGGTATATATGAACTGTATTCAATAAGCCTTGAACGTACTCCTCTAAACAGTTGAGATTACCATAAATAAAATTTACTGGATTATTAATTTCATGAGCAATTCCTGCTACCAATTGCCCTAAACTTGACATTTTTTCACTGTGAATCAATTGCATTTGTGTTTGTTGCAATTCTTTCAGTGCTTGTCGCAAATACTGAGTTTGAGTTTTTAGCTGTAATTCAGACTGTCGCAATTCTTCCTCGGCTTGTTTGCGTCGGGTGATATCAGTGTGAGAACCTGCTATGCGGTATGGTTTATTTCCAATATCTCGCACCAGTATTCCTCGGCAAAGCACCCAGAGATAGTTACCGTTGCGATGTTGCAAGCGATATTCCTGTTCGTAAGTGGAAAGTTGTCCTTCAAAGTATTGCCGAAAAGTTTTCAAAACGCGATCGCTATCATCAGGGTGCAAACGCTGTTTCCATTCCTCAAAGTGATTGGGGATCTCCGTTTCCGCATACCCTAACATTTCTTTCCAGCGGGTAGAGAAGAAGACTTCATTTGTTTCTAGATTCCAGTCCCACAAACCATCATTTGATCCCTTGACTGCAAGTTCAAAGCTGGAACTGATTTTACCGAAATCTTTATAAGGATGAACCTGCAAAACCTGAAAGCAGTCATGGATTGATTGATAATTGAGGGGAATTGTCCAACCTTCCGATTCTGCTGCTTTTGCTGCGGGATGGTTTTTTGGTAATTTTAGCAATGCGATCGCTACTCGTTCTGCTAATTCACTCGAAGTTTCTTGGGTGACAGCAAAAGGCCATTCGGGATATAACCGGGTACTCAAAGCAAAGGGAAATTTTTCTCCATACTGCGTCTGCTGATTAATAATTTTGAAGTTTTTCAAGTCAACTTTTCCTTCTAAAGCCATCTGTTCTAATACATTTGTAGAAATAGTTCCTGCATCTGCTTTACCTTGCCCAACGGCATATATTACTGCATCATGACTATTGGTGAAATGCAGACTTTGGAAATCCCGATAAGGATTTATCTCTACTTCCACAATTTCTCGCCATGCTGATCGCCAACCCCCAAAAGAATTTTCTGCAACAGCAACAAAGTTTTTACCCCGTAAATCCGTAAGACTCTGAATATTGTCACAATCAGCCTTACAGAAAATTACCCCACCAAACATGGTGTAAGCTTTTCCCATCCGCAGGTGCTTTAAAGTCGCCAGGCGATTTACTCCATAGAGGGCTTCAAATTCCACATATATTCCTGGACTAGTAATCACAAATTCCACTACATTCTGTTCAACAGCAGCCTCAATCTGAGTGAAATTTAGAGGAACAATAGTAAAGTGATATTCAGGAAGTTCTGACGTAAGATAATCTGCTGTTTTTTGCCAAGTTTGTAGCGTGTTCTGGATATCTCGATGTGCTAAAACACCAATTTTAATCAGGAGTTTCATGGCTTGGTATTACTTAGTTGTATAAAGATGGAATTGAGCCTCCGTCCGTAATGTTTACTGCCACGCTGATAGAAGAATTACTACTGACTGCTGCTTTATTTCTTCAATACACTACCTATCCCTATTTCGTCACTTTCGGCAACGCAAAACCTGATAGCGGTAACGTGGCTTTAGCCATACCCTTTATTTAACAAGGATTTTGGCAATTTCTTAATGTTTAAAAATGTTCGCCATATTTTGTTAGTAATAAAACATTGAAACCTTTGATATATCTGGAGCGTGAAAATTAGGGAATTATTTTTTAGATTCCCATTTTGATGAAAGAGGGTTATAAGTTATTCTCAAAAGAGATTTTAGTAAATATTTAATTTTTCACAAGAAATATTCGTTTTCAAAATCCCAGTCAATCATAGTGATTCTTGGCAATTAATTCTGATTCTATTTAGTTAAATATGCACATATTCATTACTAATTAGAAAAGTATTTTTATTACTTATTTAGTGTTAATCATCATCAGTGGAATCATTTAGCTGTGAAGCAATTTCTTGACTATTTTGACCAACTAAAAATCTCAGAAACCGATCAAGCCGCTTCACACCACTGAGGGTGATTAAAGTCAAGAATCCTCCCAATAATCCCATTTGCCACAAACCACAACCAATGGCTGCTCCCAATCCTGCTGCTGTCCAAATACAGGCTGCTGTAGTCAAACCCCGTACTTTTGGCACTTCAGATTTTCTAGGAGATTCTTGCAAAATTAATCCTGCACCAAGAAAGCCTATACCAGTAGTTACACCTTGAATCGTGCGACTCAGGGCATTAGTGGCTGCAAAGGAACTATCACCTTCAGCTTGTAAAGGAATCATCACAAATAGTGCTGCTCCCATACTTACCAACATAAATGTCCTCATCCCTGCTGATCTACCACCTTTCTGACGATTCAATCCAATTATGCAACCGACTAAAAGCGCCAATATTAGTCTAAAACCTATATGTACCCAATCATCGGCAGCCAAAAACATTGCACTCATGGATTGATTCCTCTGTAAGATGGAACGGATTTTTTATCCGCAAGGCGAAAGATTACTCACTCGTCATCGGTGTCAAACCAACTCCGGTAAATTGATAGGCTTAAAGTAGTTTGTTGCTACTTTAGCAGAAAATTAAAAATAAGTAAAATAGAGGTGAAAATTCACCCTTTTGCCATTAGACAGTGATTTTAGTCCCATCAAACTTCGTAAACGTAAAGCCGTTGAACTTCTCGTTATAACCCAGTCGTTCATCCTTGAGAAGACTAATAGCAACTTCCTCACCCAAAGCCAACGCCGCAGAACCATCTGTGCGCCAGTGAATACCACCATGACCACGACCAAGGGTGTAATTAGTTGCCAGCTTGTTTAACTCACCACCCACAGTTAAAGGCTCTCCTACATAGGGAATCACCTTAGTAGGATCATTGGGATCAGGGACTACAGGATTGGGAATGACAAAACTTTCATCAAAGTATGCTTTTAATATTGTCGCATTAACGCCTGCGATCGCAGCCGCACCACCAACATAAGATGAATGGATAGGTGAGCCTTCCGGGTATCCATGAGGTAACAGATAAGAGCCAAACTTACTAAAACTCTGAGCTATAGCTTTGGAGTTTAATATCTCGCTATGAATCGGATACTGAGTTTTATTAACAATATTGTTGTGGACTAGTCCACCATAAGCTTCAGGACGCAGAGTCCGGTGTACAAAAAACTTCTGCCAGTAAGCTGCTCTAATTGTACGAGATGAACCCAGACTCAGTAAAGCTTGTAAATGTCCCAGTCCAAATGACCCATTTCCCCCCTGTTGAGTCTTTGATTTAACAAAGGGATTGCCGCCATTAAAAGGTGCGCCAATACCACCACTCAAAGGATCTTTCGCATTGAGACTTGTACTTAAAATTAGAGCAGCCCCAAAGAATGCCGCCCCTGGTGCATGGGAAAATTCTGATAAATCACGATTAGTGAATATATAACGGCGGACTGGATCATAATTAAGTGATTTAGGCGCACCACCATTCTGCACATTCAGCCATTCTTCATAATCAGTCAGAAAGTCATTACCAGGAAGAGCAGTCCGAATCACTGGTGGTACATATTGAATTCCCCAAGGAGTATTTAGTAATGCAAACTGGGAGATATGAGGTCCTACTAATACCCCTGATGGGGTAACGTGCTTTGCAGTGATCCCAGATTTATCATTCTTATCAACGTAGGTAACACTACCACGAAATAAACTTTGTGGAGTGACACGCCCATTTTCTCTTGGCCCCTTGAATGCCGAAAGCTTATTAAGTTCTTCTACCGCAGCTAAAACAAGAGGATCATCCGTATTATTTTGTAATTTATAGAAAGGTACATCCCGCAGTAAAGCTTGCCAATATAGTTCAACAGCTTCCGCAGCCCTTTCTGGACTAGCTAAGGCAGCTGGTGGTGGTACTGATATCTGCGCCGGATGACACCCTTCCAGACTGATAGCTAAGGGACCTTGAGCATTAACCAGTTTTCTTGTACCACCCAAAATCACGTTTTCAAAGTCATCATGGTTAAAAGTCGTCACTGCCTTAGTTAAAGATTCATAGGCTTTGAGATCAACTTCACCCAGCTTATTGTGTGGTAGCCCCCTAGAATCAGAGCCAATCTTATTAGAATACCGTTCTTCATCGCCGTTGGTGGGATGGGGAGGAATAGGAATATCCTGATTCGCTTTTGCTGCGGCTACACGCACTTTATAGGCTTTTTCTAGCCACTTGGCATAGTTACTTCGCCCTACAATATTTTGGGCTTGGACAGTATCTCCTCCCTGCTTCCCAGACAAAGATACTCCCGTAACTCCAGCGACAAAACCAGCAGCAGTCAGTAGACTACTACGACTAAGAAATGAACGTCTACTAGAACTACTAAAAGATGAACGTTTACTGCCTACATTAGCCAGAGCGGGATGCTGTGAGTCTTGATGAAAATTATGGTCTTCTTGCATGGGATTCTCTAAATAGCTAAAAAGTGAAATATTCAGTAGATGATTGAGCGACGATTAAGAGTATTAACTAAAAAATTACTTCAGCCTTTTAGGTGTAATAGCCTCAGTTAATTGAGGTGGTAAAGTTGCATCTTTAACATTGATTTTGCGGGGAATAACTTTTTCTTCAAAATAAAAATCAGTTCTAATTTACTTACCAGAGTGAACCCATTAATTAATTTAAACCACTGTAATTTGATAAAGTTACCGTAGATTTAAGATCAAGCATCTCACAGATAACTAGAAAAAGCAAGAAAAGTAGCCTCCATTGCCGCAGCAATATGTATAAATACTTGACTTGTAGCTAAACTAGAGTCAGCAAGAGTAAGAGGTTGCCCAGTATCACCACCATTACAGCTCCGAGGATCGAGGGGAATTTTGCCTAAAAGCGGTGCTTGGAGTTCATTTGACAATTTTTCACCGCCACCACTGCCAAAGATCGGAGTTTCATCACCATTTACACCGATAAAAAAGCTCATATTCTCGATAATACCGAGAACAGGAACACCCACTTGACGAAACATATAAATACTGCGACGCACATCAGGAACAGTAATTTCTTGAGGAGTTGTTACCAATATCACCCCACAAATCGGACTTTCTTGCACCATTCCTAAACTAACGATGTCGTTTTTTAGGGTGAGTTCGATTACTTGTTTCAGGAGTTGGATAACTTCTTCTTGTCGGAAATTGGGAGAATCTGTTTGTACTTCCTCTTGCACAAAACTATTATTCAAATCTAATTTTTTCAGCATTTCAGGATGATTATGTATATAAAATTACAAAGCAAGTAGTTAAATAACAAGATAATTGCTTTTTTCAGCGAAATGCTTGCATTTGAATTTCCTCTATGTGATTATTTAAAAATAAACTACGGTAATTTGATTGATATACAGTAGTTTTATCATGAATTGACTTAAAGTCTGAATATTCTATTGACCTTAACAACTAGGGTAATGTTGACTAAATTTTCTCCATTCCGACTCTTGAAAGCTGGAATCACCTTCCTCAAAAAATATCAAAAGCAGAACATTCACACCTTTTCCTTACTGTTTGCAGTTGGACTAAGCTTGACTTTCGCTATTTCTGCTTGTTCTCCTAGCACCAGCGAAAACTCAGGAACAACTCAGACAGCTAATCCAAATACCAATTCCAGTGCAACAAATAGCAATACAGTAATTCGTATTGGCTACCAAAAAGCAGCAACTATTCTCTATGCACTGAAAGCAAAAGGAGAATTAGAAAAAGCCTTACAAGCTTCTGGTGCTTCTGTTACTTGGAGTGAATTTTCCGCAGGACCACCAATGTTAGAAGCATTATATGCTGGCAGTGTTGATTTTGGTTACACAGGAGAAGCACCCCCTGTATTTGCTCAAGCCGCAGGTACTCCTTTTCTTTATGTTGCTTATGATCCTTGGACTCCCAAAGCAGAAGCGATCATTGTCCATAAAGATTCACCAATTAAAAGCATAGCTGACCTCAAAGGTAAAAAAGTTGCTTTTGCTAAAGGATCAAATACTAACTACTTAGTAGTCAAAGCACTAGAAAAAGCAGGATTAAAATACAGCGATATCAAACCAACTTTCCTCTCTCCAGCAGATGCTCGTGTAGCTTTTGAGGGTAAAAATGTTGACGCTTGGGCAATTTGGGATCCCTTTTTAGCCGCAGCGGAAAAAGCCACAGGCGCACGTACTCTCACAGATGCAACTGGACTAGCTCCCAATCTTGGTTATTATCTTGCTGCTAAATCTTTTGTAGAGAAGAATCCAGAAGCCTTAAAAACTGTTTTGGATGGGGTAAATAAAGTCAGCAATTGGGCAAAGAATAATCCTACAGAAGTAGCTCAATTACTTTCCCCTGCATTGGGAATAGATGCGGCTGTTTTAGAAATAGCAGAAAAACGGCGTGATTATGCTGTATTACCACTAACAGATGAAGTAATTATCAAACAACAAGAAATTGCTGATGCATTTTATAAAATCCAATTGATTCCTCAAGAAATCAATGTTAAAGAAGTAGTTTTGCAAGGCAATAAATAATTTGTAGTTGGTAATTGGTAATAGGAAAATTGCTAATTATCAATTATTTCTAAAAATCTTCCTTGACTCTCTCCGCGTCTGGAGCGCTACGCCAGTTGCTACAACGAGGGAAACCCGCGCAACGCACTGGCTCCTCTGCGTGAGAAAAATAAATTTTGAATTCTTGAAAGAGTTGTATATGGCAATAAGTACGATCGCTCAGGCAGGAGATAATATTGTTTCTACCAGTTTCCTCTATGGGGGAACTTATAACCAGTTCAAAGTTTCCTTACCACAATTGGGGATAAATGTCAAATTTGTAGAAGGAGATGATCCCGAAAATTTCCGTCAAGCGATCGATGAAAACACCAAAGCCTTTTTGTCTGAATCAGGATTTTCAGGATGTTGTCCGAATCAGGATTTATAGGATTTGAGGCTTTTCAGGATGTTCTCTGAATCAGGATTTGCGGGATTTAAGGTTTTTCAGGATGTTGATGATGAATATTGAGAATTTGTAGTTTCACTCATTAACGATATGAATAATTACAAAAAAATCTTGTTAATCCTCTAATCCTGTAAATCCTGATATGGCTTGCGCTACGCTATCAGATATTTAAAAATTAAATATTTAGTTGCATATATATATACAGTTACAGTAATTTCTAGCAAAATATGGCATAACAGAAGCGAAGATACTGCGACAATTGGTGTCTATGAACTATTCTCAAATTCATTTTAGGGAAGGCCATGGGGAAATTGATCTTTATGAACTTCAAAATCTATTTAATATTTCCGCTTTTTGGGCGCAAGGACGTAGTATAAAAGATTTAGGCATAGCCATTGCTAATAGTGAACCTGTGATTTCTGTCTGGGATGGAGAGAAGCTGATTGGCTTTGCTAGAGCCAATTCTGATGGGATCTATCGCGCTACGATTTGGGATGTTGTCATTCACCCGGAGTATCAAGGTAATGGACTGGGAATCAAGTTGGTAGAAACTGTTTTAAGTCATCCTCGGATGCAGGTAGAACGTGTTTACTTGATGACTACTAACCAACAGGCGTTTTACAAAAAGATTGGTTTTCAGATCAATAGCACAACGACGATGGTTTTATACAATCAGTCTAATCTGGGTTCGCTTCCGGCTGGACAAATTCAGCTTCAGGAGTCACTAGGGGCATAGATATTTGCAATCTGGTGGAATCTGTGGTGGGAGAGGGTAAAATCTCTAGCTTTCCTCCCATTACTGCTAATAACTTTTGATTAAGTAATAACTTCATTCCTGGTGATAGATCGGTATTTTCTTGATTTGTCATCTGTTCAGATGCAATCAAGTCTACTGGTTCACTGAATATGACAGCATGAGTGGGGACATCTAGCCAGATATGAACGGCATTATTTGTAGATACAACACTAGTGGCGAGACAAATACTGCCTTCTTCCATTTGAGAGATTGTGGTATCTACTAAATTTACCAATACTTGGCGGAACCAGTGTATATCTGCAAGAACATAAATTTCTGGTTTGGGAAGTGAGACGGTAAAGGGATAATTACGATTTGCCGCTAACATATAAGTTAATTGATGAACTTCGTGTAAAACTTGGGTTAGCTGTATGGGTTGAATAGATAATTTATTTGTCCCGTGTTCTGTTCTGGAAACGCTGAGAATTTCATCTATCATTTTTAGTAGTTTTAGCGATCGCTCGTATGCTTGCTCTACAAATTCCCTTTCTTCTGCTGGATTTTCACACAAGTCGTTCAAAATTAACTGATGTAAGCCAATTAAACCATTGAGAGGCGATCGCAATTCGTGGGTAATCCGTGCCAAAAAACCCGCTTTAAACTGGCTCATTTCCTGCGCCATTTGGTAGGCCAGTTGGCTTTGCTTCACCTGTTCTTGTAAAAGTAGGGGGATATCTTGTTTCTCTGCTTCTGGGCTTGTAGGCGTTAATAACCGCGCTAATAACCAGCCTCCAAGTAATCCTATTCCCAAATATAGCCAGTTATCTAAATTCATATTTCGGCAGTTTTGAACTTGTTCTGTTACAAATTTATACTGCCTGAATTATCTAACTTAATGCCACCTTGTCGCAAAATTTGCCAATTCATCCCTGTCCATTTAGCAACGGTAGAAGGTACACTCAGCCCTTGATATGCAGTCGATTCTAGAGTTATCACCCCTGGAAAGGCGGTTTGAATTGCGGCTACTGTTTCTAATGGTGGCTGACCTGATAAATTGGCGCTAGTAGTAGCTAGTGGTCCAGTTTGTGCCAAAATATTTTGAGCGATCGCATTATTTGGTACTCTAATCCCAATGGTGGTAGGGTCAACAGGATTCATAACAGTAGGAACTTTGTCACTGGCTGGTAAAACTAAAGTCAACCCACCAGGCCAATATTTATCAACTACCTCTTGCCAGATTTGATGTTCTATCTCGCTACCTTGCACATAAGCCCACAAATCATCAGCCCTAGCAGCCATCAAAATTAAAGGTTTATCTAAACTACGTTGTTTAGCAGCATAAATCAACTCTGCTTTTTCTGGGATAGTAGCTAATGCGGGAACTGTATCTGTGGGAAAACTAACTAAACTCCCACTTCTAGCACCATTTATCAAGATTTCTAGACAAACATTCATAAACTTATGATTTAGGCTTTTCTTTCTTCTGATCTCGTATTCTTCCCCTACAAAACCTGACAAGTGTTGTTTTTCCCCATCTTTCCTGGATAATAAGTCTTTAGCTAGACATGATCTGACATGAACGCGAATATAGTTATAAATTTAGCTGGATAGCTTCTGCTTTGTGTCTTCTCTCTTCTGACTTCTACCTTAGAGCATAAAAATCTACCCATCTGCGGACAGATATTTTTTGATATATTTTCATGAAAAAACTGTACTGGCTGTTACAATCTTGTTAAGAAAAGTTGCCCGTTACAATTTGGGAACGCGCAATTTGGTTTTGACTCTATTGAGAAGACAACGCGAACAACATTTTTTTTGAGCAAGACTAGCTGTGGGAGGCTAGTCTTTTTCTGTAAATGGTCATATTTGGGAACTCAGGGACTTCAAGGAAATAAATTATCCAATCTTGTGGGATGGGCTTACTATGGCTAACGCCACGCTACGCTATCGACAAGCTCAGTACAAGTCTAGCCCGTCCGGGTTTAAGGGCAGCCAAGATGCCTACCCCACAAGAATTAATTGAATATTTGTTATTTGGAAGCCCTTTAGAAACTGAAAGTGGTTCTCAGCGCCCCAATGACCACATCATCATTATTATTGTTGTGATCTGGTGCTGTTAGCCAAATCACTCCTGGGGTAATGGTGATATTGTCGCTGACTTTGTATTGATAAAATGCCTCAATATGATATGAGGTATCGTTGTTTTCAGCTACTCCAGCAAAACTGGAACTTGTAACTTTCGGTTCCATACCGACTATCACACCAGCTAAGTTACCTTTTTTGCCCAAATCTGGGAAACCGAGAGTAACAGCATAGTTCCAAATATCAACGTCTCCCTTTGCACCTGTCAAAACTTTGCTGTTAGTATATCCAGCCCAACCACCTAAAACAAATTTTTCACTAATACCGACAGATGCTTGCACACCGTAAGAATTACTGGAAAATGCTTCACTGGTAATATCAGACGTTGCTGCATTACTACCTGTGAGTAATGGCTGTTTGTAGGAATTGATGTATGTTAGACCAAGAGAAATGCGATCGCTTGGTTTGAGTGTTAACTGTGCCAAAGCACCATAAGCGCCATCAAATAAACCATTTCCCGCACTGGGGTTATTAGCATTACTACTCAAATAGGCTAAACTTAGTCCTGCTTTATTACTAAACTGGTGATTTACTCCCAGTCCTTTACTACCTAGTTGTCCATAAATTGGGTTGCGTGTACCAAAAGTGGACAAAGCACCAAACGCCCCATCACCATCAAAGATGTTAACTGTACTGGTAACATCGTCGGCTGCACCACCTTCAGCAATAGCTATGACCTGTGTTTTTTCACCTATGGGGAATTTGTACCAAAGTGTACCTAAATAAGCGTTGGTATCACCATTAGGACCTTGAAAAAACAAATTGCCCTCTGCTGTATTAATATTAGGGCTGTTAATATTATTGGACTCAATTCTGGTAAACAGGGTATCTTTACCTGTAAAACTGCTGACAAACTCAATCCGCGCCCTGACCCCTAGAGTTGTATTTTTGTCTGTAATTGGTCCGTTAACATTGTCACCAGCAAAAACATCGCTAACAACTCCTACAACTTGCCCTTGCAATTTACTAGTAGTAGAAAATTGATTTGCTTCTAACTCACTAGCCCTCGCTTCTAGTGCATCTACACGACCCCGTAAGGTTGCTAATTCAGCAGCAAAATCTTCTTGCAGTTTTTGAATTGTCGCTAAATCTTGTTTTGTCGCCCCATCAGCAGTTGCAGTAGCAATTAGTTCATTCACCCGATCTAAACAAGCATTCAAACCGGCTGCAAATTCATACCTCGTCATGGCACGATTACCACGATAAGTACCGTTAGGATAGCCAGCTATACAACCATAACGTTCTACCAAAGACTGTAAAGCTTGGAATGCCCAATCTGTGGGTTGCACGTCCGATAGCTGGGATACGGAGGTAACTTGGGAAATTAAATCTTGTTGAGAAGATTTATTAACTTCTTTTTCTAAACTAGAAACTGCTAAAGGTTCACTAGGTTCTGTTTTTGCAGGTGCTTCTCCTGCCCAAACAGATGTATTCATACATAGGATTACACCGCAAATTGCTGGACTAGCAAGATTATTCAATATTTTATGCATTTTTCCACACACCCATTTACATTTCACACTAGTATCAAATTGATCTAAAACCCCAACGGTATAGAGAATATTCGGAGTTGTGCCAAGATGGCTGGCAACAAGACACAAAGCATCTTTTTCAATTCCTGCGTTTCCCTATGGGTTACTTAGCACTCCTGAACAAAAACGATTTTAAGTATATTAGCAGGGACAGGCAAAGTTTCTAACTTTGTAGTAAAAAAACTCCTAGCACTTAAGAAACGTACTATAAAGTAGTATGCCTGGAAAAAATGTATTTTAGATTACTTAAATTAAAGGCATCTTGCAAATCTTGCATCATATGATTGTCAGTATTGAGTGATAATGATAATTATTCTAATAATAATGTATAATTTTGAGTATGATTTTTAATCAAAATTATTGAAATGCAGCAAGTATCCTTGATAACGGAAAGCAAAATGACTAGTACTGGTATAAAATTTAGAAGAAAAAGCCCAAAAAGGCAAATCCTGCTTGTAATGACGCTATTTATATTATCAATTGCGTCTGGTTGTAGCCAAGCGCAAAATAATACAGATAAACGTGCTAAAGAGATATCTGTAAAACAGTCAGAAAAAACCAAAGTGGTGACAACATTTTTACCTGTGTATTTGTTTACTAAAGCAATTGCCGGGGATGTAGCAGATGTAGCAATTTTAGTGCCACCAGGTACTGATATACATGATTATCAGGCCACACCGGATAATGTAAAAGCGATCGCAACTGCTAATGTGTTGATAAAAAATGGCTTAGGCTTGGAGACATTTCTCACAGATACAGTTAAAAATGCTCAAAATCCTCAATTAGTTGAAATTGATGCTAGTAAAAGTATTAAAGTTATAAATGATATTTCTCCAGTAGAGGAAATAAAAGATCAAGACCAAGACCACGATCACGATGACAAACATGAACACGCAAAAGGTAATCCTCATGTTTGGTTAGATCCAGTTTTTGCTAAACAGCAGGTAATTAATATCCGAGATGGATTAATTACTGCTGATCCTGGAAATAAAGAAGCTTACCAGACTAATGCTGCGGCTTATATTCAGGAATTAGACAATTTAAATAATGAATTTCAGCAGACTTTACAACAAACTCCTAATTGCACCTTTATCACTTTTCATGATGCCTTTCCTTACATAGCGAAACGTTATAATCTTAAGCAACTAGCGGTTGTGGAAATTCCTGAAGACCAACTTTCACCAGCGGATGTGCAGAAAGCCATCAATGCAGTGAAAAAATATAAGGTTAAAGCCTTATTTAGTGAACCAGGAGTAGATAACAAATTACTGACTAGCCTTTCTCAAGATTTAAAATTAACCTTGTATCCTCTCAATTCTTTAGAAAATGGTGACACAAATCCGCAATATTATTTTCAGGCAATGAAAACTAATTTACAAAATTTATCAACAGGGTGTAGATAATTCCTAATAGTGCTGACCACAGGCTGCACTAACATAATTTAAGAATTAGACATCTGGGTATTTAAGTTCAAAATCAGTGTGAGCAATTTCTCGTAATTTAAAATTCGATGACTGACGACCAGCAAGCAATGACATTGCCGATATTAAAAGTTGAGGGATTAACTGTCTATCAAGGGAACTTTCTAGCTGTACGCGATGTTTCCTTTGAATTATTTTCAGGAACAGATACAGCTATAGTAGGACCAAACGGCGCGGGTAAGAGTACTTTGGTCAAAGCTATTTTAGATTTGATTCCCCGCAGTGCAGGAAAGATTGAAATCTTTGGTCGCCCAATTTCCAGGTTAGGAAGTTTACGTCATCTAGTGGGATATATGCCACAAAACTTTATTTTTGATCGTAGTTTTCCTATTTCTGTCAGTGAGTTAGTAGGACTAGGACTAGATGACAGGAAAAATTCCTTATTTGCAAATTTTTGGCAAAATCACCGAGAAAAAACGGCAGCAATAGCAGTAGCTTTACAGCGAACAGATATTTATCGTTTGAGAAATCAAGCTATTGGGACTCTGAGTGGTGGTCAACTGAAGCGAGTATTACTGGCTTATTGTTTGGTAACACCACGAAAATTGTTGGTACTTGATGAAGCTTTTGCTGGGGTAGATATGCAGGGTGCGGCTGATTTTTATGCTTTGCTAAATGAATTAAAACGGGAGGAGGGTTGGACTGTTTTACAGGTTTCCCATGATATTGATATGGTAAACCGTCATTGCGATCGCGTCCTTTGTCTTAACCAAACTCTTGTCTGTACTGGAAAACCAGAAATTGCTCTTTCACCGCAAAACCTTTTAGCAACCTATGGGCCAGGTTTTAGTCGTTACCAACACCATCACTAATTACAGCAGGAGTCAGGAGTCAGGAGTCGGAAGAGTTGTGAGTACCAAGTACCGTTAGCGGTAGCGGGGCGTTTAGCCCGTACCGAGTGCTTGACTCTCCTTCTTACTCATTACTCGTTACTCGTTACTCATCGCTCTGTACTGGCTTGGTGTCTAGGTTTCAATTTTGATTCTGTCCTCATTGATCTGCAATCTGCTGTATGTTGCTTTCCAGGGAGATGAAGGAGATGGGAAAATATTTATCATTCTCCCAATTACCAATTACCTAATCTTTTTCATCTAAATGTTCAGCTACAGCCTGATAAAGATGGAAAACATGACTATCATGGAGACGATAAAATACATTACGTCCTTGTTTGCGGTAACTAACCAAACGCATGACTCGTAAGTTTCTCAGTTGATGTGAAACAGCAGATTCACTCATTTCTAGTAATGCGGCTAAATCGCTCACACAAAATTCTTTATTAGCTAATAAAGAGAGAACCCGCAAGCGATTAGCATCT
This sequence comes from Anabaena sp. WFMT, assembly GCF_051781005.1. Taxonomy (NCBI): domain Bacteria; kingdom Bacillati; phylum Cyanobacteriota; class Cyanophyceae; order Nostocales; family Nostocaceae; genus Anabaena; species Anabaena sp. WFMT. Next base: position 75,266 of record NZ_JBPWOA010000022.1, on the reverse strand, counting down.
CCTAGAAAACTAAAAAATTCTGCCATGCGTTGAGCTTTTTCAGTACTCAGAATTTCATCTGGTAAGGCTTGAAGAATATTACTATCTAAGGTACTTTGCGAATTAGATTGAATCATGGGTTGGTGTCAAATCAATTTATTTATAGAAAAAATATAATTTTTAACTATTCATATAGTTATTATGAACTAGAATGGAATGTTTATTGATGAAATAAAAAATAATCTGTTTACGCCGCAGCGAAAAGAACCATAAAAGCGCAGATATGAATTTACTGACTGATGTTCAAAGCATCTTATTAGCTATTACTAATAGTGACGATTTGGTAAACTTATTAAAGTTTCCATTCATGCAACGTGCCATGATCGGTGCTGTATTAATGGGAATACTTGGCGGTTTACTAGGCAGTTTTGTCACTTTGCGCCAATTGTCATTTTTCAGTCATGCTGTGGGTCATGCGGCATTAGTAGGCGTGGCATTAGGTGTGTTATTAAATACAAATCCTACTTGGATGTTATTGCCGTTTACCTTAGTTTTTGGTGTAATTGTCCTCTACTTAATTGACAAAACAGATTTAGCTAGTGATAGCGTTCTTAGTATAGTCCTATCAGGGGCATTAGCTATCGGTGTCATCCTCACCAGCTTGATTAAAGGATATCGCGGTAACTTGATGGCTGTGCTGTTCGGCGATATTTTAGCGATTGATACCACAGATTTAATTTTGACACTGGTGGTACTTGTAGGTAGCAGTATTTTTTTATTATCAACATTGCGATCGCAAATTTTGTTAACCCTTAACCCCGATGTTGCCCAAGTGCAAGGTGTTCCTGTTCAATTATATCGTTATGGGTTTGTCGTTTTACTATCTTTAGCCGTCGCAGTGGCAATTAAAGCTGTTGGTGTTTTACTCGTGAATGCCTTTTTAGTGATTCCTGCTTCCACCGCTAAACTGATGAGTCACCATTTTAGTCGCTTTCTCATCCTGTCGGTGATTGTCGGTTCTAGCAGTAGCATTGTTGGAATTATGGTTTCTGGCGTGTTTAACCTGGCTTCTGGCCCCAGTATCGTTCTAGTTCAGTTCCTAGTGTTTGTTATAGTTTTCTCCTGGGTAAAGTTAGGGATAAAAGCAACCTAAAACTTTCTTCTGTAAGCCACTTGACAAATTCTTAATCCTTTGCTATTGTTAGTAATCGTGGCGAACATAAAAAAAGCCCGCGCCGGGATAGCTCAGTTGGTAGAGCAGAGGACTGAAAATCCTCGTGTCACGAGTTCAAGTCTCGTTCCTGGCATTCAGATAAAACAGCACATTTATTTGTTGGCGAGTTACAGCTATATCATGCAAAAGTTTATCTTAACTGTATGTGTCAGAAGCAAAAAACCTGTAGCTTTAATTCACTAACTCAAACGTAAATTACTGTTTATGGTGATTTTAACCCAAATTTATACTACATTTCGGTTAAATAACTTAATTATGTGCTGGTAGCTTTCCGTAGGCTCTATTACGAATAATTTTAATTGCTGCTGTTCAAGTCCCATTTATTTGTTTCAACAATGTGATGGGTGAAAAACCATTTACGGTAAGTCCAATGAATAGCCAGAAAAATCAAACTTACTAAGCTAAGAATCAGGATACTAAAAACTGTTCCGTAGGCGTGAGAATGCCATAAAAGCTGCTGTAGTTGCAATTTACTAAGTTCCCACAGACTGAATAAATTGACTTTTTGGGAATTTTGAAGATTGATTGGTGTGTTCTGCTGTGCGATCGCCATTTTTTAATCTACGGTAATTCGATAGAGTTTGCGATGTATGAATAAAGTATGGCATAGTTAGATTTAATAAGCAAGCTTGAATTTAAATTGCTGTTCCTATGTCACCCTTGTAGAGGGGGTTTTAGCGCCTCTTGGTTACAAGTCACGGTGAAAATGTCGAATCAAGTTTGGTTATCACAGTTACAACAACATCGAGCGATCGCAGTTATTCGCGCTCCTAAAATGGATTTGGGTGAAAAAATGGCTGCTTCTGTGGCTGCTGGGGGAATGCGGCTGATCGAAATTACCTGGAATAGCGATCGCGCTGCTGATTTAATTTCTCTACTCCGCGCCGAATTACCCGGCTGTATTATTGGTACAGGAACGCTGTTTAATGTCCAGCAGTTGCAAAATGCGATCGCATCTGGGGCGCAATTCCTCTTCAGTCCCCATACTGACCCAGAAATGATCAAAGCCGCAGTCGCTAAAGATGTACCAATTATTCCTGGCGCACTTACACCCACAGAAATTGTTACTGCTTGGAGCCAGGGCGCAAGTTGTGTCAAAGTATTCCCAGTGCAAGCAGTGGGAGGAACCAGCTATATTCAAAGTTTACAAGCACCACTTGGGCATATTCCCTTAATTCCTACCGGTGGTGTAACGTTAGAAAATGCTAAAGATTTCTTACAAGTTGGAGCAGTAGCTGTAGGCTTAAGTGGCGAATTATTCCCTAAAGAATGGGTATTAGAGGCAAATTGGAGTGCGATCGCTCTTCAAGCAAAAAAGCTCATACGGAGGTTAAATTAGTAGTTAAGTGACAGGTGATAGGAGAAAGTTTACCAATTACCAATTACCCGTTACCAATTACGAATTAGTGAAGAGGAGTGTGTTTACCATGAAAAACCTTATTTATCCTAACTGGGTGCGTCCTTTCAAAATGTTACTTGCCAGTACATTCGTATCGGCTAGTATTTTTACTCCCGTATCGGGTCAAGTTTGGGCTAATTCCCATAATAATAAAATTGCTACAGCTATTGAAACACTAAAACAATCTGATCAACGCTGGATTCAAATTGACCTCTCAAAGCAAAATTTAATTGCTTGGGAAGGTAGCAAACCCGTGTATGCAATCACCATTTCTTCCGGGAAACGATCTACACCCACTCGCATTGGGACTTTTAAAATTCAAACCAAGTTGAAAAAAACGCGGATGCAAGGTAGAGGGTATAACGTTCCCAATGTTCCCCATACTATGTATTATCAAGGCGGTTATGCTATTCACGGAGCATATTGGCACAACAGATTTGGTACACCCGTCAGTCATGGCTGTGTAAATCTTGCACCCAATCATGCTAAATGGGTATTTGAGTGGGCTGACGTGGGGACACCAGTCGTTATTAAGAAATAGAGGATTAGGGATTGGGAATGGTGATTGGTGATTCTCCTCCTACCCAGTCTCTAAATCACAGGAAATCAGAACAATTAAACAGTTCTTGGCGACCCAGGATAGGTAAAATGAAAGAAGGGGAGGAAACATTATTTAAAATCTCTGTTTCCTTGAATTTGGCGTAAATCCTGATAAATCCTGCACGAACTGATAACAGTAAATCTTAAAAGGTAATTGGATTATGCCAAGCTGGATTCGCAGTGCTTTAATACGTTCCTCTGGAACTTTTTGTACAGGTTTAGTGTTGATGTTGGTGACTTTGTTTTCTTGGTCTTCACCAACCAGTGACCCCAAAATGACAGCGGCTAATGCAACTACAGTAAATCAAAGCACTACTGTATCTAAAACTAAGCAAATATCCCTATCTCGCCGAATTGAAATTGATTTGTCTGAGCAACGATTACGGGCATGGGATGGTAAAACTCTAGTTTATTCATTCCGAATTTCTACTGGTAAACGCCGCACCCCTACACCAGTTGGTAGGTTTGAGATTAATTCTAAATATCGTGTTAATCGAATGCGTGGTAGAGGTTACGATATTCCTGATGTTCCTTACGCTATGTATTTTCATCAAGGCTATGCTATTCATGGTGCTTACTGGCATAACAATTTTGGAACTCCTGTGAGTCATGGTTGCGTTAACTTACCAGTTAGCCAAGCACGAAAATTATACAATTGGGCTTCTACAGGGACTGTGGTGGTTGTGCGTCGATAGATGAGACAAAATTAGGCTAAGAGTGACAAAGATTGTAGAGAAGTTCTCTGGAACATCTCTACAAAGGTTCTAGAAAATGCATACTTAAATTCGGTCGATGTTCATAGAATATATCTGCATTGACACTCTCAGGACTCAAGCTGCTGAGTCTTGCGCTTACCGAGTAGTTCTATAAATTTACTTGCTTTAAAAGAAAACGGTGGAGGACAAAATATATTTTCTGTCCTCTGCTTTTTTTCGGTAATAATAGCAAATATTACTTAAAGTAGAAAATCTAACGGTAGTGAATTAAAGTTAAATTATGAAAGCACCATTACCTGATGACGAAGCACAGAGAATAGAAGCACTTTTAGAGTATAAGATTTTAGACACCCCACCCGAACAGGCTTTTGACGAGATTACTCGTTTAGCTTCGTATATTTGTGGAACTCCTATTTCCTTAGTTAGCTTAATTGATCAAAATCGCCAATGGTTTAAATCTAAAGTCGGTTTGGATGCCTTAGAAACATCTCGTGATCTTGCATTTTGCGCTCATGCTATTCTTCAAAATGATGTCTTTATTATTCCTGATGCAACAGATGACAAAAGATTTGCAACTAACCCTTTAGTCGTAGATGATCCAAGTATTCGTTTTTATGCAGGTGTACCTTTAATAAATGCTCAGGGTCATGGACTGGGAACTCTCTGCGTAATTGATCGTGTACCACGAAACTTAACAAATGAACAAGTAGAAGCATTAAGAATTTTAGGTCGTCAAGTCATCCAACAACTAGAAATGCGACGCAATTTAGCTAGTTTGGTACTTGCCGGACAGGAACGCAAACAATCAAATAAAATACACATTCAATTTTTCAAAAGGGTTTCGGCAGGATTTGGATTGGCATCAGCAATTTTAGTGATAATTGCCGGAGTTTATTATCAAAATACAAAATTTTTTATTACAACTAGTAATCAAGTCACCAAAATTCAAGAGCAAATTAATAAACAAGAAAAATTTCTATCTTTAATGAAGGATGCTGAAACTGGAGGACGTGGTTATATTCTGACAGGAGATAAGTCTTATTTAGAACCATATCAAAAAGCAGTTAACAAGATTAATCAAGAAATTAAATCTCTGAAATCTTTAACAATAGATCAACCGAATCAACAGCAGAGAATTTTAATTCTTGAAGAGTTAACATCAGCAAAACTAGCATTAATCAAGCAGACTATCGACTTGCGACAAGAAAAAGGATTTGCAGCATCATTGCAAGTAATTCTGACAAATCAGGGCAAAAATCTCATGGATAATATCCGCGAGGTGATCGATGAGATGGAGAAAGAAGAAGAGGTACTGCTTAAACAAAAAACAGTAGCGGCAAAAAGCAGTTCAAAAAATACAATTTTGATAGTTGCGATCGCTCTCTGTTTGTGTTTTGTAGTTCTAGCTATAGTCTATTACCTAGTTTATCGAGAATTTATCAGACGAAAACAAACTGAAAACATCCTTAAACTAGAGCGTAATTTTATCTCAGCCGTCTTAGATACAGCCAGCGCTTTGGTGATAGTTCTCGATTTAGAGGGGCGAATTGTTCGTTTTAATCAAGCTTGTAAACAACTGAGCGGTTACTCATTTGATGAAATTAGAGGTAGGTATATCTGGGATATTTTCATACTTCCTGAAGAAATAGATACTATTAAATCATGTTTTCAAGATTTACAATTGCATCAAAGTTTTAAAGAATGCGAAAGTTACTGGATAACGAAAGATAAAAGCTTGCGATTGATTACATGGACTAATACTTCCCTCAAGGATATGGAAGGAAATATTGAATATGTGATTTGCACTGGTATTGATATTACAGAAAAGAAACGAGATCAAAAATATTTAGAGGCACAATATGCTGCCAGTAATGCTTTAGCACAAGCTATCACTATTAATGAAGCTATTAACCGCATATTACAGGGAATTTGTCAGAGTCTGGACTGGGATTGGGGTGAACTTTGGCTAATTGATCAGCAAGATAATGTTCTGCGATGCCTGGAAGTTTGGTATGGAGAAGTTCCTGAATTACAAGAATTTGAAGCCATAACTAGGGCAATCACTTTTAGTATAGGAGAGGGTTTACCTGGTCAAGCATGGGCAGATTTTCAACCCATATGGATGATTGATGTTACCAAAGAATCTAACTTTTTAAGAGGAATTACTGCCAAAAAAATAGGACTACACGCAGCTTTTGGGTTTCCGATCTGTAGTGAAAATAAGACTTTTGGTGTCATGAGTTTCTTTAATAAGAAAACTCACCAACCAGATCCAAATCTGCTGAAAACTATGATGTCTATTGGTAATCAGGTAGGACAGTTTATAGAGCGTAAACAGGCCGCAGAGGAGATCGAACGTCAAAACCAGCGATCGCTACTTTTAACCGATGTCACCCTGAAAATTCGCCATTCTTTACAAATCGACGAAATCCTGCAAACCAGTGTCACAGAGGTACAGAAGCTGCTGCAAGCTGATCGTGTACTGATTCTAGAGTTGCTGGCAGATGGCTCTTTAACTGCCAAGAAAGAAGCATTGATTCCCGGTATCCCTGTTGTCATAGGGGAAAATATTCTTGACCCTTGTTTTGCAGAACAGTACATCCAGAAATATCGTCAAGGATTGATTAGTATCATTAATGATATAGAGCAAGCCAACATCCAGCCTTGTCATATCCAACTATTACAAAGATTTCACATTAAAGCTAACCTTGTGATTCCCCTGTTCTGCAAAGAGCAACTTTGGGGTTTACTAATTGCTCACCAGTGTACCCAACCCCGTGATTGGAATACCTGGGAAATTGAACTTCTCAAGTCCTTATCTGACCAAATCGGTATTGCTTTAACTCAAGCCCAATTACTAGAAGCAGAAACCCAACAACGACAAGAACTCGAATTAGCACGGCATCAGGCCGAGTTAGCATCTCTTGCCAAAAGTGCTTTTTTGGCCAACATGAGCCATGAAATTCGTACCCCGATGAATGCCGTTTTGGGAATGACAGGCTTGTTGTTAGAAACTCCCCTCAATCGAGAGCAACAAGATTTTGTCGAAACAGTTCGCATTAGTGGAGATGCTCTCTTATCTCTAATTAACGAAATTTTGGATCTCTCTAAACTTGAAGCTGGGGAGATGGAACTAGAAAATCTAGATTTTGATTTATCCTCCTGTATAGAAGAAGTATTAGATTTGTTGGCTCCCCAAGCTCATCATAAAGGCTTGGAAATCGGGGCTTTAATTCGTCGTAAAGTTCCCATCCATCTCCAAGGAGATGCCAGCCGCTTGAGACAAATTTTAATGAATTTGATTGGTAATGCAATTAAATTCACCAGTGAGGGAGAGGTAGTAGTGCAAGTAGAACTGCTGTCAGAAACTTCGACTACAGCTACCATCAAATTTTCGATTACAGATACAGGTATCGGCATTACTTCTGAAGACCAACACAAGCTGTTTCAAGCATTTAGCCAAGTCGATGCTTCAATTACCCGTCAATATGGTGGCACAGGTTTGGGATTAGCTATTTGCAGGCAGTTAGTCAATTTGATGGGAGGAGAAATTGGAGTTACAAGTGAGATGGGGCAAGGATCTAAATTTTGTTTTGATCTATCTTTTAGCAAACAACTTCATTTTGCTTGCCCAGTTAAAGAGCCAGAAATTCTCACTAATAGACGCTTGTTAGTGGTAGATGATAATGCTACAAATCGCAAAATTGTTTACCATCAGGCTACTCGTTGGGGAATGCAAGTAGATGAAGCTGCTAATGCTCAAGTCGCTTTCCAGGCTTTACAAGCAGCAGCAGCAGAGGGTAAACCCTATGATATTGCTTTGATTGATATGCAAATGCCGACTGTAGATGGCTTGACTTTAGGGGTACAAATTAAAGCCAATGATGCGATCGCTCATGTTCCTTTAATTATGTTGACTTCTACCAATCAACGCGATGAAGTCCAAAAAGCTCTAAAAATAGGATTTGCTGGTTATCTAGTGAAACCAGTCAAGCCATCCCGTCTATTTGATACTATTATGAATATTTTGGTAGCAAAATCAGAGTTAGATGATCGTCAAATCAGCTTAACATCAGAAAAACTCTGTCTTGATCAGCAATTTTCACAGACTACTGGCTCTACTAAAGCAAACATACGAATACTGTTAGCAGAGGATAATTTAGTTAATCAAAAAGTCGCTCTCAAGCAACTTCAAAATCTGGGTTATATGGCTGATATTGTCAGCAATGGTGAAGAAGTTTTACACCTATTAGAAACAGTCCCTTATGATTTGATTCTGATGGATTGTCAAATGCCAGTTCTCGATGGCTTACAAACAACAAGAGCAATTCGTAATTGGCCAGATAGTCATTTTCTCCGTCGTCGTCAACCTGTGATTATTGCCATGACTGCTAATGCTATGAAAGAAGACGAACAAAACTGTCTCAATGCAGGAATGAATGGTTATCTAAGTAAGCCTGTAGTCAAAGAAAAATTAGCAGATATATTAAATTACTGGAGTGGCAGCATACTCACTACAGATGAAGTTAGTATTTGTGATCAAACAGTTACTGACAAAAAGAGTGATTTGTTAAACTTAGCTATTGACTGGGAATATTTACATCAATTGTCTGACAGTAACACGGAATTTGAATTCGAGTTATTACAATTATTTGTAGAAGATAGTTTATTTCATTTAAAAATAATCAAAACAGCAATCTCATCCTATGACTTCCAGCAAATTGGCAAGGAAGCTCATCATCTCAAAGGATCTAGTGCCAATATAGGAGCGAAAACTATTCAGATCGCCGCTGAAAAAATAGAACAACTAAGCCGCGAACAAGAATGTAGGGGTACAGATAAATTAGTTGGGGAAATCAAAGATTTTATCCAGCAGATTCAAGTTTTTTTAAGCAATAATCTCAATACTTAATTCTCAGGGTTGAAGAGTATGTAACAACGAGGTAGATTACTTCCATATAGCGGTATTAATAATTACGAATTACAGCAGTTTGTGTAGTTAGGAGGTACAACATCTAAATTCAAACCTATACACCAAGGCAGTTTTACTCCTGACTCCTGACTCCTGACTCCTGCTGTATTTTAATATAACTTACTCATAAATAAACAATAACGATTATCTAGAGTTTTTTCATAACTTAATTTATCGGCGATTGCGGACATAATTTTTAAACCACGGCCTCGCTCTTGATAATTATCTTCTAATTCATCAATTTCTTGCAATGCTTGTTCTAAATCAAATGCTTCACCTAAAGACCAAATGCGAATTTCTATAGCTTCATCCAAACGGATAGCTTCTAGCTCAATAGGAGTTTCTATAGGTAAGTGTTTGTGTGAATGTTCTGCAATGTTAGTAAATCCTTCCAAAAGCAGTGTTTGACATTGCCACCAGATTTTTTTATCCTCCATCGGAGGTTGATTTATTTCCTCAAACCATGATAAAACTTGAGGTGAAGTAGTTAAATCAGAGTTAACTATCAGACAAATTTTGTGATTCACTTGAATTAACCTCAGAATATTGTTGGTTGCATTAAACTCACCAAAAAATGTTATTTTAAAATTGAAACTTTTATTTTTAGGAAAATTAATTTACTTGCTAGACAACTTCATATAGTCTAGTTGTATTAAGTCAAATCAAGCCAATACCAATAAAATAATACGGTTAATTCAACGACTTGGCAATACACCCGAAATAACTAAAAATCTATGTTTAAAATTCTAATTATTGATGATGATCCTATAGTTCGAGCAGTACTCAAAAGAACGCTCCAAAACCAAGGTTATGATATCACCGTTGCCAGCAATGGTGAAGAAGGAATCGCACAAGCAAAGCATTTGCTGCCGGCTTTAGTTATCTGTGACTGGGTGATGTCTCAGGTAGATGGATTAGAAGTATGTCGTCGCATTAAAGCAGATCCAGAGTTAACAACTACCTTTTTTATATTACTGACTTCTAAGGGAGCCGCACCGGGAGAAGAAAAAGAGCGAGTTGAGGGATTAGATGCAGGTGCAGATGAGTTTGTTTCCAAGCCGATTGAGATGAATGAATTAAAAGCACGGGTGCGAGCAGGGCTAAGATTACACCAACTACATCAGGATTTACAGGCTCAAACGCAAGCATTAGTCAAACTAAACCAAAATTTGCACACCCAAAAGCGAATTTTAGAAGCAGAATTGGCGGAAGCAGCTGATTATGTGCGATCGCTATTACCATCCCCTCTAATCGGTACAGTCAACATTGACTCACTGTTTATCCCCTCAGCACAGCTAGGAGGTGATTGCTTCGATTATTACTGGTTAGATGATGATCATTTAGCAATTTATTTATTAGATGTCTCCGGACATGGGGTGGGTTCAGCCTTATTATCTGTATCTGTACTCAATATTTTGCGATCGCAGTCCCTCCTCAATACTAACTTTTACAAACCCCAAGAAGTTCTCAAGGGACTCAATTCTGCTTTTCAAATGACTCAGCACGGCGATAAATACTTTACAATCTGGTACGGTGTTTATCATTGTTCAACACGTCAACTCATTTATGCCAATGCAGGACACCCACCAGCCATAATATTTTCCCATCCAGATACAACCAATATTAATGTGCAGAAACTAGCTTCTTTAGATATGCCAATTGGCTTTTTACCTGATATCCACTTCAATGAAGTTGCTGTAGAAATAGCAGAAAATAGCCTGTTGTATCTATTTAGTGATGGTGCTTATGAAATTCAGCAACCCGATGAGAAGATTTGGGGATTTCCGGCATTTTTGGACTTATTGATTAAGTCTAGTCAGACTAACAACTGTAATCTCAATCAGATTTTAGAGCAGATTCTCATCTTAAGTCATAATCCTCATTTAGGTGATGACTTATCTTTGCTGAGAGTTAATTTCACTTAAGTGATTTGAATAAAAAAATCCACCCTAATTAATAGCTTGTCTTTGTTCTAAAATCTGGCTATTGAACTCATGTCTATCAGTAAAACTTGGTAAAATTCTATCCATTTTAGTCAGTTCAAATACTATTCTCACTTGATCGTTAACAGAACAAATAAAGAGGTCAGTATTAGCTTTTTTCAGGATTTGTTTAGCCGATACTAAAGCGCCCAAACCAGAACTATCAATAAAGTTTACATCTTTAAGATCAATTAAAACAATATCCGCTCCCGTAGTAGCAATATCACTTACTTCACGACGCAGATCATTACCTCTAATAGCGTCTAGTATTCCTGAAGGTTCTAGGACTTTAAGATTCAGGCTCATAAGTTTAGCTTTATATTATTGTTGTCTCTCACAATACACTATTATTGTCACATCATTTATTGTCAACTGCAAGCGACGTGAAAGCAAATGGATATTGTTGACTACACTGACGTATCTTTTGCTGGTTTCCAGAAAGCAGCGTGGATAATAGCCCAGAGAAGGAACAAATTATAGATAGACCAACCACCATTAAGTAAGTGAACCCACGGATCAGTTAAACTACCTATAGAAAAGCGGTAGAGACTCCATAGTATTCCTAATATAGTCAGAGAGAAGATTAGCAATTGAGGCCAAATTAGCTGGAGATAAATTCCTGATTGTCGCTGCTTGGGTGTAACTTGGAATTTAATTGATCTTCCCGTAAACACACTCCATACTGCTTGTATGAGCAAAGGAAATAAAGCAATTGCATATTGTTCTGAGCGCCATATCTCCCTAGCCGGAATTCCCCAACTAGCAACCATAAAAGTGAGCCGATTAATAATAAAAGCCGGGAAAAAATGTAAAGCAAAATCTGCACCGTAGGTTTTAACTGGAATAATTCCCGTAAAAAAGTAGAGAATCGGACAACAAATGAAAAGCAGAGTAGCAAAACCAGAAAAATAGCTATACATGGTCTGAAAATATTGTAACCTCTGCCAAAATGTCAGCCCTGGTTTTGTTAATGGATTTTCTCGCACCAGGACTTGAATAGTACCTTGGGCCCAACGAAGTCGCTGTTTGAGAGTAGAACTTAAATCATCAGGTGCTAAACCTTCTGCCAAAAGTTCATTGTGATAGACAGATTTCCAACCAGCACCATGTAACCGCATAGCTGTATTCATATCTTCAGTAATACTATTGCTAGAAACACCCCCAACTAATTCAAATTCATCTAGACGTTTTTCATCTTTACTAAACTCATCACCAAAATATTGTAGTCCGACATTAATTAAAGCCTCTCGTCTGAGAATAGCATTTGTTCCTGTATAGAAAGCGGCATCCATACCATCTTTACCTTGTTGCAGCGGTCCATAAAATAGACTGGCTTTATGTCCAAAAGGATCACCCCCCGGAATATTATAAAAGTCCTGTGGTGTCTGCACAAAAGCAATTTGGTTAGGTTCGTATTTTCCTGTAAAAAGATTATATTTATAAAAATAAGGTAACACCCGTTTTAAAAATTGTGGCTTGGGAATATGATCTGCATCTAAGGTAAGAATAAACTCCCCCGTAGTTTCTCCAGAAAAGATTGCATAATTCAAATTTCCTGCTTTTGCATGATGGGGTACACCTGGTTGTTTAGGACGTGCAATATAACGGAAACGAGGCAATTCTACAAGTTCTAATTCTTTTTGAGCAATAGCTTTTTCTAATAATTTACATTCATAAATTATGCGTTCTTGTAAATTATCTTGAGGATAATTACTAATATTTTTATCTCCAGGCTTTAACCACAGAATAAATTGTCGTAAACTTTGCAAAAATATGGTAGTGCTATCTTCAGCAGTATTATTATTTTCCGGTGATGTATTTTGCAGCCATTTTTCAGCAGCTTCTAAATTAGGTGTTAATTTATTTACCTCTTCCCAGCGTTCTATTAATGTAGAAAGTTCCACATCAATCCGATTAGCTTCCTGTTGTAATAAAGGTGATTGTAAATCTTCTATACACAGTCTTTCTGACATAGCTCGCATTTCGGATGAATTACCATCATCCAAGATATAAACACGTAACTTAGTCGGGGGATAATCTATAGCTAGAGCCGCTCTAGCCGTTTGTTCGACAATCTCGGTTGGTTCGTTACAGCAAGCTATAAATACATCTAGAGTTGGCCAATCAGCCTTTGGTAGAGATGGCTTCATCAGATCAAGAGACTTAATCTGTCGGACTAGAGGCCGCCAAAGTCCAACCACAAACATTACTCCCCCAAAATAGCTGTAAGTTTCTGCTATTAGCAAAGGAACAGAAATCCATAGAGCATCAAAATTAATAGAATGGGTCATCCGCCATTGCAAATACCAAGCGCCTAAAATGAGGTTAATTTCTGCTAGGTAGCGAAAAAGCAGCGTTCTTTTTTTCAGTGTTGAACGGCTATTACCAAAAAAATTGGAGGAATCATTAGTCAATGATACTGAATTCATTTTGCCACCAAAAATAAAAAATTAAATTTAAATTAATCAATTAGTGATTGCGTTTCTAAAGTCCGCAGCAGGGTATCCATGCGCTATTTAAATAAATCATTTGGCAATAAATCTAATTGTCTAGCAGCATGAATCCCTAATAAAGCACTACCTTGATGTCATTTTAGGCAAAGCTTACCTTTTACTAAGTAAAGTTTCTTAGTAAATGTTTATAATTTTATCATGTATAAATTTTAAACTCTATCAATTTGTAATCTATGGTATGATTCAATTTCTGTCAATAGTTTTCATTCTCTATATAACTCTTCAACGTATAAGGTATTTTTGATGTACATAAGTGTAAAGGTATAGAGTTTCACACTAGGAATTAGTCTAAAGTCCAGTTAATAAGTAGCTAATCGCAGTATCTATTTAAATAAATTTGTATAAAAGGTGCAATTTTATGGTTACTAAGTGCAAAATGGGTACTTTAAATATATACCTCTTTATGTACTAACAAATTTATGTATGATTTTCTAGAGACAGATCAACTTCCTTGGTTAATAGTTAGCGAAAACTTAGTCATTTCTTGCTGTTATTTGATCATTGCTAGTGTAATCGCTTACGGAGTTTGGCGTAATCGGCTGCTTGGAGTTGACTCACTTGTGGTTACAGTGGCTATGATTTTCTTGAGTTGCTCTTTTGGTCACGGCTTGCATGGATTGAAAATGCTGGGGTTGATTCATTCACTCCTCTGGCAAACAGTAGCAGACTTGATCACAGTTGTTATTGCTGTAAGATTTCTCACTTTTTACAAAAGTTTTGATTTACTAGCTTGTTTCAGTCAGATATTCGCATCAAAGATGGAACTGGAGAGCAAAAACAAACTTTTGGAACAAGCTATGGCAGAACTTAAGCAGACGCACACTCAGTTAATTCAAAAAGAAAAAATGTCGAGTTTGGGACAATTAGTTGCAGGTGTTGCACATGAAATCAATAACCCAGTTAACTTTATTCATGGTAATTTGACTCATGTCCAAGAATATGCAGAGGGTCTGTTGAGCATTGTGAAAGCTTACCAAGCTCAATTTCCTATTCCACAATTGCAAATTCAAACGCTAATCAAAGAAGTTGATTTAGAATTTCTCCAAGAAGATTTGCCAAAAGTCTTAGCCTCCATGAAATTAGGAAGTGAGCGCATACGGCAAATTGTTCTGTTACTGCGAAATTTCTCACGCTTAGATGAAGCTGAACTTAAAACGGTAAATATTCATGAAGGAATTGATAGTACACTCATGATTTTGCAACACCGTCTCAAAGCAAAACCAGAGCGTCCAGAAATTATGGTTGTAAAAGATTATCATAATTTACCCGATGTCGAGTGTTATCCTGGTTCACTCAATCAAGTAATTATGAATATTCTTACAAATGCAATAGATGCACTGGAAGACAGCATTACCAAAAAATCATATCAAGAGATTCAAGATAATCCTGCTCAAATTACAATTCGGACTTCTCTAATAGCAGAACAATGGGTAGTGATTACAATACAAGATAATGGAATTGGTATTCCTGAACATCTTCAGCAGCAAATTTTTGAGCCATTTTTTACTACAAAATCCATAGGAAAAGGAACAGGAATTGGTATGTCGATTAGCTATCAGATTATTGTCGAAAGGCATCATGGAAAATTGGTTTGTTTTTCAAATATAGGTAAAGAAACAGAATTTATAATTCAAATTCCATTGAAACAAGAAAACAAGACATACAGCAGAATTCAGGAGTCAGACTAGCTTGGTGTCTAGGTTTCAATTTTGATTCTGTACCGTATGGCTGACGCGGTAGTTGAGCGTTCACATAGTGTGTCGAAGACAAGTTGAAACTCACGGCGAAGCCTCATTAATCTGCAATCTGCTGTATATGGAATCAAACAATGTTGGATAAAACTTTGCTGTTCAGCTTTACAGATTTTTGGATAATTTTTTATATTTATTTATCTAAAAGCAATGTGCGTATCCAAAATTTGTGTTTAAATAGTTACAGGTTTTATAAAAAAATCCATTTATCAAAATCATTCTTTTATAAAGTGTTACCATCACTGAACATACTCCGACGGTTAGTATATCCACTATTGCCATTTTATATAATCGGTAACTTTGTAATTTACAGCGTATCCGCAGATGCTAATCAACCAGATGATGACTCGCACTCATCTTCACAGTTGCAAGAACCGATGAATGCGGTCAAAAATTTAGCAAATTTACGCCAAAATAACGTAAATATCACAAAAACTGAGTATTCTGTCTTTCCCGAATTGGATCAGAACTCGAATCTAGTCCCAGAATTGACGGCAGAAATTACAAGTGTTGCAACTCTAGAAAATTTAAACACATTTGCTGACAGCAAAGTCTTTTCCCACGAATTAAAGTCACGAAGAGGAAAAGGGGCAGGGGGCAGGGGGCAAGGGGGAAGACCGGGACGGAGCTTGGACTCTGCCCCGTATAAGCGTCCTAGAAGGACGGGGCTTGTTCCCCCCGTTCCCTGCTCCCTTTCCCCCTGCTTCTTCCGGTCAACACCAATATTAATTGCTGCACCCGAAAACTTTAATCCTGCGCTACGGGAAGTTTCACCACCAACATTACCACCACAACCCATATCTCCACCAACAGCCACTACACCTGTACAACCAGCTTTAGTTTTGGAAAATATCCAAACAGGTTTTCGTAGTGAGCTAAATAATTCTGAGCAGCAGAATCAAATTATTGAACCAGTATTTCAATTTCGGTTGCTCAATGGACAAAAAATTAGGTTCAAAACTGGATTTAATACTTTTAATCAACCTGGATTTGAGTCTATTACCAATATTCCATTTCAGTTGGGATGGGAAGGAAAAACAGGTAAATATACTATACAGGCAAATGCAGGAATTGACGTATTTAATCGGTTGCCAACTGCTTTTAATTTCAATGCTCAGATAGATAGACCAATTTTTGTGAACTTCACACCGAATAATCAATTAAAGTCAGGTTTATTTTTATCAGCAGTAGTTGAACAAAGTCCTTATAAGTTTAATGCTAAAACATTAGATAATCAAATTACTACTTTCCGCTCTGGTTTAAATGTCTATTGGCAAATTGACCCTAATACTAGCTTTTTTTCACAGTATCGTGTTGGCTTATATAATGATGATAACTTTGAACAGCAGTCTTTTAGTAGAATAGAACATAAATGGGGGCAATTTTGGTCGGCTGCTAATTTATTTACTTGGAAATATGCAAATGATCGTCAAGAGATTAGTGGATATTTTTCTCCTCAAGATTTCTTGGTTTATAACGGTGAAATTGGGTGGGGAGGAAATATTTTTGATTTTATCAATTGTCGAGTAAGTACTACTTTAGGACAACAGCTACTTAATGGAAAAACTACTGGAGGTAATAGCTCTCAAACTCGTTGTACGGCTAAAATATCACCAAATATAGATTTTGATTTTGGTTATAGTTTCAGCAATGTCCGTAATCTAGATACTGGCAATAGTCCTTACAATAATCAGGTTTTCACAGGTCAATTACAGATTAAATTTTAAACTATGAGATACTGGGTTGGCTGAGTGAAAAATTCTGTAAAAAAGTTGTTTAAAAAATTAAACAGAGACTGGAAATAATGAAGTCTGATTTTGAACCACCACCAAAAAAGTTTTCGATTCTAGCTTCTGTGGGAGGAGTAGTGACAGCTATAGTAGCGATCGCAGGACTGAATTATTTATCTGCGTATCTCAACAAAAATGCTGTTGCTGAAAAAACTGAAGGATTACAACCCGTACCTAATTCCCCGGCTCAATTAGCTGAAAAAGTGGCTAAACTTGATACCCAATCTCTGGTTTTACCAGGTCAACCAATTAGCCTGAGCGAACTGAAAACTACTAAAATTCCCTATATTGCTCCTGGAGTCGGGAAATTAACGCCACAGGAAATGGCGATCGCACGTCAAGCTTGGTCATACTTCCAACGCAACTGGAACGACAAAACAGGTTTGGTCAATTCCGTGGATGGATTTGCATCTGTAACCATGTGGGATCAAGCGGCAGCGATCGCAGCTTTGGTCAGCGCTAGAGAACTAAATATCGTCTCTGCATCAGAGTTTGACGGCAAAATGAGTCAAACCTTAAAAACTCTCGCAACCATACCTTTATACAAAGGAGAACTACCCAATAAAGTCTATAATTCTCAAACCCTCATTCCCGTAAATTATGGTCAATTAGATAAAAAAGAAGAAATAGGTTGGTCAGCCATAGATTTAGGCAGAATGGCCATATGGTTAAAAATTATTGGCGCTAAATATCCACAAATGCGATCGCAGACAGAAGCCGTCTGGAAGCATTGGCAAGTCAACCGTCTCACCAAAAACGGTCAAATGTTCGGTACTAGCGTCGTCAACGGTAAAGAACAATATAACCAAGAAGGACGTTTAGGCTATGAAAATTATGCTGCCTATGGTCTACAGTTGTGGGGTTTGAATGTGAATAAAGCCCTGGAATATACCGCTAATACTGCCTTTGTCAATCTTTATGGACAGGGAATACCCTACGACAAACGTGATGCTAAAAATTCGGGAGCTAATAACTACGTTCTCAGTGAGCCTTATATCCTAGATGGTATCGAAACTGGTTTTCAAGCTTTACCCAAAGCCTATGCAGACAGAGTTTTAGCTGCTCAAGAAGCTCGTTATCTGGCAACTAAGCAATTAACTGCCGTCACCGAAGACAATTTAGATCGTCCTCCTTACTTCGTTTATGGAACCTTGTTTGTTAACGGACAAGCCTGGGCTACTATTACAGATACCCAACAAAAATATAACAATTTACGTTTTCTCAGTGCCAAAGCAGCTATAGGCTGGTATACACTTTACGATACAGCTTACACTCGCCAGTTATTTGATTTTGTGCAAACAAATCTTAAGTCTGAAAAGGGTTGGTACAATGGCTTTTATGAATCTTTAGGTCAGCCAAATAAAGCCCTCACTGCCAACAATAACGGTGTAATTCTAGAAAGTCTACTGTATAAACAAGTTGGTAAACCCCTAACAGTTTGGGCAGGGTTATATAGCGATCCGAAATAAGATGTGAACACCCCTTTTGTATGCCTCTGCGTTCTCTGCGTCTCTGCGGTTCGTTAAAAAACTCAAAATCGCCAGAAACTTTTCAAACACCCTCTAACTCCTGATATATCTTTAAAGTCATGCAACAACGCAGTCAAAAAAACCTGTGGTCATTGATTGCATTGTTCCTCTGTGGGACATTGCTACAATTTCTTTTGTATTTACCCACAGTAGCCGTAGCTCAAAATCCCAATGGGAATAGCTGTAGTAATATTACTACTCCTCTGACATCAGAAGAACAGGCTTATGCTAATGAGGCTTGGCAATATTTTGTTAAAAATTACCAACCAGAAACAGGATTTACTAATTCCACAGGTGGGTATCCCTCCAGCACACTCTGGGATATGGGTAATTACTTAATGGCATTAAATGCCGCACGCTGGCTTAATCTCATTGATCAACCAGAATTTGACTCTCGAACCAACAAATTTCTTACCGGACTGAGCAAGCTGAAGTTGTTTGAAGATGCCTTACCAAATAAGGTTTACAACACAGCAACAGGACAGATGGTTGATTATGGCAATAACCCATTGGAGAAAGGAATTGGTTGGTCTGCTTTAGATGTTGGTCGTGTACTAGCAGCATTTCATGTCATTCGTACCTGTCATCCTCAATATAATGATTGGCTCAAAGGGATTGTGACAAAATGGCAGTTAGGGCGATCGCTCAAAGATGATCAACTTTTTGGAGCCGCAGTTCTACCTGATCAAAGTACTTTGTTAGTTCAAGAAGGTCGTCTTGGTTATGAAGAATATGCTGTGAGGGGTTATGAACTTTGGGGTTTTAAAGCACCTAAAGCTGTTGCGTTAGAACCGTATAAGTTTGTAGATATTAATGGCATCTCAATTCCCGTTGATACTCGTGATTTTCCCAACACCGGAGCTAACAATTATGTAGTTAGTGAGTCTTATATTTTAGATGGGATTGAATTTGGGTTAGAGGGATATTTACAAGATTTTGCCAAAAGAGTTTTAGAAGTACAAAAGCGTCGTTACGAGTCTACTGGACAATTGACGGCTGTTTCTGAAGATAACATCGATCAACCACCTTATTTTCTCTACAATACTGTTTACGCTAATGGTGTTCCTTGGGCAACTATTACGGATGAAAATAAGCTTTTCCCACAGTTTAGAAGTCTGAGTACAAAAGCAGCTTTTGGTTGGCGCTATCTTTTTCCCAATGATGCCTATGCTCAGAAACTTTTTGATGCGGTGAAGGATTTGCGGAGTCCTGATGGTGGTGGTTTCTATGCGGGAATTTATGAAGAATCTAAACAACCGAATAAAGCTCTCACTGGTAATACCAATGGCTTAATTATGGAGATTTTATACTATAAAGCCAGAGGAAATCGTCCCCTGATTGGACCGAATGGGGTGACTTTTGCAGCAGCACCACAGTCACAACCTGGAGCAAAACCAGCAGAAACTCCTAAAAATCCCCCAGTTGCACCAGTACAACCAGCTTCATCTGGTCCTCCAGGAGAAACTACTAAAACTCTACCAGTTGCAATTACAGTTGCACCGATAAAACCTGTAGGTGAACCCCAGCCGTCATCCTGTCCTTTAGTTCAACCTTTAACTGTAATTCAACAGCGTTATGCAAATGCAGCTTGGGCATATTTTCAAGCCAATTATCAACCTAAAACTGGTTTGGTGAGCGATCGCTCTGACCTCAAAGGAACTACTGTTTGGGGCATCGGAGATTATATAGCAGCACTGAATGCGGCACAATCACTGAATATCATATCTGCAAAGGAATTTGACCAACGCACTCGGCAATTATTAGGTGCATTGTCCCAAATACCTCTCTTTGCGGGAGAGTTACCACATCGGGGCTATGATACACAAACACTGCAACCCATAGATTACGGCGGTAATTCAGTTCCTGAAGGCACTGGCTGGTCAGCTTTAGATATAGGACGGTTATTTGCATCTCTGCATAACTTAAAAAGTTGTCATCCTGAATATACTCAAGCCATTGATCAGATTGTCCTAGATTGGTCATATTTGCGGGTGGTCAGAAATGGTATTCTCTCCAGTGCAACTATGATTAAGGATGAAAAAGGGCGATCGCTCCCCCGTGTGCATCCAGAAACTCGTTTAGGATACGAAGAGTATGCTGCTCGTGGTTTTCAATTGTGGGGGTTTGATGTTCAAAATTCCGCTGTTGGAGGTAAATATGAAACCGCTACTGTGGAAGGTGTAGAAATACCAACCCAGCGAATACGACCAGATATAAATCCCAAAGCTAACCTGTATACAGTCAGTAATCCTTTCTTGCTATATGGTTTAGAGTTTGGTTTAGATCCGCAAATGCGATCGCTCTTTACACCTATTTTCCAAGCCCAAGCTCAACGCTACAATCAGAGCAAAATATTCACTGCTGCCGGCACTAGTTTAATTGAAAGTCAGCCATATTCTCTCCACAGCACAATCATCAGTCAAACAAAACCCTGGGCTGCTGTAGGTGATGATGGCAAATCTTTGACCGTAGGAAGATTGGTAAGTACAGCAGTAGCCTTCGCTTATCATGCCCTACTCCCAGAGGATAACTATACCCAAGAGTTATTAAAAGCCACAACAGATTTATATAATCCTGCCTTGGGTTTTTATGAGGGTTTTTATGAAAAAGATGGCAAAAAGGCACTGGGTTTTACTAGTAGCACTAACAGTATGATTCTCCAATCTTTACTATACACAGCCACAAAGCAGCAACCTCTAATCCGTGCCAATACCGCACTAAAATCCCCTTGGTGGCAAGCAATTAGCAAAGGTAAATCCGGTAACGGTATACCCAACACTGCTACGCAAAAATCCCAGTTCGTAACTAACGGCTCTAAAAATTACTGGGTAACTGAATAATTCGTAATTCGTAATTCGTAATTCGTAATTCGTAATTACCCATTACCCATTATTTAACTCAACTGCGCGACAAGTTGATTTTGTACTAGGGTGTCATTTGTCAACAAATCCTCAACGGTGACGCGTAAAAACCGCTGTTCATCTACTTGAAACAGGATTTTAATGCGATCGCTCCCCGGAAACCCTGGGGGGCTAAGTTGGGCAATATTTCTGGCACCTTCTTGATCATTAAGCGGTTTGACGGTGGTGGCCATACTGTTAATTTTACGAGTAATTAAACGCTCTCCATCAAAATAAACTTCTGTACCTCCGGTTTCTGCACCCAATTCCCCCAAAACTAACTCTATGCTGGGTTGATTTTCCCTAGAAGCACCCAAGACTAATTCTACTGGTTGGGTCATGGGATAAGCCTGTCCAGCCCTGATAATTGGTTGCCAGCTGTGACGCTGGTGACGACGATCCCAGTAACGCACACCATAACTATGATAGAGATAGTCTTTAATTTCTAAGCCTTGAGTGATTTGCAGCGCCCCTTGTGCGATCGCTTCAAACGGACTTTCACAGCGGATTTTTTCTGGCTCAAAATATTGGCTTACCCATGTCTGCACCGCAGTTAATTGCACAGATCCACCAACCAACAAAACTGCATTAATATCATCCAGTTCGATGCCCTGACGACGTGCTTGTTGTAACAGTGTCATCATCGCCTCATGCAAGCGGTCAAAAAATCCGTTTTCTTTGAGGATTTCTTCTAGTCCCTTGCGATTAAGTTCCATATCATAGCTTTCAAAAGTATCATTATTAAAATAAAATTCACTAGCGTGATTTTGGGTAGATAGCTGAATTTTTAACTTTTCTGCCAGTCGAGTTGTCAGGGAATTAACTGGAAATCCTTGACTTTTCGCAAAGTAATCAACTATCCAATTATCTATATCAGTACCGCCTAAATTTTGCCCTGCTTTCGCCAACACACGGGCTGTTTTGACTTTTTGCTGTGAGCCTTCAGCCAGAGATTTATTACCCCATTTGAGCAGAAATCCTACTTTTGCTGGTGTTTTTTGCTCTAAACTCACTAAAGACAAATCTAAAGTACCGCCGCCAAAGTCAATTACCAAGAGATTTTCCTGTCCTGACAAACCATAACCCAAAGCAGCGGCTGTTGGTTCATCTAATATCCGCACCTGTTCAACGGGCAGTGCTTGACAAACTTTGCCCAGCCAGTAACGATAAGCTTCAAAGCTATCTACGGGTACAGTTAAAACTAAAGAATCTATTCCCCCTTCCATGGGTGCTAATTCAGAAATTACCTTGTTTAAAAACCATTCTCCTACTTGTTCAAAAGAGATAGTTTTTCCATCTATTTCCGGTGAAAACCCTGGGATATTTGCACCAATCCCCCGTTTAAAGCTGTGGAAAAATCTAGAGTCGCCTTTGATATCCAAACCGCGATCGCGCACTTGTTGCCCAATTAATATCTGACTCTGAGTGGCTTCTTCCACATAAACCAAGCTGGGAATCAGTGGGGGATTGAGTTGCTCCTGAATTGATAAGTTCGGTATATTTATAGTTTCTGGTTGCTGGGTGACGGGATTCCAGCGGGTAATGACTGTGTTACTAGTACCAAAATCAATAGCAATGGGCATATCTTATTTTATTATTTCGCACTAAGATAAAAATACGTAAGTACAGTTAATATATCGTTAATTATTCGGGATTAACCACCAATTTTGCAAATGAGTGATAGCTTTTTCTTTTTGTTTCGCTTCTACCTCTATCCAAGACGCTTGGTAGTAAGCATCAGGCATAGCAGTAATTAAATCACTGTGCTTTCTATCATTAAAACCTGAGTCACCGTTGGAAATATGTACTAACTGCCAATCTGGATTTAACCAAGTTTCTCGCGCTGCCAAAAGCATAGACTCTACACTAGGATGATTATAAGTATCTAACTTTTCATAACAAATATGGTGATGAGCATCAAATACCATCGGTATTTTTGCCTGTTGACATACCATTAAAATATCATTGGCATTATATGCATATTCATCATTTTCTAAAGTCAAGCGGTTTTTTATACCTGGTGGTAGTTCAGAAATTACCTTTACTAACTTTTCTGCACGTTGAGACTTGCCACCATGAATATTCATCAGCGCCCAAGGTGACTGGGGTAAACCCAGTAAATCTAATGTGCGGGCGTGTCTTGCTAAAATTTTGATACTCGTTTCTACGACTTCAGATGAGTCAGAACTCAGCACTACAAATTGATCAGGATGTAAAACCATTCTGATCCCCAAAGTTTGAGCTATTTGACCAATTTTGCCTAAACCGACACTCATCTCCTCTAAAATATTTGCGCCAATTTCATCTTCCATATCGCTGAGAGGAAATAAAGCCGAAGTCATTCGATAAAGCCGAATATTCTGCTTTTGACAAAAAAATAAAGCCCCATTCAAGCACTGCAAATTATGTTGATAAAGTTCTCTCAAAGTATCTTCACGTTGTTGAAGAGAGAGTGTTAAATAACGAGTACGGGTAATAGTCCGAAAGCGTACTTGCTGATCAGAAGTGATGCACACCAAACCTAAATACGGTGTAGTGCTGGGTTGCTGCTGTGCATTGATTTTTTGTAACTGAATTTGAGTCATTAATTTAACAATGTATTCTTAGTATTTTTGCAGAAACTTTTGTGAGATTATATCTGTCAAGATGCTTAAATTATCTAAAAATCTCAATATCTGCCCATGTCTCCTTCTGCTCAAGGCATTCCCGGTTTGCCAGATTTGACACATCCCCATGAGTTAGTACAATTTGGCACTCAAGTATTTCAAGGTTCATTGTTACTGATATTTTTGATTGTAGCGTTGGGAGTTGCGATCGCACTCATCAGTTTTTCCCTCAGACGAAACACCAGCGAACAAGCAGTTTTTTTTAGTGAATGGTCGATTCGCTATTCTCAATTATTGCGCGGACTACAGCATTTAGCCCTAATTTTAATTTTATCAATCACCGGATTTTTCCTATTTTCAACCCTCAGCAATCGTTACCACCACTGGGAACAAGCCAAAATAGCCCAAGTCGCCGAAAGTGTTGCTGGTGATAAATTAGAACAAAGTACGCCCCAAATCCGCTACATTACCGAAGAGCCATACATCTATACCACCCAAGTAGATGGCAAAATAGTTAAAATCAACGACAAACAAAAAGTTACCCGTTATCTGACACTAGCCGGCTCGCAAATTCAAGTCACAATAGATCAAAGTGTCAACGTTCAAAATAGCAGCGTCATTTACAACACTGATTACACCGCAGATTATAAAGTTATTAACCCACTCAGCGATATTGATAGTTTTTTCTTTGAAGCACCACCACCAGAGGGGTACTCATTACTAAAAAGTTATAAAGTAGAGCGTGACGGTACGAGATTAAAACAAATTAATCCCGGTGATTATGGTTTTCCCTTTCGTTTAAAACCAGGAGAAGAAACAACATTTAAAGTTACCTATCAAGCTCTAGGTGGTTCACGCTGGGTTTATAGTGCCGCAAATCAAATACTTTCCCAATTCCGTCTCATAGCAATTGCCAATTTTAGAAATGCCGACTTTGCTAGTGGCATTGTTCCCAATAATATTAAAGTTGATGGCAACAGCAGCCAATTCACTTGGACATTTGATGAAAATGTGTCTGTCAAAAATCCTTTTGGCGTATTTACCAGTACCCAACCTATTAAGAATACTGGCATTATACCCCGATTATTACTATTAGCCCCAGCATTATTTTTATGGTGGATATTACTTTTGTATTTGTCTCTACCAATGAATTTAAAAAATGTCGCTATATCCGGGGCTATTTTCTTCGCCTGCTTACTAACTTTAACCTACATGGCGCGGGTAATAAATGCCGAACTAGCTTGGACAATCATTGCATCTATCTTTCTAATTTTAACCTATGGTTTAGGCTCAAATCGTCATACTTCCTTAGCTGCGATTATTTGTACTATTGCTGGGGCTATTTTACCTATTTTTGGTTTATTAATACCCTTTAGTGGTTTAACTTTAAGTCTAGCCGGCTTGCTATCAGTCGCATGGTTAGCAGTGCTTCATTGGTATGGTTGGTATCGTCTACCCAATTCTTAATGTAACATTCTGGATATCCTGATTCTGACAATTAAAAAACGATACAATATTAATAATCCACAAACCCGAAATTGTAATGGTTCAAACCCCTATCAAACCCTTAACCCTTGATGAATTTCTCAAATTGCCAGAAACAAAACCGGCAAGCGAATTTATTAACGGTGAAATCATTCAAAAACCCATGCCTCAAGGAAAACATAGCACAGTTCAAAGCGATTTTGTCTCTGCGGCTAATACCGTTCTCAAACCCCAGCGCATTGCCCGTGCATACTCTGAATTACGCTGTACTTTTGGAGGTAGATCCATTGTACCTGATATTGCAGTCTTCACTTGGGAACGCATTCCCCGCGACGAAAATGGTGAAGTTGCTAACACCTTTGCTATCCCTCCTGATTGGACAATTGAAATACTTTCTCCTGAACAAAGTCAAACTAAAGTTGTTCGTAATATCCTCCATTGTCTTCGTCATGGTACTCAAATGGGTTGGCTAATTGACCCCGCAGAAAAATTAGTTTTTGTCTATTTGGCAGATCAACGTATTCTATTATTTGAACTAGAAACAGACAGTTTACCTCTTCCACCCTTTGCAGAGTCATTTAATCTTACTGTGGGTCAACTTTTCAGTTGGCTAAATGAATAAATCTTCAATATATTCTTTGTCAGAATCAGGATATCCAGGATTTAAGGATTTAAGGATTTAAGGATTTACAGGATACTAACTGAGTCTAATTTTTTTAGATATAAGCATTTTTTTGATGTTGATATTTTTTAGATATTTTGTAAATTATGATTATCCAGTAATTCTATCTTAAATCTCACAATTAATCATCAAATCAATATTCAAAACGTGATACTTTAAAATAACATCCTGTACATCCTTAAATCCTGTAAATCCTGATTCAGACAAAAAAAGATATATAGCATTTATCGGTTGAGTGAGGTATAAAAGATAAATTTGATTATTGTTTTCCGAGAGTGACAAAACAGGGCTATTCCTACTATCAGCAAATATTCTGACTCCTGAATTCTTACAAATCTATACCACCAAAAGCTTTAGGTATTCCTTATTGTAAATCCTAAAACAAAATAAAGAAACAAGTCTTTTGACTACCAAAACCATAAGATGATTATAGTAACTGAGTATACAGAAATCCAAGTTGTAATCCCTTCTACCTGCCATTTTTGGGGAATGAGTACAGCTTAATATATCATCAATTATCTTACCTAAATCACTGCAAAGTCTCACAGGTAAAGAAATTTATATTGAGTACCAAAAATCTCAATCCCTACCCTAAAAATACAAGTACCCCTGTTCTCAAAAGCTAGTACCCCTACCCCAAGAGAAAATGTAAAGTTCTGTTAAATAGGGGTTTAAACCTATTGAGTACAAGCATAATAAATTCAATAAATCCAATCGGTATGTGCTGTTTTTTTTGCTTTTGAGTCACCTGATATAAGCATAAAAATACAACATGGCTCTCTTAACCAGACAGTACCGATGCAACAGTCTTTAGACAGTATCAGTAAAACCCAAACTGCAAATACAGACTTGATGAAAAATCAACGTTCTGGCAGTTTTTTGGAGCCATTAATGAGCGATTTTCGCATCATTTTTGAACGTGATCCAGCAGCACGTAATTGGTTGGAGGTAATATTTTGTTACCCTGGATTTCATGCTCTTTGTTTACATCGGCTTGCACACTGGTTACACCGCAATAAAGTGGGTTTTATCCCCCGGTTAATTTCCCACTTAGGACGATTTCTAACAGGTATTGAAATTCATCCAGGTGCAGAAATTGGTAAAGGTGTATTTATCGATCATGGCATGGGTGTTGTCATTGGTGAAACTGCCATTGTTGGAGATTATACGCTGATTTATCAGGGTGTAACTCTGGGTGGAACAGGGAAAGAAAGCGGTAAACGTCATCCCACAGTGGGTAATAACGTTGTTGTGGGTGCCGGTGCGAAGGTTTTGGGAAATATCCAAATTAGCGATCGCGTGCGGATAGGTGCAGGTTCTATTGTCTTGCGTGATGTTCCCCCAGATTCTACCGTTGTCGGAATTCCTGGACGCATTATTTCCCATAAACAAAGCAAACGTCTCTCTCCCTTAGAACATGGAAAGTTACCTGATGTTGAAGCGGGTATAATTCGTTCCTTGCTTTCCCGAATCGAGAAACTTGAACAACAACTGCAAACCCTGACAAATCATCAGCAGGACGAGGATAGTTGAATTATGTTTTCACCAGGAGAACAAGTTTTACAGATTCCTTTGAGCGATAGATGGCAAATTTATCACCGTTTGCAAGAATTGATGATTACTTGTTCCTGTCCCCCAGATGGTTCGTTGCGAGTGCAAGTTAATAGTTTACAAGAAGCAGTCCTTGTCCGCAGTGCAGTCATGCAATTTTTAGCTTCTCGTTGTGAACTAGTGGAATGGTTAGAAGGTTGTTGGTGTCAGAGTTAAATCATATTGTAGCCGTAAGAATTCAGGAGTCAGGAGTCAGGAGGAAGAAGGAAGAAGAATATTTTTCTCTTCTGTTAAGAGTTCCCCGTTATATCAAACATTCTGTATGCTGAATCCTTACTTGTAGCCACATCGACAATCTCAAAAATCCAAATTTGCATGAGTAATTACAATTTACAACTTCTAGAATGTCTAATCAATACAATATCAGAGCATAATTCATGATGCAAGCGTGATTTATCCTCTGCAAAAGTTAAAGTTATTGTTCACTCACAAATTAGCTTGCAGACTGGAGGTAATTAACCTAAGCTTAGGTTTCATTCATTCTGCCAAATCTGCTAAATCTACAACTTCTCTCACATAGAGCAGATAGCATAGTGTGGCTAAAGCCATAGGGCTGAATTCTGCTGTATTTCATTTCTAAATAGAGTGAAATTAGCAAGTAACACTGGGGATGGCATTTGCAAAATTATTGTCTAGCTTGATATTTTCAACGTCAAATTATGGTACAGCGTAACAGCGATAAGAAATTACTTCACTTTTTGCATAATGAATTGGCACTTTCAAATGCGGATATTGCTGTCGCATTACGACACCGTGAGTTAGATAAAGGCCCCATACCAATGCTGCTTTGGCAGTATGGTTTCATAGATTTAGAGCAATTAGAAAAAATTTTTGATTGGTTAGCAGAACACGCATAGTGAATTATTACATGACTAACTGATTAAAGAGTTAATTTTTTTGCACTTAGATATGAAGCAGCTATTTGTGAGACATCAATTGTCCAAATCACAGATCACTTTTCGTAAACAAATGAGGTTATTACTATGATTGCTAGTTTAATTGCTGGATTGAGTATCTTATTAATTACTGGACTTACTAATAGTTATATTAGCTACTTACTGTTTGACAAACATCAAATTTACAACAGTAAAAAGCCTTCGTAAATTATACCAATATTTTGTTTTCTGTCATACAGATGTGGTGTGAGTTATTGAGCAATAATTAAAGATCATAAACCGTGTTCAATAACTGGTGCTATGGAATCAGGCAGGAGGAAAGGAAGTTGGATTGCTTTTATATATATTTGGGTCTTTTTATTTAATGTTTATCTAGAAATTTTTAATATTTCTTTTATATCTATTATTACTAGGGATTGTAGTGTTAAAGGGTATTAGTAAAAACTCCGCCAGAGGAATATTTGAGATGAGTCAAATCATTATTAATGATACCACCTTACGTGATGGAGAACAGGCGGCAGGTGTTGCTTTTAACTTAGAAGAAAAAGTGGCAATTGCTCAATTTCTTGATGCCATTGGTGTTCCTGAAATAGAAGTCGGTATTCCGGCAATGGGAGAAGAGGAAATTCGGGCAATTACAGAAATTGTCAACTTAGATTTAGATGCCAAATTACTAGGTTGGAACCGCGCTGTAATCTCAGATATTAAAGCTTCTATCGCTTGCGGACTTCAACGAGTACATATTGCTATTCCCGTTTCTGGTATTCAAATTGCCGCTAAATTTCATGGTCAATGGAGAGTAAGTTTACAAAGACTCAAAGACTGTATTAGCTTCGCTGTTGATAATGGTCTTTGGGTCGCAGTAGGAGGAGAAGATTCTTCTAGAGCAGATGAAAACTTTCTCGAAGATGTAGCATTGTATGCTCAAGAATGGGGTGCATCAAGATTTCGTTTTTGCGATACAGTTGGAGTTCTAGATCCCTTTGGAACACATCTCAAAGTTAAGCGGTTAGTATCTACTTTATCAATTCCCCTAGAAATTCACACTCATAATGATTTTGGTCTAGCAACTGCTAATGCTATTGCTGGTATTAAAGCCGGTGCAGTTTCTGTCAATACCACTGTTAATGGTTTAGGTGAAAGAGCCGGAAATGCAGCTTTAGAAGAAGTTGTGATGGCACTTAAATGTATTTATGGTGTTGATTTAGGTATTAACACTCGACATTTATTAGAACTATCTCAATTAGTTGCGGCTGCTTCCGGTGCTAATGTTCAACCTTGGAAAGCAATTGTTGGTAAAAATACCTTTGCTCATGAATCTGGTATTCATGCTCATGGTGTATTACAAAACCCAGAAACTTATGAACCCTTTGCTCCTGAAGAAGTAGGTTGGGAACGCACTTTAGTAATAGGTAAACATTCTGGACGGCATTTAGTCTCTAACTTATTAGAACAGTATGGCATTTTTTTGAATGCGGAAGAAACCCAATCTATATTAGATGCAGTGCGTCAACAATCAACACTAAAAAAACGCAGTCTCACCACAGAAGAATTGTTAAATTTAGTACGTGAACAGAGGTATTCTCATGCAGCGCGATGAATTAGAACTGGACTTACCTCCCGCTTTTGAAATTGGTCAAAAGGTACGAATTCGTAAATTGATCAAAAATGATGGCACGTTTCCCGGTCAAGACATTGGTGCAGTTTTGGCTCAAAAGGGAGACGTTGGTTATATAGCAAGTATAGGTACATATTTACAAAATACCTATATTTATGCGGTGCATTTCTTAGAAACAGGGTTCGTCATCGGTTGTAAGAAAAAAGAACTAGAAATTGTTGAGGAAAATAATGAAAGTAATGCTACGAATGAATGATGCTGGTACTTTGGTGGCTTATGTTGCCAAAAAAGACCTTGAAGAAGAAGTTGTTAAACAAACAGATAGTGATGCAGGTAAGGTTCTTACTTTAGCTAATGGTTGGGAATTAGAATTTAGTGAGTTACCAGCTACGGAAAAATTACCCCTCACTGTAGAAGCTAAACGCCTCGCTTAAAATTTTGATGGTAGGGAGATGGGAAGATAGTGAAAATCTATCTTTCAAATCATGTCAAAATAATTAGTAATTGATAATCCTTAATTTGTAATTCTCATCATTGAGAAATTGAACCGCTTAATTGATGGTGTCATTTGCTCTCTTCAATTACGAATTACGAATTACGAATTATGAATTACGAATTAGACATGATTCACCCTATCTAACTCAGGTTAAACAGAAGTTAATTTTGGAATTTTGAGTTACTGATATGGGTGAAAAGTACCAGACTTTATCGGAATTGAATCTTGAGGGACAGTTTTTAGGTTTTGTCGGTGATAAATCAGGACAATATAAACATTTACGGTTAGCGATTCCTTCAGGAAAGGTGAAAGTTAAACTACCTAAAGACTTGCGCTGTTCTCCAATATCTACTTTAGTTCCTGGTGAACAAATTCGCATTGGTGCTATCGGTAAATTAAACTCGCGAACAAGTAAAGTTAAACTCAAGGCTTATCAAGTTGAAGCAGTTGGTTTGTGTCTTATTGAAAATCGACTACCACAAACCAAGGCGAAGATTATGGTTTGTCAAAAATCTGGTTGTATGAAGCGGGGTGGAAAAGGTTTATTATCAGAGTTAGAGAAAACTCTGTGCGATCGCGGTTTGTCAGATCAAGTTACTATTGAACACACCGACTGTCAAAAACGTTGTAGTAGCGCACCCAATTGTGTTTTGATGTTGGGTAAAAAGCAATACAAAAAAGTTCATCCAGAAGCGATTGCTTCTTTGTTAGAGAATCATTTAAAAGGATGTTTTAAAAGTGAGAAAATAATGTAACAAAACTCACATTTTTAAGCTGAAATTTGAATGATCAGCTTAAAATTCTTTTCCGGATCTGTCTAATTCACTATTGGATAAATTTTATATTAGAGGATATTTTGAAAGGGTCTCCTGCTATTAAATCTAGCACATTAAAGCATCTCAGTACATTAATAAAACCTTGATTTTCCGTTGTATTTAACCTCAGTAATAACGGTAAAATCTACCTTTTGGTAGTTTACGAATATCCTTTAATCAAATAAATAAGTTCTATAAGAGTGTGAGGACCATAACTTTGAATAAATGCCAATTTGCCAATGTAATTTCCGCTAATTGGCTGCTGTTGATTGGAATAAATCTTTTAGGTGGCCTTTTCCTATCTACATCTGTCGCCATTAAAGCTGCATCTGCGGTTGATAGAGAAGTTACTGATGCTGCAAGCAAGGAATTAGCGACTGATAAAAAAGCAGAATCCACTGAAAAGATTAGCCAAAAATCGCAACATCCATCTTTTAAACTGAAGCAACGTTTGATTCAGTTCAAACAACAACAGATTCTCAACCAACAAATAGATGCCTCTGGTGGTGCAGGTGATACCTTTGGTGAAGCCAAGAAACTTTCTCCTACTCAAAACCAAACTATCACCCAACAGATAGATGCCTCTGGTGATGCAGGTGATACATTTGGAAATGTTAATAAATTACGCCAAGATTTATTAGTTGAACCTCTGTTTCAAATAACTCCTCCACAAACTCCTCCACAAACTCCTCCACAAACTCCTCCACCCAAGCGAACCTACCAACCTGGACTCAGTTTTGGCGCTCCGAGTGCTTTTGGGGCGGCTTGGGGTGACTTATTTGTAGGAGCATCGGGCGCTACAGCAGGTAAAAGTAGGGACGGGAACCCAGACGCGAGTATGAGCGCAGGTTTTGGCTTAGGAGATGCCTACAACC
This sequence comes from Anabaena sp. WFMT, assembly GCF_051781005.1. Taxonomy (NCBI): domain Bacteria; kingdom Bacillati; phylum Cyanobacteriota; class Cyanophyceae; order Nostocales; family Nostocaceae; genus Anabaena; species Anabaena sp. WFMT. The sequence continues at coordinate 42,817 of NZ_JBPWOA010000022.1, read as the reverse complement.
TAATTGGTTTGGAATTCACCTTCAACAACGGTAGTATCAAAAACTTCGGTTATAACGGCACTTTTGACCTCAAAGCTCACCGCGTTGTCTATGTTAAAGGCAACAATCAAGTTGCTGTAGCTGCTGGCTGGAATACCTTTGCCCAGTATGGTAATGAAGGAATTAGACCTTCCGGTGCTTATGGTGTAGTTACAACATACTCTCTTTTACAGCCCGACAATTCTGTTAATCCAATGGCTATCTCCTTTTCTTTAGGAGCCGGTGGTGGCGACTTCCGACAAGGGAATGAAAGTACTGGTGTATTTGCTGGAGTGGGTGTGCAAGTTCATCCCCAGATTGGTATGGGTTTCGGTTGGAGTGGAGTAGGTTTAAATGCTGGGGTTTCCTTCGTTCCTGTGCCTACCATTCCCTTGATAATTACTGCTCAAGGTGCTGATCTCACAGATAACAGTTTCGGCGGTAGGATACTTGTTCTGACTGTGGGCTATGGTTTCAATTTCCTACCTAGATAGGTTTGATAGCATCAAAACTCAAACAATACATGAAGGTTTTCAATGATTCTGAAAACTTCCTAATTTCTCCTGCCGACTCCTGAAAGGCAGTTGCTCTTGGGAAACCTCAAGACCGTACTGCCTTCTCTTGATTCCTACTCTATGGCTTACGTCAAGCCACTCCTCACGACAAAGTTTTTCAGCCAACCCTAAATCAGCACTTCAATATCGACTATCTAGAGAATCACCATGTTAAAAATCAGAACCTTTTTTATCGCTCTGGCTTGTGCGCCTTTAATTTCACTTTCTTTGCAGTTAACGAATCAAGTCCAAGCTAGTTCACCGAGTAAAGGTCAGGCAGGATCTGGTAGTGGTGGTGCAACCCCACCCACAAATTATCACCCATCACCGAGTAAAGGTCCGGCGGGATCTGGCAGTGGTGGTGGAAGCATAAATCACCCTGGTCAATCACCGAGTAAGGGTCAGGCGGGATCTGGCAGTGGTGGTGGAAGCATAAATCACCCTGGTCAATCACCAAGTAAAGGTCAGGCGGGATCTGGTAGTGGTGGTGGAAACACAAATACCCCTGGTCAATCACCGAGTAAAGGTGAGGCGGGATCTGCTAGTGGAGCAACTTCATCTAATATCATTGTCACAAAAGAACTGGATGGGTCTATCAAGATTACGCTTTTACCTGATGCTGTAAAGAAGCTAAATGATATTGCTGCTAGACTGCGTGCTAGTGGAAGGGATAGTAGATTTACACGGTTTAAAGCTATTTTACTTCAGAGATACTTCGTTTCAAATGGGCTTCAACCACAATTAGCAAAAGCATTCACAAGTGTATTACCTCATATTTTCTTAACCTCTTCCGATGCTTCTACTACACCCAGTCTTCCTTCAGTTCAGTTACCACAAGGAAAGTTAGTAGCGAGTATGAAAGCTTTCAAAGCTGGTTTAACAATTGCTGAGGCTAATGAAGCACCAACTGTGAATGTTGATAAACTGAACGAAGCTATTAATATCCACAACAAGATTGTTCTAGAAAGCGATCCAGCCACTCTTCAGCAACTTGTACGAAATTCAGACTTTGTGGAAATTGGTAAAGCTCTCACAGAATTAAGGGCTGCAATCCAGTAGTATTGAGATTAAGTCCGTAGGGTGCGTTAGGGGCATTTGCAAAAAATCTTGATTCATGAATAACTGGATCAAGCGCCGTAACCCACCATTAGCCATTGGTAATTATATATATCTTCTTATGGTGGGTTACGCTTTCGCGCAGCTATGCCTATAGGGCTATACCAACCTAACCATTAATCTTGCATTCCAAAAACCGATTTTCCGCGCATCTTTGTTAGAAAATCATTTGAGTTAAGTTTTAAATATAGCGGTTATCGGTTAAGTGAGGTACAAAAACCCCACCCCCAACCCCCTCCTCCTTCGGATTCACCAGTCGCCTACGGTGGGAAACCCGCCTACAGCGCTGGTTCACCGCAAGCGATGAGGGGGCTATGATATACCTCATGTGATTAGGAAACGCTATATATGCAAATAAAAAGCCTCTCAATGAGAGGCTTGATTACTAATTTAGAGAAGCTTTAAGCAAATAAATTAGGAGTAATGACTGCTAAAACTCCAGCTATTACGGATGCGGCTAGGGAGACTAAAGCGGCGTTAAATAACCACCAAGCAGCATCTGCAACGGCTTTTTTGCTGTCAATTGCTTGCTGTTTCGCTTGTTCTCTAATTGCTCGCAGTCTTTTTTGGGTTTCTTGCTGGATGCGTTCGGCTCGGTGTAATACGGTATCCCGCGCAGATTCGACTCGATTGATAATTTGATTTGCTTGCTCCTCGGAGATATCGGAACGGGAACTGAGGAGAGCAACTAAGGTATCTCGATCGAATTGACTTAAGCGATCGCGCAAGGCTTCAAATCCGGCTTGAGGATCATCGAATATTTTCGCAAAATCCTGCTGGACACCTTCATAATTGAGTTCAGGACGCTCCATAGAGTTGAGATAGTTACGAACTCTGTCAAAAATTCTATCAACGAGCGATCGCACTCTTTGCTGAATTTGCTGGAATTGTTCAACAATCGAGTCACGCACCGATTCGATTTGGTCTACAATGCGGTTCGCTTCTGCTTCTGAGATATCCTCACGTTGAGAAAGCAAAGCGACTAAAGTAGAACGGTCGAAGTGAGAAATGCGATCGCTTAGAGTTCCCATACCTGCGCGGGGTGAAGACAGCAGCAATTGCAAGTCACGTTTGATACCTTCGGGATTGAGTTCTTCCTTGTTGGTATTACGTAGATAATTTTCCAGATTTGCTTCAAATTCTACCGCTTGCTTAGTAGTACGTTGTGCTAAACGTTGGGGAGTTTTGACAATATTAGCGATCGCTTCTTGTACAGAATCAATAATTTGGTTAACTTGTTCCTCATTCAAATTCTCGCGCTGACTGAGCAATTTAACTAAAGTTTCGCGGTCAAACTGCGACAAGCGATCGCGTAATGCTAAAGCACCTTTTTGTGGTTCATTAAACAACTGTTGCAAATCTCGCTGAATACCTTCTGGATTGAGTTCTTCCAAATTAGTATTCCGCAGATAATCAGCTATGGCTGTTGTCGTTTGTTCATACTGCTCTTTCGTTTTGTCTGCAACTTTCTGCGGTGTTTGCAGAATATTATCTCGTACCCTTTCCAAAGCGTCTAGAGTTTGATTAACCTGTTCCTCACTTAAATCTTGACGCTGACTCAATAATTGTACTAAAGTATCTCTATCGAATTGCGATAAGCGAGAACGCAAAATATTTATTCCTGTTTCCGGGTCTTCTAACAAAACTTGAAAATCCCGCTTGATAGCATCAGGATTGAGTTCATCCTTATTCGTATTTCGCAAATAATCTTCTACCCTTTGGCGCAATTCATCAGCCTTATTTCTGGCTTGTTCTTGCAATTCTCTGCCACGGTTAATAACATTATCACGAGTACTTTCGAGTTGACCAAAAATATTGTTAGCTTCCTCTTCGCTGATATTCTCCCGTTGCTGAAGTAATTGTAAAAACGTATCGCGGTCAAATTCACCCAAACGTTTCTGCAAACTTTCAAAACCAGCTTCTGGATCTGCCAACAGAGTACTAAAATCTCGCTCAATACCTTCAGGATTCAGTTCCTCCCTATTAGTATTCCGCAGATAATCTTCTATCCTACTACGTAAATTCTGAGTTTGCTCCTGTTCTTCCCTTTGCTGAACAATTTGTAAAACTTCTTGACGAATACCTTCTAATTGTTCGGCAATTTCTGTCATTCTATCTTCGCTGATACCACCCCGTTGTCTCAGCAAATTAACAAAGTAATCTTGGTTGATTTCTTCTAACTCACGGCGGACAGTTCTAGGGTTGGCATTTTCATCATAAATCACTTCTCTAAATTCATCTTGAACCGTAATCCGGTTGAAATGCCAAGGAAAAGAATTAAGGATATAATCTTCTACATCTGCTTTGATATTATTCTGAGATTGTGTTGGTAAACCTTCAGCAAATTGAGTACCAATTTTACGTGCTTGCTCACTAGTTTGCTTAGTAACCTGTTTCAGTTGCTCAATAATTTTATCGACATCAACATCTTGAACCCTGCTACCAATTTTTTTTAATTCACTAGTAATTTCCTGAACATTAATATCAGCAAGGTTAACCCTCTCTAAAACTGCTGTTCCCGCAGCACCCAAACCATATTGAACAGCTTTTTTTATCACACCATTGGTTTGCTTGCCATTTCCACCACCAACACTTATCAACTCTTGAAGTCGTTCACCTAATTTTTCAGATTTTAGTTCTTCTGGGCTGGCAGATTTTAGTAAATCAAGGACTTTTTCTGTTGAATCTTGGCGATTTATAACCTGCTTCCAAGCTTCCTCAAGTTGGTCAGCAACTTGTTTTACCTGTTCTTGAGAAAAATCAGTCCGACTGCTGATTAAATCAACAAAAGTCTGACGATTAATATTCTTCAGAAATTCCCTATCGCCAATATCTCGCAAATCTAAATCTTTTAACAATTGGTCAAATTGATTTCTAATTTCTTTAACATCTAGATTTGGTAACTTTAGAGAACTCAAAGAACTTTGCAAAGTATTTCTAATACTGTCAGCATCAAAACCTGAAGTTAATTCTCGACGAACTGCGGCTGTAATTTCTTCAGCCGTAGCCACCATCTGTTTTTGAGCAACATTAGCACCAAGAGCATTAGTTGCAGTACCCATCAAACCTTGAATGCCCGAAGTTACAGTGTTAACAAAAGAACCAATTAAAGAGCCTAGAGCATTGGAACCCAGCCACATAATTACGGTGAAGAAGCTAGACCAAATAACTACACCAATAACTGCTCCTAAAAACACACTTTCAATTAAGCTCAGTTTAACAGCCAAAAAACAAGCGAGGAACAATGCAATACTGGAACTAGCAATTGCCCAAGTCCCAACTTTGGCTTCAAATTTACGAATTGTACCTCCCACTGTTTCTGCATCATCAACATCAGAATATGCACCAGTTCCTATAGCTGAAATTCCCGCAGCTACAGAAAGATTTGTGAATAATAATTGAAAAGCAAATGCCATGAGTACACCACATAGCAAAGCCAGCAAAAAATTAGAACTAGAAAATATAAATGGTGCTTGTTCTGGAATAAAAACATCACCAGTCACTGTAATTGGAGCTAGTCCTAAGTGCAAATAGCACCAATTGAAAGTAGTTAATAAACTTGTAAAAAACATAATTTCCTCTTGAAACTCGAAATAAATACTGCGTAAATCTTGATTAAGAAACACGCCTCAAAGGTATCCTTGGTAGGAGTAATAGCTGTCGTCTATTTTGGTCGTAGAATGAATCAAATTAGGGCTTGCAACTGTATAATATTAGCTTCGGCTTTTCTGTAATATCTTCTGCCATTCGATATATAAGCTTCTATGCTGTAAGAGATATTAATTAGGGCTTGCTGATAGCGTAGCGTAAGCCATAAAAGTTTTTGGTTAAAAGTAGGAGTCACGCAAGCTATAGCTATATGCAGCAGATTTCATTTAAATGATGTACAAGCTTGAATAATAAAACTCTTGTGGTGCGGGCATCTTGCCCGCTAGATATTTCCTAACGAAATCCGCTGTAAATAGAAAACCTGAATAAATTAATTTTTATAGTCATATTCAATATTGATAATGTGCAATAAATAACGCGTTGATACCATAAAAATTCAAGCACTTTTTCAGTTTATAGATGATTCTTCTTTCTCCTGACTCCTGACTCCTGACTCCTGAATTCTTGATTGTTAAACCTGATCTTTAGACATCTCCTCAGTTTGCATCACTGCCAATCACCTTGAATAGAAAAAGCTGCCCAATAATAAGGTGCAGAAAAGTTCTGATTGCGCCACATTTCTAATTGCGCCGTCCTCAATGCTGCCATTGGATTTAACCCCTCCTTGAGCATTTTTTGATAAAACTTAGTCATCAACTCCGCTGTACCCACATCGCTCACACTCCACAAACTCACCACCACCCGTTTAGCTCCTGCATACATAAACCCTCTCGTTAAACCCACTAAACCCTCACCTTTCACTTCCTCACCCAGTCCCGTTTCGCAAGCACTTAAAACTACTAATTCAGCAGGTAAATTAAGGTTAAAAATATCTTGAAGACGCAGAAAACCATTTTGTGATTTGCCATTTTGATCAAATAAAGACAATACCACACCAGATAACTCTGGATGGGTAGAATTGATTAAACCGTGAGTTGCTAAATGAATAATTTGGTAATTTCCTAATTCAGAATTAGTTGCTATGTCACGAGAAGCTTGGAAATCGAATGCTTGCAAACGTTTATTTTCTGGGACAAGGGCAAGAATTTTCTCAGCTTCCTGGCGTGTGTATTCCAATCTATTTAGAGTAGAACCAACATCCAAAGCAGAGCGAGTGAGACTGCTGGCAATGGTGGTAGTCTTAGCAAACGTTGGCACACCTGAAAAACGAGTATCTGTTAATTCAAATACCGGGTCGGCTATTACTGCCAGAGTTTTAGTTGCTGGACGACGGCCTCGGAGTTGACGACGCAAAATAGCTACAGTCGAAGCTGACGGTAAAGAGACAATTTCATTCTGTACCAACAGAGGTGTGTAACCTGATTTTGCTGAAGGTACTGGTAGGGCTGCAAAGGGAATATATTGCAATGCCCCGTCACCGACTATTAGCAAGCGTTTGTTGCCCAATTGATTCCCTACTGGTTGCAACAACATTTGGCTTAATTTCTGTCCTGCTTCTGAATCTCCCTCTTTCCCTGTCTTCAGAAAGGAGTAAAATTCATCAGATGCAGCTTTCACTTCTACAAGTTTTGGGAGTTGATAGCTAGTCATCCTCTTTTTGCTAACTACCCACAGATAGCTCCTATTCTTCCCCAAGGAGTATTCTAAAAGTACAGTGTTATCATCTAGTACCTGTTCTTGAATCTGTTTCAGAGTCAAAGGTTCGGGATATTTAAGTTCAGCATAACGAGGACTAGTAAGGCGAATTTTTGCTGCCAGTTGGTCAATTTGGATAAGTAAGGATGCAATATTTGCTTGAATTTCTTTTAATTGTTTCTGGCTGTACTGACTATTAAGAAGTTGATATTTGTTATTTTCTAAGGTGTTAAGTTGTTGTTGCAAATTACTTTCTTCAGCTAAGAGTTGAGAATCTACACCAGTACGAATATCTGCATTCGCTTCTGTAAGTAGTTCCAACAAACTGCGAGCGCGGCCACGTTCACTAGCATGAAGGGCTTGAGCATCATAGCCTTGATTAGGGTTTTTTTGATGCAGTTGCATCAGTAAGTCAATATATAATTTATAGTAATTTTGAACTGTAGCAAAGTAAGAAGCGCGGAGTTCTTGGGAACCAATTTTGGTTCGCAGTTTTTCTACAATTTTGATAGCCATTTCTATTGAGGTCAGGGCTTGTTGAGAATCACCTAACTCACTTTGCAGTTCAGCGATATTGTAAAGACTCAAAGCTTCCCCAGCTTTATCTTCTACTTCTCTTTTGAGTACAAGAGATTTGTTATAGTAATCCAGGGCTTTTTGTTTTTCTCCTGTACCGGAGTAGATAGAAGCAACGTTATGAATAAAAATTGCTTCTGAACCTTTTTCTCCCATTTGTTGGGCAAGAAAAACAGATTGCTGGTAATATTCTAAAGCCTTCTGCATTTCTCCTAGACCGCTATAAATTCCCCCAATATTATTGAGCAGCAAAGCCTCTCTACTCTTGTTACTTACTTGTCGAGCTAGGGGCAAAGATTGATTGAAGTAATCTAGAGCTTTTTGCTTTTCGCCTAAATCATTATAAATCCCACCAATATTATTGAGGGTTAGGGATTCTCTGGATTTATCTCCCAATTTTTTGAATAAACTTAAAGATTGATTATAGTAATCAAGTGCCTGATTTTCTTCTCCTAATTTATCATAAATACTACCAATATTATTGATAATAATACCTTCTATATTTTGATTACCAATTTGTCGAGCCAGCAGCAGAGATTGATTAAAATAATCTAAAGATTTTTGCTTTTCTCCCAAATCATCATAAATTCCTCCAATGTTGTTAATCGCCAATACTTCTAGATTTTTATCCCCAACTTGTTGGGATAGATTGAGAGATTGCTGATAGTAAGAAAGCGCTTTCTGTTTTTCTCCTAATTTATCGTAAGTTCCACCAAGATTGTTGAGAGTACTTGCTTCTTTACCTTTATCGCCTAACTTTTGAAAGATGGGAAGAGATTGAGTATAGTATTCTAGTGCTTTTTTATTTTCCCCTAAATCATTATGAACTTTAGCAATTTGATTGAAAATAACTGCCTCTCCAGATTTATCGCCTAACTTTTGAAAGATGGGAAGAGATTGAGTATAGTATTCTAATGCTTTTTGCTTTTCTCCGATATCTGAGTACAGATCACCAATTTTACCTAAAACTGTTGTTTCTTTGGCTTTGTCAGCTACTTTTTGAAAAAGTAGTAAAGATTTCTGGAAGTATTCTAAAGCTTTAAGTTTTTGATTTCCATCACCATTTTGATTGTAAAGAAAGGCAATATTATTGAGAGTATTTGCTTCTCCAATTTGGTCTTTAATTTTCCTTCTCAGCAGCAGAGATTGATTATAATATTCTAGTGCTTTTTGTGTTGCATTAAGATTGGAGTGGATGAAACCAATATTATTAAGTGCAAGGGCTTCTCTATATTGATTACCTATTTGTTGCCACAAGGATAAGGATTTATTGTAAAATTCTAGGGATTTTTGTTTGTCATCAAGTTCATTATAGATAGCTGCCATATTGTGGAGTGTATTGGCTTGATTGTTTTTATCATCTATTTGTTGAGAGATAGAAAGAGATTGTTTATAATATTCAAGAGCTTTATTTTCTTGGACGATATCATCATATATCTTGCCTATATTGTTGAGAACCAAAGCTTCTCCTTTTTTATCTCCTAACTTTTGTCTAATAGGAAGAGCTAAGTTGTAAAATTCTAGTGCTTTTTGTTTTTCACCGATATCATCATAGGCTTTACCAATATTATTTAATGTAAGCGCTTCTAGGGATTTATTCTCTATTTGTCGAAATATAGGAAGAGCTAAGTTATAATATTCTATTGCTTTTTGTCCTTTAGCAATTTGATCATAAATGAAGCCAATTTTGATGAGGGTAATAGCTTCATCAACTTTGTTTTTTAATTGTTGGAAAATGGGAAGAGATTGTTGATAATATTTTAGGGCTGTTGGCAATTCTCCTAGTTGAGAATAAAGGCCTGCAATGTTGTTGAGCGCTGCTGCTGTTTCGGCTTTGTTTTCTAATTGTTGGTAGAGGAGGAGAGCTTTTTGATAGTATTCTAGGGCGGTTGACGATTTTCCTAGTTGGGAATAGATAGCTGCGATATTGTCGAGTGCTGTAGCTTCTCCATTTTTCCCCTCTACTTGTTGCCATAAAATCAGAGATTGATTAAAGTGTTCTAGAGCCTTTTTTTTGTCTCCCAGGTTGTTGTGAATAGAACCGATATAAAGAAGAGTGAAGGCTTGGGCAGAGCGATTGCTGGCTTTCCCATATAATATAAGTGCCTCTTCAAATTTTGTAATTGCCTGTTTGAGAGATGCTGCTGTTTTTTGCTGAAATAGTTGAATACCTTCCTGAAAAGCTTTATCGGCTTTATCTGTATTAGCTGGCTTTTGGGCTATGATCTCTATCTGTCTAGGTATGGCAGCTATAGACTCTGATAGGAAAAGAATATTCATAATTCCCGGTAATGAGACGAGTGTGAGTAATGCCAACAGTGATTTTTTCAGCATCATTAATTCCAATATCCTTGAACAGAAAAACCTGCTCAATCATAAGGTGCAGATTCTTCAGTTTGTAATATTGATAACTGCGTTGTCAACATAGCCGGAGCAGGTTTTCAAACATCATTCAAAATTTTCTAATAAAACCTCCTCATTACAGCATTTTTCACGCATTTAGACCAAACTTTGTCGATGTATTTCTTTCTTCCTTTGCGTCTTCCCTGCGGGACGCTCCGCGAATGCGCCTTTGCGTGAGATTTTCAAGTGTGGTTCATTTACCTAAAAATCGCTGTAACTTAGAAGTTGTCACATAATTTATACTTTACAAACTCACAATATGCAGACATACAAAAAAACCGCCTAAGCGGGTCTTATAGTGATTTTCAGGTAAATAAACTATCTTATCCCCCTCTGGTTAAGAGGGGATTTAGATAACACCTGATAAGTACCTGGACAGAATTAATTACACAATGTCATTGCGAATGGAACGAAGTGGAATGACGCAATCGCAGGGGCTGGGATTGCTTCGCTTCGCTCGCAATGACTGTAAATATTTTTGTCCAATTACTTACTTCTCAGATATCCTCTAAGAATGAATTTCTAAAGGATTTGCGATGTAATTAAATGTTGGTTCAGAATTCCAAGGGCCACGCTGCTCTTGCTCGGTTCCATTTGTTGATAAGTTGTAGTAGAGAGAGACGGTTTCATCTGGTTGAATATTACCAAAGAAGGGATCTGTTAACTTACCCAAAGAATCTAAAGCTTTCATAAACATTTGGGTATGTGAAATTTCTCTCGTTAACAAATGTACTAAAGTTTGTTTAGTTCCTTCGTCTGTTGCTAATTTAATCAACGCTTCGTAAGTTTGACGTGCGCCAGCTTCTGCGGCAATATTAGCACGTAAATCACGGACTACATCACCACCCTCATTCAAGTAATTTGCAGTCCAAGCGTTTCCTTGACTATCAAGAAAATGGGGACCAACTCCTCGGATAGCAAAAAGAGTGCTTTTGTAAGCTTCGGTTTGGTCGGTATTTTTCGTATGCGATTCGATGAGTTTACCAACCATCTCTAAATGACCAAATTCTTCGATGGCTATGTCTTGGAGCATATCTCGAATTCCAGCATTTTCTACATGGAAAGATTGTACCCAATATTGCAAGGCTGCTGATAGTTCTCCGGTTGCACCGCCAAATTGCTCTAGGAGTAGTTGAGCAAAATGAGGGTTTGATTCATCAACTTTGACTGTATGAATCGGATCTTTTTTGTGGAAAAACATACCTTTTTCTCCTATTCTCCTATTAAGTTCAGCCTCAATTTAGAAAATTAGGCTCTACTGCGTCTTTGGAACAGTTCCCATAGAAAAATAGCAATCATTGCACCAATAATTGCCACTAAAAAACCGGGAAGACTAAATGTAGCAGATGTCAGTTGTAGCGTTCCTGTGCGTAAAAATGTAAATAAAGTACCACCAATAAATGCACCAACAATACCTAAAATCATTGTCGAGAGAATTCCACCTCCTTGATAACCAGGATAAACAGCTTTAGCGAGTGCACCAGCCAATATTCCTAAAATTATCCAAGCAATAATATTCATAATTTCCTCAAATATCTGAATCTAACCTGTATCGAATTTATCAGTAATTAGTCATAATTATTTCTACCAGATGAGATAAATGTTTAAATCAAAAGGTGGAGATTTTTAAAGTCGGTAGAGAATGTAGAGACATTCTATGGAACGTCTCTACAAGGTTTTCACTCCTATGTCTAGTTCAAATTGCACGAGAGAATTTTGTGGCTCTAGTTTTTGTATGTGTATCAAAAACGACAGCTATGTTTCTCACGAGTAATCTACCACTATCTGTAATTTGAATTTCATCAGCTAACAAATTGACTAATTCATCAGCTTCCAGGGGTTTTAATTCCTCTAGTTCTTGGGAGAAATATCCATCAAAATTGATGTGATATTTCTGTTCAATGTCTGACTTATGTAGCTGAAAGTGAGACATGATTGACATAATTACATCACGTCTGATGATATCATCCTGAGTGAGTTTGATACCTTTACTGGTGGGGATAACACCTGCTATTACGGACTGATAATAATCTTTTAATCCCTTGTGGTTCTGAGCATAAGCATCTTCTAACATACTGATAGATGTAGAACCGAAGCCAAAAAGCTCTGTTTCTGCGTGGGTGGTGTAGCCCTGGAAGTTACGTTTTAGAGTACCATTGTGTTGAGCGATCGCTAATTCATTGTTAGTTTTTGCAAAATGATCCATACCAATAAACAAATACTCGTTATTTGTTAACTCCTCAATGGTCATTTTCAGAATATCTAACTTTTCCTGTGCTGTAGGTAGCGATTCTTCAGGTATCCTTTTTTGCACAGTCTTTATCCAAGGTACGTAAGCAAAATTAAATACCACAATTCTATCAGGATCTAGAGCGATTGTTTTTTGTACGGTTTCCCGGAAAGTATGTAGAGTTTGGTAGGGTAAACCATAAATTAAGTCTACATTGACACTAGCAAAATTAGCCTCTTTAATCCAATCCATCACATTATATAACAATGCTTCTGGCTGGACTCTGTTGACTGCTGCTTGCACTTTGGGGTTAAAGTCTTGGATACCAAAACTAATGCGATTAAATCCAATATCTCTGAGAAACTTGATATAGTCTCTATTGACATAGCGGGGGTTAATTTCAATTGAAACTTCTGCTTGAGAATCAATATTGAAATAACGGTTAATCTTATTCCACAAAAATTCAACTTGATGCAGTTCTAAATAATTAGGTGTACCACCACCCCAATGAACCTGAAGTACTTTTCTGCTTGTGTCAATTAATTCTGTTGTATTCTTGATTTCTTGTGCCAAATGCTGTAGATAGGGTTTAGCAATATTCTTGTTATTAGAAATTACCGTATTACAGCCACAAAAATAACAAGCACTTTGACAAAAGGGAATGTGGAAATACAAAGATAAGGGGGTTTGACGTTGATTAGAAGCGGTTATTGCCGTTTGGAAATCTTTCGCAGTAAATGTTTCACTTAATTCTGTCGCAGGTGGGTAGCTGGTATATCTGGGAGCGCGAGTATCGTACTTTTTAATCAGATCCAGATCAAATTTAACACCAGGTAATAGAAAGACCATCAAAACCTCCGAGTATCTGTGAGTTTAGTGCCTAGTGGTCATAGCCATTTTGTAGGAATACTTACGGTTAGTTTTCCTAATTTGTGTTGTCAGATTGACAATTTTTTGATTATTAATTGCCAATATATTTGTATGCTTCAGTTTAAAATACTGAAACGAATTAGCTAGGACTTACGTCAAGAAACCCGGTTTTGATCAAAAATACTATAAACTAGTTGTAGTAAATAGAATTCACGACTACACAAACTCGTTTAGTTGTAAATTCTACTATTTTTAATAAACCGTAAAAAGCACAAAATAACAAGGGTTGGAGTAATATTTTGTGTAATTTATCAGTTTATTTGCAGAATTAACTGATCAAATCAAATCGTTGTATGTAGCGCGACCAAGAGCTAAAATTAAAATATTTTCTAACTCCTTAATGATCTGCATATTCAAATAAAAAGCGTGGTTAGCTTCTGCTACAATTTGATCAGCATTTGTATCATCAACGGGTACAGTATCTAATGCTTGACGATACTTGTTTTTGAATGCTTGCTTATCTGGAATTTGCTCAAAGTTATAAAAAGAAGTTCCTTCATATCCAGATAGTTTTAAAGCTGATTGAGCAATTTTTTGTAGCATTTGCCCTCCAGAAAGATCACCTAAATAACGAGTATAGGAATGACCTAACAATAATGCTGGTTGATGAGCAGATATTTCTTGGATGCGAGCAATATAATTTTGAGCCGCAGTTGTAGGTGCAATCCGCTTGTACCATTGACTTCCATAATAAAATTCCATGTCTTTTTCTAGGGAAGCTTGGCGATTTAGCTCAGGAAAATAAACTACACTAATCACAGGATGTTGTTTATTTTTCTCAATTGCTGCTTCTAGTTCACTGTAAACAAAATACAAGTTCCTCAACAATTGAATAAAGCAGTCTCTATCTATCACACCTTGGACAAAACATTTCATGAAGCCGACATTTTCTGCGTCTGTATGAGCTTGTTGAGTACCAGAACGCAGTTTGATGGCTAAATTATTACTCATGGTTACTTCCTTCATGTTCAAGCGCCAAATTTCCTGAATGTCATCGACTTGTTTATCAGTTCACCGTCGATGTCAACGTTAAAAAATCGCTTTTGTAGAGATATGTGGTTTCTGCACTAATTTATCCAGCAGATACCGCTTCTGATGTAGAGCCTGGATATTTTTGATATCTTACAAAATATTTAACTATTAATCTTCTGAAAAATGTAAATATAGTCCTATTTCTTTAGACTTTAACTAAGTAAAATTGCTCTATAAGTTGCTTTTATAGGGAAAATTACTTGAAGTCTATAACAATTACTGAGTTTTATGTATATACTCGTAATTAAAAGCTAATTAAACCTCATCTACTTGACTATTAATAACAATGATTGATTGTGGCAATTTTGTGATAGTTTAGAAAAACAGCTACGCTAAAATGTAATTAAAACTGTAGAATTACGGATAAAGCTATGGCAATCTCCCATTACTCAATTATGATTCTGGAGGGTGCGCCAGAAGATCGGTTACTATACTGCCGCTATTTAAGTGAGGATAGAACTGCCACTTATGATGTACTTCAGGCTGAATCTGGATTAGAAGCATTAACCCAATTGGCTGAAAGTCAGCCAGACTTAATACTGCTAAACTATCAACTGCCAGATGTGGATGGGCTAGAATTTTTGAGCCAGTTGCGATCGCAATTTGGTAGTTTGCAAATTCCAGTGATCATGTTAGCAAACCAGGGGGATGAAGCGATCGCAGTTGCAGCCATGAAAAATGGCGCTCTCGACTACATGGTCAAAAGCAAACTCACCCCTAATGGACTTCGCAGGGGTGTTCGTACTGCCCTAGAAAAAACCCGCCTCATCAAGCAGATTCAGATGCAGGAGCAACAAAAACAGTTGTTTGCTGGCATCTCATTCCGCATTCGTCAGTTTTTGCATTTAGAGGAAATTCTGAAAACAGCCGTTCAAGAAGTTCGGGAACTTCTCAAAGCAGATCGGGCAATAGTATACCAGTTTGATCAGCAAATGAATGGGAAAATCGTTGCTGAATCGGTACTATCTCCGTGGAAAGCCGTCCTCAATCTTCAAATCCAGGACAGTTTATTAGAAAATAATGGCAGAAGCTATCGTGATTACAAAATCCGCGCAATTTCTGATATTCATGATGCTGGGCTAACAGCTGCTTATCTCAACCTGCTAGAGCAATTTCAAGTCAAGGCTCATCTTGTTGTACCCATTTTTCTAAACACAGAAGCCAGGGGACAGGGAGCAGAAGACAAGAAGCAAACAGGAAACTCGACATTGTTACCTGTTTCTCAATCTTCTTCTCATGTGCTTTGGGGGTTACTGATTGCTCACCAGTGCAACACGACTCGTGAGTGGCAGAAAAATGAACTCGATCTACTCCAGCAACTTTCTGTACAGCTATCTGTCGCCATTCAACAAGCAGAACTTTATGAAAATCTCCAAAATCTCAATACCTCTCTAGAGCAGAAAGTAGAAGAACGGACACAAGAACTGCAAGCCAGTGAGCGCAGATTTCGGGCTATTTTCAATAACTCTTTTCAGTTTACAGGACTGCTGACAACCGAGGGCATCTTACTCGAAGCCAACCAGACAGCTTTAAACTTTGGCGGCATACAAATAGAAGATGTCATCAATCGACCTTTCTGGGAAACTTATTGGTGGAAAATTTCCCAGGTAACGCAAGACAGCTTAAAGCAAAATATCGCTCGTGCAGCCCAAGGCGAATTTATCCGCTACGAAGTAGATGTTTTGGGTGCTGGAGGTCAGGTAGCTACCATAGATTTTTCTCTCCGTCCCCTCAAGAATGAATCAGAACAGATAGTAATGCTGATTGCAGAGGGGCGAGATATTACTGAGAAAAAGCGTGTTGAAAGTGAATGTCAAAACGCTCTAAAAGCTCTAAAAACCTCAGAAATTGAACTGCGAGGACTGTTTAACGCCATGGTCGATGTGATTGTGGTGCTAGATAGACAGGGACGTTATCTCAAAATTGCTCCTACCAGTACAGATAAGCTTTACCGACCTGCTCAAGAAGTGCTTGGTAAAACTGTCTATGAAGTTTTACCCGGTCATGTAGCAGACCTGTGTGTGAGCATGATCGAGCAAACTCTAGCCAGACAAGAATCCTTAGAATGCGAATACAGCTTACAGATTGGCAATCAACACATTTGGTTTAGTGCCAAAGTTTCACCAATTTCACCAGAAGCAGTAATTTGGGTGGCACGAGACATCAGCGCAGCCAAACGCAGCGAAATTATTCGCCAACAGGCAGAAAAGGCATTTCAGGAAAGCCAAATTTTGCTGCAACTGGTCATGGATAGCCTACCTATGGCCATCTTTTGGAAAGACAGAAACTGCCGTTACTTGGGCTGCAATCGGCAACTAGTTTTAGATGCGGGAATATCATCTCCAGCAGACATAATTGGCAAAACTGATTTTGATATGCCTTGGAAAGATCAAGCACCACTTTATCAGACAGGCGATCGCTTAGTCATGGAGTCTGGTCTACCTCAATTCAATCTTGAAGAACCATTTACAAACGGTGAAAACCTTTCTAGATGGTTACGCACTAATAAAATACCCCTGCTCACCCCTGCTGGTGAAATTATTGGCGTTCTCGTCAGCTATGAAGATATTACAGAACGCAAAGAGATGGAGAGGGCATTACAGAAAAGTGAACGCCGCTATGCAACTCTAGCAGCATCAGCCCCCGTTGGTATTTACCGCACCGATACAGCGGGAAATTGTTTGTATGTCAACGACCGCTGGTGTCAGAATACTGGATTGACACCCCAAGCAGCCATTGAGTCTGGATGGAAAAGAGCCTTACACCCAGAAGATCAACATCTAGTTGAGACGGAGTGGAATCAACTTGTGCAAAGCGGTGAAACTTTTAATTTGGAATATCGGTTTCAGCATGATGGGGTGGAAACCTGGGTATTTGGGCAAGCAGTTCCCGAACTAGACCAAGAAGGAACGGTCATAGGATACGTCGGGACGATTACAGACATCAATCTTCGCAAACAAGCAGAAACAGCCTTACGTCACAGTGAGCAGCTTTATCGTTCATTAGTAGATAACTTTCCCAATGGCATGGTTGTGCTGTTTGACCATAACCTGCGATACCTACTGGTAGGAGGCTTAGGACTAGCTAATGCTGGTTTGAGCAAGGTAGAAATGGAAGGCAAAACGATTTGGGAAATATTTCCAGCAGAGGCATCTAAGGTGATTGCACCTCTGTTACAGCAAGCTCTAGCTGGAGAATCTGTGATTGCAGAAGTTCCCTATCGCGATCGCCTCTACATTACCCATAATATCCCTGTGCGAAATGATCAGGGTAGTGTTATTGCAGGCATCCTCATGAGCCAAGATATCACTGAGCGCAAACAGTCTGAGGATGCACTAAAGGCTAGTGAAGAGAAATTTCGGCAGTTTGCAGAAAACAGTCGGGAAGTAATTTTACTTCGTCAGATTGATTCAGGAAAGTTACTTTATGTCAACCCTGCCTATGAGAAAATTTGGAAACAAACCAGCGAAAGCTTGTATGAAAATCCTGACTCCTGGATGAATTTTTTGCACCCTGGTGATCGTCAGCGTATTCATAGCGCCTATAACAACATTGGTGGGCAGGTATTCTTAAACGAGGAATACCGGATTATTCAACCTGATGGATCGATGCGGTGGATTAGGGGACGATGTTTCCCCATTAGGAATGCGGCTGGGGAAATTTACCGCATTGGTGCGATGGCAGAGGATATTACAGATCGCAAGTATACAGAAGAGGAACGCGATCGCTTGTTGCAAATTCTAGAGCAACAAAATCAGACTTTAGAAAACCAAGTTACCCAACGCACAGCAGAACTACAACAAAGTGAAAAACGCTTCCGTAATCTTGTCGAAACATCAAGTGATTGGGTGTGGGAAATTAATGAATGTGGGATTTATACTTACGCCAGTCCGCAAATTTTTGACGTTTTGGGATATTCTCCAGAAGAAGTTTTAGGCAAAACTCCCTTTCATTTAATGCCGCCAGAAGAAGCACTAAGGGTATTGACACAGTTTATGAAATTCATCTTAGTTCAAGCACCCTTTCAATGCTTAGAAAATATTCACCTACATAAAGATGGCAGACTGATTACTTTAGAGACAAGCGCAGTTCCTATTTTTGATGAAGATGAAGAATTTCGAGGCTATCGCGGCATGGATAGGGATATCACTAGACGCAAACTCTCAGAAGCAGCTTTACACCAAAATGAAGTCCGATTCCAGCGGATTGCAGCCAATGTCCCTGGCGTAATGTATCAATATCTTCTCCATCCTGATGGCTCCCATAAATTTGTATATATTAGCGATCGCTGTCGAGAACTATATGAACTACCATCCGCTACCATGCTCGAAAATGGCAATGTTTTATTTAACATGACCCATCCAGATGATTTACCCACATTGCAAGAGTCTATGATCCGTTCAGCCTCTTCTTTGCAGCAATGGTCATGGGAAGGTAGAGTCATTACCCCATCTGGTCATATCAAATGGATACAGGGCGTTGCTCAACCTCAAAAACAAGCCAACGGTGATATTTTATGGGATGGATTAATTCTCGATATCAGCGAAAGAGCGCGGATGGAAGCCGAACGCAAAAAAATCGAAATCGCACTCCGCAACTTATCAGACAGATTGGATCTAGCAATCAAATCTGCTCAAATTGGCATCTGGGACTGGGATATGGTTAACGATTGCCTGCTCTGGGATGACCAAATGTACGAACTCTATGGCGTACAAGCTTCAGACTTTACAGGTGCTTACCAAGCATGGGAAGCAAACTTGCATCCCGACGATCTTTTATTTTGTCGTGCCGCTATCCAGCAAGCTATTGCCGGCGAAAGCGACTTCGAGTCTGAATTTAGGGTGATCTGGCCTGATGGCACAATCAAATTTATTAAAGCCTATGCCCTCATCCAGTGGGACTCCCAGGGCCAAGCTCAACGGATGATCGGCATTAACTTTGACATCAGTGAACGCAAACAATCAGAAGCCCAGTTGCAAGCAGCAGAAGTACAACTCCGCAGTTTATCAGATCGCCTGAGTTTGGCAGTCAAATCCGCAAAAATTGGCATTTGGGATTTGGATTTGATCAACGATTCCCTCGTTTGGGATGAACAAATGTATGAAATATTCGGTGTGACACCTCTGAATTTTGACCCCAGTCAGGGAGCTTGGGCAAAATTTGAGCAATTTGTTCATCCTGATGATAGAGTCACTATCCGCGAAACTGTTCAACAAGTTATTGCCGAAGATCAAGAACTGGATATCGAGTTCAGAATTATATTGTCCAATGGCGCAATTCGCATCCTCAAAGGCTATGCAATTGTTCAGCGTAATTCCCAAGGGCAACCCCAACGGATGATTGGCGTTAACTACGACATCACCAATCGCAAACTAGCAGAAGCTGAGATTATTCGCAGTCGAGATTTACGAGAAGCAATTTTTAATGAATCAGCTGATGCCCTATTCCTAGTCGATGCAGAAACTGTCAAAACTATAGACTGTAACAAACGGGCAGTAGAAATGTTTGCAGCTACCAATAAAATTGATCTGATTAATATTGAAGGACATGAGTTACAAAAGCTGCAATTCACCTCCGAAGAGATGCAAGTAATTGCAGATGATATGTATAAACAAGGCTTTTGGAATCAGGAACTTGAATACAAGACCTTCAAAGGTGACTTATTTTGGGGCAGCCTGGCCGCCAAACAAATTACTGTAGCCAGTCAGAAAATGAACCTTGTCCGAGTCACAGATATTAGTCAACGCAAACTAGCAGAAGAACAACTGCACCAGACAAATAAACAACTTGCTGCTTTCAATCACGAACTTGCCCGTGCTACTCGTCTTAAAGATGAGTTCCTCGCTAACATGAGTCATGAATTACGCACCCCCCTGAATGCCATTTTGGGTATATCAGAAGCATTACTAGACGAGGTGCTGGGAACGATCAACGAGAAACAACGACGGGGTTTGCAAACCATCGAGCGTAGCGGAAACCACCTGTTGGAATTAATTAACGACATCCTGGATTTATCAAAAATTGAAGCCGGGCAACTGGAATTACACTACACTCAAATAGCCATCAGTCCCCTTTGCCAATCCAGTTTGTCCTTTATCAAACAACAAGCCTTCCAAAAACACATTCAGCTGGAAGTGAAGATTCAACCCAATTTGCCAAACTTATTGCTAGATGAAAGACGTATCCGCCAGGTTTTGATTAACCTTCTCAATAATGCTGTAAAATTCACGCCAGAAGGAGGGCAGATCACTTTAGAAGTCACCCACCAACAACTTGCCCCTGAAGTAGAGATGACATCTCTGCAAAACTCGATTCAGATTGCAGTCATTGATACAGGCATCGGTATCGCCGCAGAAAATCTCGACAAACTGTTTCAACCTTTCATCCAAATTGATAGTTCCTTAAACCGCCAATATGCTGGAACTGGTTTGGGGCTTGCACTCGTTAAGCGGATTGTGGAAATACATGGTGGACGGGTGGGAGTAAGCAGTGAAATCGGTGTGGGAAGCCGCTTTACCTTTGATTTACCCTGCGGCCATGTTTCTGAGTCTTCCCAGGAGTCAGTCCAGCAGATATCATTTGATGTAGACTCTACTGCCAACGACACACCACAGGAATCTCCTCTCATCTTGCTGGCAGAAGACAATGAAGCTAATATTTTTACGATCTCTAATTATTTAGAGGCCAAGGGATACCGTATTATCTTGGCAAAAAACGGTCAGCAAGCGATCGCTCTCACCAAAGAACAAACTCCCAATCTCATTTTAATGGATATTCAAATGCCGGGAATAGATGGTATGGAAGCAATCAAGTTGATTCGAGTAGAACCAAAATTGGCAAACATTCCCATCATTGCCTTGACAGCTTTAGCTATGCCCGGTGATCAGGAAAAATGTTTAGCAGCCGGAGCAGACTACTATCTGACAAAACCTGTAATACTCAAACAACTTGTAAATATAATGCAACAGCTTTTATCAGTAAAAAAATAGACCTCTTGCAAAATAAATTATCACCAAATCGGCTTATTTCTAGTTATACAGCCGAAAATCCCTATAATTTAACCTATCTTCCGCACCCTCAACTGTCACAATCGGTTTTTACTGTTTTTTATAATGACGCGAGGATGTATTATATACTAAATCTCTAGGAATTAACGGATGCAGGATGCCGATAAGGCATAATTTATATCCAAAAATTAATAGAAAATTAAGTGATAATACTATGTGACACCCCAGGGTGCGGAATGTGGGTTTAACGTGAGTTCGACAGGAAGCGAAAGGTAGAAAGCTTGTGCGATATAAATTGTTTGTGCAGAAATCCAAAAATTCTCTTTCCCCCTGCTCCCCTTCGACTACGCGGTAGTTGAGCGTTCACGTAGTGTGTCGAAGACAAG
Organism: Anabaena sp. WFMT; assembly: GCF_051781005.1. Taxonomy (NCBI): domain Bacteria; kingdom Bacillati; phylum Cyanobacteriota; class Cyanophyceae; order Nostocales; family Nostocaceae; genus Anabaena; species Anabaena sp. WFMT. The sequence goes on along the minus strand of NZ_JBPWOA010000022.1, from coordinate 21,321 downwards.
TCGAAACTCAGGGCAAGCCTGCTCCCTGCCCCCCTGCTGCCTTAATGATAAGTATTCAACCTGACATGATTAGGACTTACGTAAAAAACCCTCCAACTCTTATTTCTCTGTGTCCTCTGCGACCTCTGCGGTTCGATATTCCGTGATTCGTGCGTAAGTCCTAATGATATTACTGGGGAAAAAGAATCCTCACAATAGTTTGTTTCCCAGGTATACTCTCAATTGAAAACTCTCCTCCATGAATTTCTACCAACCTCTTAGCAATTGATAATCCTAAACCAGAACCTTGTTGTTCATACATTTTTCTTTCAAATTGGACATAAGCTCTAACTCCAGAAATCTGCTCCTTGGTCATACCCCGTCCGTGGTCAATTATATACAAATGATAGGCTTGATTACTGTTATATCCTATTATTTTTACTAGTGTATTTGGTTGGGAAAATTTGAAGGCATTATCAATTATCTCTTCAACAATTTTACCCATTTTCACCGAAGAAATATTGATCATTGTATCTGCTACTTCTATCTTTAAATCTGCCGACCTATTGGCATTGTTGGCAATCTTTATAGCTGCATTTTCAATAGCTGATTTTACAAAGTTTTTGACTTCATGATTGCGGAAATTCGCAATTTTTTCAGGATTAGATGCTAATAACTCTAGGTCTGCATACACAAGGAAATTAAGGGTCAATCTATGCAGCCTTAGACCAGCCCGATGAATTGATTCTAGCATTTCTAAATTTTCTTCATTAGAAAGTATTCCCTGCTCTTGAATCAATAACTTTGATAATCCTATAATATGATTAAGAGGGGTATTAATTTCATGAGGTAATGAGTGGCTTATACAATTGCTTAAAGTATTTAATTTTTGCTGAGTTTGTTGATCAACTAAAGATTGTTTATCAAGCCTAGTCGCAATTGCTTGGAGTAATTCATCCGGTTGAAAAGGCTTAGTTAGGTAATCATCTGCACCAAGTTCCATCCCTCGACGTACATCAGACCGATCTGACTTAGCAGTTAAGAAAATTAAAGGAATTGTGGCAGTAGCAATATTCTGACGAAGTTGAGTTAATACACCATAGCCATCTAATTCAGGCATCATCAAATCACAAAGAATCAAATTAGGATGTTTCTCTTGAGCCAACTCCAAACCCTGCAACCCATTTTCTGCAACTAGTGTCTCAAAATCTGATAATTCCAATATTTCTTTGATATTATTCCTGATTTGAGGCTCATCTTCAATGATTAGAATCGTATTCATATCGTATTCATATAAATTGGGTCAAACTAAAAGTAACAATTCAGAGTGCGGAATTAGTCAATCTTAATACTCTATTATGACTAATATCCAGTTCTTTGCGCTTCGTGATAAATGATGAATATTAAATGAATGTTAAAACTTGCTTAAGTAATATTTCGTAAGTATTATTCACGAAACTTAAGCGTGATTATCTATAATTACTGAGGACTTACGTAAGTGTCATCGAAGAGGCAGAGGGGCTGGGGACTTCCAAATAAAAAAATATACACAGGACTCACGCATTGAAACGGAAAACTGTCATTCTGAGCGCAGCGAAGAATCTCTCCAGAATTTGAAACGCCTATTCTACCGTTCTCAACTTGGCTGAGTGCGTAAGTTCTAATACAATATTTCTTGTGGTGCGGGCATCCTCGGACTGAGCCTGTCGAAGTCTTGCCCGCTAATTATCAAGGACAGGCAGGACTTGTACTGAGCAGTTCGACAAGCTCACTGTAAGACTTGTCGATAGCGTAGCGTGGCGTTAGCCATAGTATGCCTACCCCACAAGATGAGATCATTTATTTTCTGGAAGTCCCCTGGGGGAATGCTTCTTCTCTTCTGCCGTGGAGAGGAACATGGGGTTAAAGAATACTGTAGAGACGTTTCATGAGTAGGGATTCTCGGCTCTATATCCGCGAATAAAGTGCATCCTTATCAGGAAATGGTATTGAGTTTAAAAATATTAGGAATTACGCAAGAGTAGCAATTAATAATCATAAAAACTGCCAAAGATAGCAAGAAAATTAATACACCGTTTCACGAATTACTTCCGTGTTGATTGGCTTGATGAGGTAAAGCCGCAACATATACCAAACGATGTTCCTCAGCAACGGAATTTTTTTGAAGAACTTGATAATTCCCCAACCTTTGCTATTATTGAGTTCAATTAATTTCTGGTTATTGATTGCACATTGTTCCAAAAACCAGAAAAAGTAGGGGTGATTTGTATTTAAGATAATTGGAAATGCCCTAGCAGCAGTTTTGTTGGTTTCTTCAATTACCTGATTATTGTATTTACGGGGATGAATACCTAATATTTCATAGAAACTCGCCCGTTCAAATACTGTCATTGTGTGAGTAGCAAATACAGTTAATAAAAAGAAACGCACCCATAATCGTGCTTTCCAATTATTCCATAACTGGGGTTGAGAACGTAACAAAGCCTTGAAAAAATCCCCGTGTCTATTTTCATCCTGACACCAGCTTTCAAATTTCCGAAATAGGGGATAAAACTGGAATTCTGGATTTTTTGCCATGTGGCGATAGACTAAAATATAACGCCAATACCCAATTTTCTCCGATAGGTAAACAGTGTAAATCACCCATTCTGGAGGAAAAAATGTATAGGTACGATTTTTAGTTAAATAACTTAAATCAAGGGAAAGATTAAAATCTGCCATTGATTTATTCAGAAAACCCGCATGGCGTGCTTCGTCTCGTGCTAAATAACCAAATGCTTCTGATAGTAGAGGGTTACTGTCTTTGATACGGCGAGATAATTCTTTAAACAGTAAAAATCCAGAAAACTCTGAAGTGCAAGAACGTTCTAAAAAGTCCAGAAACGCCAGCCTTTTCTCTCCCTCAATGTGATCCCAACACTGTTTAAATTCATCATCACGAACAAAGTGATGGCGGTTATAATCAGCTTTGAGTTCATCAACTACAGCTCTTAATTCGTTCTCATAGGCAGAAATATCCATTTTGGCCACAGCATCGAAGTCTGTGGTATAAAAACGGGGTGTTAATAATGTTTCTTGAACAGGTGCTTTGACACCTGGTTTCAATAACTCAACTGGGGGAGTTTCCAAAGACTTAACCATGATACTCCTTTGACTATTTTATGCTTTTATAATTATCTAAGCATAAATAGTTATGAGTAGTCATCAGTTAAATTATTGAAAATAAATTGTACAAAAACACCTGATTAGCTTGAGCAATTGCCTGAAATTTTAGCGGCCTCTGGATACAGGATTTTCAACAATGCCGCCATTATCAATTGCATTATAAGTATCATTATTTGCTAAACCCAACCAAGGATCAGAACTAGGTGTTAAAAACAGTTCAGCATAAACTTTTTCATTGAGTTGATTTACATTAGATGTTTCATTTTCTTCTAAAAACCATTGGTGAATTTGCCTGTGCAGGATATATTCATTTCTGACTGTATCTAAGGCCATAACTGTTTCAAAATTACGAATTACTTTAGATAAATTATTTCTGTCTGTTGTATTTGGTAATTTCTTGGCTTGAATTAAAGCTATGCTATTCGCATCTAGTTTGGCATCAGCTTGATACAATTGAGCTAATTTATTCCAAGTTGCTTGGTCAATAATTTCTAAAGAATTAGGTGTCTGATTTGATGTTTCAGGTTGAATTGAATTAATAATTGGTCTTTCTACTACTGATTTAGAAACTGCTAAAGAACCTGCTAATACAGCACTTGGAGGTGAAGTCAAATTATTTCTACGTTCTACTAATTGGGGTGGAGATTGAATACCCAATTTGGATAAATCTGCTCTCCATTGATTTTGAATTTTATCAAGCTGGCGAAGATGATATTGTTGCAATAAAATTTCGTATTCTGAGCCGCTACTTTTATTTAATTTTGTTGCTATTGCTGTTGTTTGCTTGAGTTGGTTAAAAAAAGCTTTCGGGCCATACAGTCCGGGAATGGCATCAATGGGACGACCAGAACTATCTAAAATATAATGAATACTATTACCTGTAATTGTTCTTTCTAATTTGCGTCCGTCTCCAAAATCAATTGTTACTTTGGGAACGGGTCGTACTGTTTGCCAATGCAAAATAAATTTGTCTTTCAAGAATTGAGAAATTTCTGAATTTGGATATAATGCAACTCTAAAAAATCGACTGTTTGCACAACTGAGGTCTGTGTCTAATCTACCTAATAATCGCAAAGAAAGGATTGGTTTCCTGCTAGTTTTAGCAGCGGCTTTAGCTTTTTCTAAATCGGTGTACCAATACAATTTGGAAGCGTAACAATCTCGTTGTTGACACAATTGATCTAAAGCTGTTTTCACTTCTGGTGAGGGTGGGGATGTTAAATCGCTAATATGAGATTTGAGGAAAGTCTTTAATCCTGTTGCACCTTGTTGACGTAATTTTGTAGCTTCTTGAGTTAGTTTAAATGTTGTTTTTGCAGTCTCTTGGGTATAACCAGCTTGGGAAAAGAAGCAACTGGCTAAAATGAAACTAACGGTAAGGTTTAAATTGGTGAATTTCATATTTTTAAAAGTGATTTAGTTGACTTTTCTAATTATGCCACTAAATTTTTGATATATCTACTTGCTAATTCTTCCTTTTGCTGATGTTTGTGGATATTTACCAACTTCTATGAAGAATAGTCTCTCTGTTAAGATCAAGAATACGTGCTGTTAGCTTTTCACCTGCTGTTAATTCACTCTCACGGAGATTTTAGCCTGATGTTGCTGTGCCTCAGAATTGAGAATTTTGCCCTCATCGATCACCTGGAGTTGGAGTTTGGTGCTGGTTTGAATGTGTTGACAGGGGAAACCGGCGCTGGGAAGTCGATTATTTTAGATGCGATTGATGCGGTTTTAGGTGGGAAAGTGTCTAGTCGTGTGATTCGCACGGGGACTAGCCGCGCTTTGGTGGAAGGTACTTTTAGTATCAATCCTTTCCTGAGTGCTTGGTTGAGTGAGCAGGAAATTGATTTAATTGATGATAATTCGGTCATAATTAGTCGAGATATTTCTGCCACTACCAGTAATATCCGCACTAGATCACGGATTAATGGGGTGCTGGTAAATCGGCAAATTATGGGCAGTTTGCGCGATCGCTTGGTGGAAATTACCGCGCAAGGACAAACTCTACAGGTGGGACAATCTGCTCAAGTCAGAGATTGGTTAGATTTATATGGTGGTGACTCTTTGATGCAACAACGCCAAAAAGTTGCTGTTGCTTTTAGTGCATACCATGCTGCACACCAAACTTTAGAAAAACGCCGCACTTCGGAACGGGAACGCTTGCAACAACTGGATTTACTGACTTATCAAGTGCAAGAATTGGGAGCAGCAAATCTCAGTGATGTTCAGGAAATGGAACTATTGACACAAGAAAGGGAACGCCTAAATCACGTTGTTGATTTGCAACAAATGAGCTACAAGGTTTATCAGGCTTTGTATCAAAATGAAGATGAAAGCCCAACTGCTTCTGATTTATTGGGAGACAGTGACGCAACATTAACTAATATGGTGGAGTTTGATTCCCAGCTACAACCCCTATTGGAATTGGTGCGGGATGCAGTCACAACAGTGATGGAAGTGGGAAGACAAATTAGTGCTTATGGGGAAGGGTTGGAAGCAGATCCGCAACGGCTGGAAGAGGTTGAGGAACGGATGCGGGAATTAAAACAAATTTGTCGTAAATATGGCCAGACTCTCACAGAAGCGATCGCATATTATGAACGTATTCAAATAGAATTAGCCGAACTCAACAACAGCGAACAATCTATAGAAACCTTAGAACAGCAAGAACAGGTTTGTTTACAGCACCTCAACCAAGTTAGTCAGCAATTAACCCAACTACGTCGCCAAACTGCGGCTAGTTTAGAATCTCACTTGTTGGCTGAACTCAAGCCTTTAGCAATGGATAAGGTCAAGTTCCAAGTTGAGATTGTGCCTACTTCCCCCACGGCCACAGGTGCTGATAAAATCACTTTTATGTTTAGCCCTAACCCCGGTGAACCCATACAACCGCTCACAGAAATCGCTTCCGGTGGGGAAATGAGCAGATTTTTACTAGCTTTGAAAGCTTGTTTTAATCAAAATGATGGTGCAGAAACAATGGTATTTGATGAAATTGATGTCGGTGTATCGGGAAGAGTTGCTCAAGCTATAGCTGAAAAATTACACCAACTCAGCCAAAGTTATCAAGTATTATGTGTTACTCACCAGCCCTTAGTAGCAGCAATGGCAGATCATCATTTTCGGGTGGATAAACAAGTGATTAATAACAATGGTAGTACTGAACAGCGCACAGTTGTCAGAGTTACCAGCTTGGATAATTTAAGTACCCGTCGGGAAGAATTAGCACAGTTAAGTGGAGGAAAATCTGCTAACGAAGCGATCGCTTTTGCCGGATCTTTGTTATTACAAGCTGCTAACCACCGTCGTCAAGAACAAAGTTGATACCATTTTGGATTTTAGATTTTAGATTTTAGATTTTAGATTGGGAATTCCTTTTTGTATCGTAAAAATATGAGTTCTGTAGATCCATCTCTCTCAATCATTTTTCTTTCTTGGTATCAGTTCTGAACTGAAATTAAAAATGTTAACGAAACCTGATAGCTAATAACCGGACAATGAATGTTTACTTGATAATTGCAAAGATATTTGACAAAGAGAAACTCTAATTTAGATTTTTCCTAGCTAGAATAAAAATAATCAGAGTAATTCTGAAGTTAAGTATCTCTCAACACCGTTTATCAACCTACTACTTACTGTTAGATTCCCAGACAAAAAACTAGCAGTGACAAAAGAAAAAATATTCCTGTTTTTGAGAGCTTTACATCATTTTGAATCAATTTTAATCATCATCTTCAAAAAATGAGGTGTAGACAATGACTATCATTGCTCCACGTCGAGAAGAATTCGATTTCTTGGAACTATGGGATCGTTTTTGTGCTTGGGTGACTAGCACAGAAAATCGTCTCTATATAGGCTGGTTTGGCGTTTTGATGATTCCCACTCTATTAGCTGCCACCATTTGTTTTATCCTGGCTTTCATCGCTGCACCAGGGGTAGACATGGAAGGTATTAGAGAGCCAATCCGGGGTTCTCTGATGGATGGCAACAATATAATTACAGCCGCAGTAGTACCAACTTCTGCCGCAATTGGTCTTCACTTTTACCCAATTTGGGAAGCTGCTTCAATGGATGAATGGCTTTATAACGGCGGCCCATATCAACTCATTGTGCTGCATTTTCTAATTGGGATTTGGTGCTATTTAGGCAGGTTATGGGAGTTAAGTTACCGTTTGGGTATGCGTCCTTGGCTTGCAGTTGCCTTTTCTGCACCAGTAATATCAGCTACAGCAGTATTGCTGGTTTACCCAATTGGTCAAGGTAGCTTTGCTGACGGTTTACCCCTTGGCATAGCAGGAACTTTTCACTTTATGTTGGCATTCCAAGGAGACCACAATATTTTGATGCACCCCTTCCATATGTTGGGAGTTGCAGGAGTATTTGGCGGTGCTTTATTGAGTTCCTTACATGGTTCTTTGGTAACATCTACCTTACTGCGGACAACCGATGAAAATGAATCTCCCAATGCTGGATATAAGTTAGGTCAGCGTCACGTCACCTATGACTATTTAGCAGGACATTCTGGTCATCTTGGCCGCTTGTTGATTCCCCCGCTGGCAAGTCGAAATCACCGTGCATTTCACTTTTTGCAAGCTGCATTACCAACAATTGGTATTTGGTTTGCCGCAGCAGGGGTAGTGAGTATGTCCTTTAACCTCAATGGTTTCAACTTCAACCATTCGATTTTAGATAGCCAAGGTGCAGTCATTAGAACTGATGCGGATATACTCAATCGAGCTAATCTGGGTATTCAGGCAATGCACGCGCCTAATGTCCATAATTTCCCAGTCATCATGTCTAGCGGCGACGCAATTCCGGTGAAATTCGCCACGTTGTAAATATTGTATTATGAGGTGGGTTATGCGATACTTGCGACGGAGAAAGCGATCGCATAACCCAGCATTTTTTCTAAATCACGATGATCATGAACACAAGGGTTAAGGTAGAAAAAATGCACATCATCAGTCGTAGCAGTTATAAGAATGTTAGCTGAAAATATCACAGATTGCTTATTTTCACATTGGCAGCATACACTCCAATCGTTTAATGTTGATCAAATAACGGCAAATAAAGCATTTTTTCAACTCGTTTCAGTTTATTCTAGCCCCAGTCGCCACTATCACACCCTACAACACATTTACTCTGTCCTTAACACAATTGAGACTTTTAAAACCTATGTCCAAGATTTGCCTTCTGTACAACTAGCAGCCTGGTTTCATGACGTAGTATATGACACTCATGCCCAAGATAATGAAGAAAAGAGTGCTGTTTATGCTGCTAATATGCTAAAAAAATTAGCCATTCCCGATATTAATATTATTCAAGTTAAACGTCTAATTTTGTGTACTAAAAATCATCAAGCAGATGATCTAGATAGTCAAATTTTACTTGATGCTGATTTAGCAATCTTAGCTGCTACTCCGATTCAGTACCAAGAATATGCCCAAGCCATTCGCCAAGAATATGCCTGGGTTTCAGAAGCTGAATATATCACAGGTAGAGGAAAAGTATTAGAGCATTTTTTACAACGTCAATCTATCTACTTAACACCATTAATGTTAGAATCTTCTGAAGAATTAGCCCGGTTCAATATCAGAACAGAATTGAAGTTTCTTCAGAAAAATATAGGATTTATATGAAATACAGCGTAATTTATGATGGTCAATGTAATCTCTGCGTTACTTTAGTGCAGTTGCTCGAAACTCTAGACAAAGGAAAGCTATTTCGCTACGTCTCTATGCAAGATGAACAAATGCTATCTCAATGGGGAATAACTGCTCAAGATTGTGAACAAGGAATGATTTTAATTGATAATAATGATCCGTCAAAACGTTGGCAAGGCAGCAACGCAGCAGAAGAAATTGGGCGCTTATTGCCACTAGGTAGTTTATTTGTAGAGGCTTATCGCGCCTTACCGGGGATGAAATGGGCAGGAGATAGGTTTTATGAACAAATCCGGGATAATCGCTACACTCTGTTTGGCAAGCGTGGAGACACCTATCAATCAGCATATTGTGTAGATGGTAGTTGCAAAACTGGGATTGAATAATTAGAGAAAAATGTCGGACAAAATTCATTCTGTTAGTGGTAGCGGGGCGTTTAGCCTATTCTGACTCCTGACTCCTGAATTCTATTCGGTAAAATTTACATCGCATAGGCAGTAACTTCCACACCAGAAACAATGTATTTAATTTCCTGACATTGGCTAAAATCAACTAATCCTTTTAAATTACTACTCAAATACAATTTACCAAATTCTCCTTTATCTCTAGCCATTTTAGAAGCCATATTTACTGGCATTCCAGCAATTTGCTTACTACCAATAGGTAAATCAAAAATCCCAACTAGCCCAGAATCAATGCCTATACGACAGCTAAACCCTTCAACAGATAATTCTTGACGAAATGCTGTCGCAAAATTTAAGGCTTTCTCAGCTTCATCAAAGGTATAAAGTCCTTCTGAGCCAACTATATTGATTTCTTCACCATTGTTTTGAGCCAGAAGACGCGTTCCAATTTCTTTTAGTTTGGCAGAAATAGATAAGTTAATAAACAGTGCAGTTTCGTGAACTTCAAATTGTTTAGTTTCCCTTTCAATTAAAACTACTACTTTTTTTTGCAAATACTTATCTGACAATTGTTGACAAAATTCTGTATCTGTGAGTTTATTTTGATATGCCACTAAGTCAGTATAAAAAGCATCAGTATAGGGAATAGGATATTTTTTATCTCCAGGCAATAGATCAGATAAAGTAGGCCCATCTAAAACCCGAAAAATATGACCAATATGTGTTTTTGATTGACTTCTTTGTACAATAGTAAAATTGTGATGAGATGGCAATAGTTCATATAAACTTTGGCTAATAACTATTTCCCCTCCTTCAGTTTCATTTTCAGTAATGTCTTCAATTACATCTGCTTCCAATCCATACAAACCACCATTAATATAGTAAAAATCCCCATAGTGTGCGCCCATTCCGATTTTGATTTGGCTATTTTTACTAAGTTCCCGTTGGATTGTTAACATCCCTGATAAAAGCCGTTCAGCACTAACAGAAGTTGGATATAACATCTGAGTATTGTCAGCAGTCCAAATACCAATTCCCTGTCCACCTATAGCAGATCCAAAGCTATATATAATTTCTTTACTTTGGTTAATCATTGCCAAGATTTTGACTAAGCCTTGTTTTTTGATTAGCTTAGTCAGTCCAGCCGAATCAGAAGATACGCTATAAGCCTTGATTTTATAAGCTTCTAATAACTGCAATGCTATTTCTGGTGTTTTTTCACTTTCTACCCACTGTTTAATGAGTTTGAGGGGCAAACATCCTATTATGTCTTGAGTAATATCAAATAAAGCTGGAGAATGTTTTTCAGTATTAAGCTGTGTGTTCATATTAAATAGAAAACAGAAGCCCAAATCACTTTTCTAGATAAAGCAGCACTGGAAGGGATTTTAACTCGAGTTACGTAATTAATGATGTATTATATCATGTGTTATTTATTTAACATCTTCTCATTCATAAATATTTGTGAAGAATTATACAGAGAGAAAATGCAACTAGCAGCCTAAATTTGGCAATAGATAAATAAATACAAAAAAGGGGAAAAATGTAAATTTGTCGATTTACCTTTCCCCCTTTTTCTTGTCATCACTTAACATTGATTTTTTCGCATTTCTTGAGAGTTTATATCTCAATTAACACTGACAAAAGTTGATGAATTTCTTCTACTGTGTTGTAGTGTACTAATCCGATTCTTAGCAAACCACCACTTGCTTCCACACCTAATCTTTCGATCAGGTCAATAGCATAGAAATGACCATGCCAAGCAAAGATTCCCTTTTCTCCTAAAATTTTCGCTATATTTGCCGGTGTTTGTCCTTCAATTGTGATAGAAACTGTGGGAGTTCTCCAGATAAATTGGCTAGGTTCAGTAATACCATAAACTCTTAAACCAGGAATTTCTAACAATCCAGAAATTAGCTTTTTACTTAATTCTCTTTCATATTGCTGAATGGCTGACATTGCAGCTATTAAAGCTGCACGGCGACTATGATAAGCTGATGCTAACTCATGATTAGGTTGTGCAGATAAAGTGAGAAAACTAGGACAATGGAAAGTAGTTAAACCTTCTTTATCCGCTGCCATTAAAGACGAAAGTAATTCATTATCTAAAGTTGGTGAAACATGACAACCTAACTTGGCTAGATAATTAATTGCTGCTACTACTCCTGCTAAACCTTCATGATTAAGAGTTCCTGTTTCCCAACGTGAAGGTACTTCTTCTGAAGCTGGTTTAACCTTATAAGGAGTAAACCGCGCTAAATGTTCTCGTTTCCCGTAGAGAACACCCACATGGGGCGCGAAGAATTTATAAGTAGAACAAGCAAGAAAATCACAATCTAATTGATGGACATTAATAGAAGCATGGGGTGCATAATGAACTGCATCAACAAAAACCAAAGCACCAACAGCATGAGCTAATTTTACTATTTTAGCAATATCGTTAATTGTCCCTACTGCATTGGAAGCATAACTCACTGCTACTAATTTTGTGCGTGAATTAATCTGGCTTTCCAAATCGCTCATATCTAGGGTGCAATCTGCAACATTAATATCAACCGTGCGAATAGTTACACCCTTTTCTTCCAAAGCCTTCCAGGGAGAAATATTGGCTGCATGGTCAAGACAAGTCACAATGATTTCATCACCTGGTTGCAGTTCTCGGCCAATAGCACGACTAACAGCAAAGGTGAGAGTGGTCATATTCGCACCAAACACCACCTCATCATGATCACATCCTAACAAATCAGCGATCGCAGCACGAGCAGAAATAATCAACGCATCAGTTCGCACGCTAGTAGTAAAATAGCCATGAGCATTAGCATTAGACCTCACCAAATAATCACTCATCGCATCAAGCACTGAACCAGGTATCTGAGTACCACCGGGACCATCAAAAAAAATCGCTGGGTGTCCGTCAATTGTTTGCGTTAATGCGGGAAACTGAGCGCGAATCCATTTTAAATCAAGAGATTCCATAAATAAATTTCCTTATTTTTTCACCAACTACAAAGAGGAAAAAAGCAACTTTCTCATGCAGATAATATCTTCATCCCAACAATAACCTCCTCTGCGTTTAAACTCTACTCTATTTCATCGGCCAAGCGACTTTTTTCAAAACATTCATTGGACCCAAATCTTTAAGCAGTTGCATTTGTTCAGCATTTCGCACCAACAAAGCACCGACAAAGCCCAAAGAATTGACAGAAATTGACTCAAATTCTTCCTGAAAACGCGGTATTATTAACATCCATTCTCGCGTAGCTAAAAGATTATACGCCCCAGATTGTCTATTATTCTCAACTGCTTCAATACCCACCGCTTCCAGTGAAGTTTGATATTTTGTGAAAGTTACTTCTGCTCCTTCCTTCAAATCGAGAGTAGTGAAAGCGTGTAAAAAAGGAAGTCCGGGTATAGTCGCAATAGAATCTGGAAACTTTGCTGCTGTTAAAAGTGGTGTAATGGGAATTTCTTGTTGAGAAAAAGGTAAAATTTGTAAATGTTTATGTCGCTGACTAGCCCCCGCAATCTTACCCCCATTGTAGAATACTAAACCATCAAAATCGGCTAGACAAGCCCACATTGCTGCAAAATCTTCTAAGGTAAGTAAGCTTTCCTGTTCTTCAAAGGCGCGGGTGATAATCAGCAGGTGATAATCAACAACATTGAATTTATTTAAAATACAAACGTGAGTGTCAGAAATATCTGCTACAAACAAATCTTCTTCGTAAGGTAAGAAAGGATTAAACTCTTTACCAGTATTAGCAGTTTGTTGATCTTGCTTTTTCTTCGCTGCTTGTTTGCGGTTTAAGTTCGATAATATTCGCACCAAAAATTTAACACCATCTTGTTCGATAAATTCAAATTCCGTCGGGATAGATTTTAGCGCCCCGCATTGTAAAGCTTGTGCTGTGGTTTGTTTGACTTTTGCCCACAATGTGCCTGGTTTGAGTAATATTTTGCCTTGTGTCATCTGTTTTTATAGTAGTAGGCTAATATTTTATCCATTACCCATGACCAGACGTGGATTTTTAATGATAGTAATCACAAAGAGGACAATTGCCAAAACCAAGGCTGCATACCTGATTAAAGAATTATCCCAGTGTTTGAGAGCGATCGCAATAACTGCCCAAACCGTTACCCCAGCATAAGCAATATCCCGGTACTGTATAACCATAACAGTAGTAATCGCCGCTGCTGCCAACAACATAATTACAGTCCATACCTCGTTAGTAAAGCCCCAACCATTCCAACCATAAAAATACAGCGCAGAAGCTACATTAACAATAGTCGCCACACTAATCCAACTCAGATAGATACTAATAGGTGCATGAAGACACAATTTTTTACTTTTACTTACACGCTTTCTGCCAATTTCTAAGCGCTGGTAAATAATAATCAGGGGAATCAAAATCCCTAACATTGCAATTATAGAAAGGGCAAAAAGTTTGGAGAGAAATAAATACACCCAGATACTTTGAGCAACGGAAGCAATTACCAATAAATATCCAGTCTTACGTAAATCAGGATCATTTTTTTGATTAGGAAGAAATTGATAAACTCCCAAAGTAAACAACCCTAAATAAATCATTCCCCAAATAGCGAAAGCATAGTTAGCAGGAATAATTAAGACTTCTTTAAAGACAGTATTAGAAATTTCTCCTATACTAATTCCATTCAGCGGAAAAATATTGGATAATACGTTAATCACGAACGCACCAACGATCGCAGCTAAGGTCGCAAGCTGCCGTATAAAATCCTGGTTATTGCCAGAGGTAGACTGTTGCATAAGATAATTGGATCAGCGATATATTCTATAATTTTAGCTTACATCTTTTGCTTTTATTATTTGAACCTTTTTTCGCTACTAAACTCGCAGGTAAAGGTATAGGTTTTGAGTTTATATATTAGTTGTTCACTTATTAGGCATTTCCAAATAAAAAATATCCGATTTGTAGGGTGGGTATGGCTACGCCACGCAGGCTATAAGACGGTAGTCTTTAACCCACCATAAATTCAAGGGATAATGGTGGGTTACGCTGCACTAACCCACCCTACAATTATTGAGCAATTTATTTTTTGATGTTCTCTGACTGCAAAACATCTGGAAAAATTGCAGTGTATTTCTTTTCATGAACACGGTAGAGAATTTATAATTTCTATTCCTGACAGCAATTTAATTAATCATTTATAATCTCGTTACTTTGTGGTATCTTGCTACAGGTGAAGTTGAATAATCAGCCAAATTTGATATAATTAAGGGCTGCATAAACAAAAACTGCCTAGTAAGATAAATTAGTGCTTTTGTAAAGGTAAAAACGATGCGATTATCACAAATGTTATTCGTTACACTCCGGGATGATCCTGCTGACGCGGAAATTCCTAGTCATAAATTGTTACTGCGTGCAGGTTATATCCGTCGCATTGGTAGCGGTATTTATGCTTATTTGCCTTTAATGTGGCGAGTTTTGCAAAAGGTTTCCCAAATTGTGCGGGAAGAAATGAACGCTACCGGCGCACAAGAATGTTTATTACCCCAATTACAACCGGCTGATTTATGGAAGGAGTCGGGAAGATGGGATACTTATACTAAAGCTGAGGGGATCATGTTTTCCCTGGTTGATAGAAGAGAACAACAATTAGGACTTGGCCCCACTCATGAAGAAGTAATTACAACTGTTGCTCGTGATATGATTCGTTCATATCGTCAATTACCTCTACATTTATATCAACTACAAACTAAATTTCGTGATGAAATTCGTCCCCGTTTTGGTTTAATGCGCGGTAGAGAATTTATCATGAAAGATGGTTATTCTTTCCATGCTGATGAAGAAAGTTTGAAAAAAACTTACCAGGATATGTACAAAGCATACAGTAATATGTTGCGACGTTCTGGTTTAGCTTTCCGGGCTGTGGAAGCTGATTCTGGTGCTATTGGTGGTTCTGGTTCTACAGAATTTATGGTGTTAGCAGATGCAGGAGAAGATGAAGTTCTCTACACTGAAGATGGTAAATATGCAGCGAATGTAGAAAAAGCGGTTTCTGTACCAGAAAAAGCAAAAATTTCAAATTTTATTAATTTTGAAAAACGGGAAACACAGGGAACAGATACAATAGAAAAACTCTGTCAATTCTTAAAATGTTCTCCAACGGTAGTTGTCAAAAACATTTTATATCAAACTGTTTATGATAATGGTTTGACAGTGTTGGTATTAGTCAATATTCGGGGTGATCAGGAAGTTAATGAAGTCAAATTACAAAACGAATTGACTAAATTAGCTCGTAAATTTTTTGCAAAAGCTATTATTGCTTTTAGCATACCTACTAGTGAAACAATTGCAACTTGGGCAACTAAATCTTTACCTTTAGGTTATATAGCACCGGATATTAGTGATGATTATATTGCTGGAAGTAAACAGGTAAATTCCAAATTTGTGCGCTTGGTTGATCAAACCGCAGTTGAGTTAAAGAACTTTGTCACTGGTGCAAATGAAAGCGGCTTTCATGTAGTTGGTGCAAATTGGGGTGAGCAATTTAAATTACCTGAATTAACCGTAGATATTCGTAAAGCAAAAGCGGGCGATCGCTCTCTGCACGACTCAAACCAAACGCTACAAACGGCTAGAGGCATTGAAGCTGGTCATATTTTCCAACTTGGTACAAAATACTCTGAAGCAATGGGTGCAACTTATACCAATGAACAAGGGGAAGAAAAGCCTTTAATAATGGGTTGTTACGGTGTGGGTGTGTCTCGTTTAGCACAATCAGCCGTTGAACAGTCCTATGATAAGGATGGCATAATTTGGCCAGTTGCGATCGCACCCTATCACGCCATTGTCACCATTCCTAACATTAAAGATGCCCAACAAATCGCAGTTGCAGAACAGCTTTACACCGAACTCAATAAAGCTGGTGTAGAAACCTTACTAGATGATCGTGATGAACGAGCAGGTGTTAAATTCAAAGATGCTGATTTAATCGGTATTCCCTTTAGAATTGTCACAGGTAGAGCTATTACTAACGGTAAAGTTGAAGTAGTAAAACGCGCAAACCGTGAATCTCAAGAAATCCCTATTGAGGAAGTTGTCAATACTTTGCAACAGTGGGTTAAAGAGGCGATAGAGAGGTAAGATTAAACGCAGAGGGGCGCTGAGGTAAACGCGGAGGTATGCTGAGGGTTTTTCTCGGTTAGCCCCCTAAAACTGGGTTATTGAAAAGGAAATGGCAGAACAAACTATAAATTTTGATTCTAATCCACCAGTTGCTACCAATGAATATGACACGATGATTCAAATGGCTTTACCTGGTTATGAGGTAATGCACAATATGGCATTATCTGTTTTAAGAGCAAGTTTACCAGAGAAGGCTAATTTGTTGATAGTGGGTGCTGGTAGTGGCATGGAATTAGTTAAGTTTGGTAAATGTAATTCACAGTGGCAGATGCTAGGTGTAGATCCATCTAGTAATATGCTTTCTATTGCTCAAAATAAAATAGAGAAGTATGGTTTATCTGAACAAATAAAATTATTTGCTGGATATACCTATGATTTAGATCCGAATTCTTTTTATGACGCAGCAACTTGTATTTTAGTAATGCATTTTCTTCCAGATGATGGCAGTAAATTAGCTTTACTGCAAAATATTTCCCAACGGCTAAAATCATCAGGTACTTTTATTTTAGTGGATATTTTTGGTGAAAAAGGTACTCAGGAATTTGAAAGAATGATTGCTATCATCAAAGTTTATTGGGAACAAATGGGAATCACCCCAACAAAAATAACAGAAGGACTAGAAACAATCAAAAAAGGTATTTTTCCTATTTCAGAAATGAGAGTAGTGGAATTATTACAGGAAGCTGGTTTTGGTAATATTTTGAGATTTTATACAGGGCTTTGGGTTGGTGGTTGGGTAGCAACTAAAAATTCTTAAGATATCATCTGAGTAAAATGAGAGCATGAAATTCTACTAATAACGTCTCTATTTTAGCCTGAGTCCTACAAAGCACATTTTGTTTAACAACAGGTGCAAAAGTACAGAAGAAATCCGTCCATTTTGTAACTTATTAAAACTTGGAATTATCTCCTATATGCATCTTCAAGTAGGTCAAAAAATTAGTAATTATGTTATTGAGCAACGCTACGATAATGGGGGTTTTGGTATTGTTTACCTTGCTAAGGATAAGTATGATCAACAATTTATTATCAAAATTCTAAAAGATATTAATAAGGATGAACCTAATTTTGACAAATTTAGACAGGATTTTCTAAATGAAGGATTAAGATATAAAGAATGTATTCATCCTAATATAGTGAAAATTAATGAATTAATAATAGAAGGAGATATTTTAGGAATTGTCATGGAGTATGTAGAGGGAGAAAATTTAAAAGGGCGATTATTATCTGAAGTTCAAGCTCTTAAATATATTTATCAAATAGGTGATGCCTTGACAACCATGCACGAAAATAAATTATTACATCAAGATGTGAAACCAGAAAACATTATAGTACGTAAAGGGAAAGAAGAAGCCATTTTAATTGACTTTGGTATTTCTAGAAAATTTCATCCTGAAGTAATTCACACTTATACAACACAAATGTCAGATTTCTATTCTCCACCAGAATTATATGAAAGTCATACTATAAGAGGTCCATTCACGGATGTATATTGTTTATCTGCTACTCTTTATAAACTTTTAACAAATGAATATCCAGAGGGATCTATATCTAGACTGCGCTATGGATATCCTTTAAAACCACCACAAGAAATTAATAAACAAATTAGTGACAATACCAATTTATGTATATTACTGGGATTAGAGCTAGAACCCAAGGATCGCCCTGGAACAATAAAAGAATTTCTTGAAATACTTGATGATTCTACGGGTATTTCTTCTAAAGTAAACTCTTTTTTAAAACAAATATCTATTCAAAAAAAAGTTCGGCGCTTAATTTCGGATTTATCAGATGATGAAGATAAATATTGTATTAGAGCCATCAATGATTTAGGTGAATTTGGTACAGCAGCAAGGGAAGCTATACCTCAATTAGTAACTTTTCTAAAACATAATCAAGAATCTTACTATCAATCGGCAGAGTCAACTTTATTAAAAATTGGATCTACAGCAGTACTTAGTCTGATAAAAATTTTAGAAAATCAAGAAGAGGATATAATAGTTAGAATGCGTGCCGCTGGAGTAATAAAAAAAATTGGAGTAATAACACAAGAGTATATTTTTTATCTCTTAGAAATTTTAGATCATCAAGATGCAAAAATTCGGTGGGATGCAGTTGTGACTATAGGAGAAATTCAAATAGAATACGAAATAGAAAATATAGTTACTATTTTAAGAAAAAGATTGAAAGATGAAGAAGCTGGTATTCGTGCTTATGCTGCTTTTGCTCTAGGAAAAATCGGGAAAGATGCAGAAACTGCAATTCCTGATCTGAAAGATATGATACAAGATAGAAATTATAATGTTTTTATAGCTTCATTAGAAGCATTACAATCTATAGGATTCGATATAGAAAGTATTAATATCAATTTTGTTTCTGAAGGCATCCAAACGGGAGAAATTTTATCGGGGCAAGAAGTAATTATTAATCACCGGAAAGAACAAATTAAACAACTAGATGAAAAAAGGAATAAACCTGGAATTCCATTCAGATGGACTCTCAGTTCCAATACACCACCTCAAGGAGAAACCTATTATTCTTATTACAAGTAGATAAACTTTAAATTCCATACAAATTGCGACTGAGTAAGAGGAAGGATATCCATTTACTGATAAATTCAAGCTATCACAAAATCTACAACGCAAAAGAATAAATTTTAGAAGAAGCTAAAAAATACAAATATTAAACTTTCTAACCTAAAGTTCACCACAAAATGTTAAATGTAGTAACGTTGAACAATAAGAAACCAACGTGAAAGCACAAGTTTTTAGAGGCGTAAATCAATTATCCTACGAAGAAATCCCAGTTCCTACTCTAGAAGCAGATGAAGTGCTGGTGCAGGTGCGGGTTGTGGGTTTGTGTCAGTCAGATATTAAAAAAATTCGTTATCCCCTGTATGAACCACCACGCATATTTGGACATGAAACGGCTGGAACGATCGCATCTGTAGGTGCTAATGTGAAAGGGTGGACAGTAGGACAACGGGTGGCAGTGATGCACCATATACCATGTATGCGTTGTTCCTATTGCTTAAATGATAATTTTTCCATGTGCGATGTTTATAAAAATATCTCGACTACCGCAGGTTTTAACGCCAGTGGTGGCGGTTTTGCTGAGTATGTGAAAGTTCCAGGACACATTGTCCAGAATGGGGGGTTGATTCCCATACCGGATGATATCAGTTTTGAAGAAGCGAGTTTTGTTGAACCGACTAATTGCTGTTTAAAAGCAGTCAAAAAGGCTCAAATCGCACCGGGACACACTGTGTTAGTGACAGGGGCGGGGCCAATTGGTTTAATGTTTATGATGTTGGTGAAGTATTTTGGTGCCAGAGCGATCGCTACTGACTTACTTCCCTCTAGAATTGAAAAAGCTCTAAATGTAGGTGCAGAAGCCGCTTTCGATGCGCGAGATCCCGATTTACCTGCAAAAATTCAAGCTTTAACTGGGGGAATGGGTGTTGATGTTACCTTGTTAGCTGTACCCAGTGATAAAGCTTTCTTTCAAGCGTTAGACTGTACTCGCAAAGGTGGAAAAATTCTCTTTTTCGCTGAATTTCCTGATGAACTTGAAATTCCTATCAACCCGAATATCCTCTACCGTCGGGAAATTGATTTAATGGGTAGCTATAGCTCATCCTACCGTCTGCAAAGCCTATCTGCGGATATTGTCTTTAATCGCCGCATTGATGTGAAAGCTTTAATTAGCGATCGCTATCCCTTACAAGATTTATCACAAGCCGTAGACCAAGCGATCACACCCACACCAGAAACCTATAAAATTTTAATTTATCCGTAAACCAATTTTGGATTAATTGTTTGAATCAGGATACCCAAGATTAAAGGATTAACAAGATTAAACAAATACATGAAAAATAATCAAAATTAATCCTGTACATCCTAAAATCCTGTAAATCCTGATTCAAACAATTATGATTATAATCGCTTTTTTAGCCTTTTATGTCGCTTTTAACCTGGGTGCAAATGACGTTGCTAATGCAATGGGAACCTCTGTCGGTTCTAAAGCCATCACCCTCAAACAAGCAATCATTATTGCCGGAATCTTAGAATTTACAGGTGCTGTCTTATTTGGACATGGGGTGACAGAAACATTAGGGACGAAAATTGCTAACCCCGAATTATTTACCACCACACCGCAAACCTTACTTTTAGGGATGGTAACGGTACTGATATCCGCTGGAATATGGCTGCAAATTGCCACCTCACGCGGTTTACCTGTATCCTCATCCCATGCAGTTGTCGGTGCGATCGCAGGCTTTACTTGGGTAGCCTTAGGAATAGAAGCCATAGATTGGTCATCTATTGGTCTAATTACCATCGGTTGGATTTTAACACCTGTGATAAGTGGTATCGTTGCCGCTTTTTTTTACAGTCTCATTCAGCGTTGGATTTTGGCTCAACCTCACCCAGTAGCGCAATTACAAGAATGGATTCCCTGGTTAAGCACAATTTTAATAACTATATTCGGTGTAATTGTGCTTCCAACCCTAACCCAACCACTAACAAATTATTTAATCAAAAAAGTTGGTTTAAACATACCTACTCACGACATACCCATATTTACAGGTGCAGCAGCCGCCATAGGACTTACACTCTATAGCTGGCGACAACTAGATCACAACATAATCCAAAATCCAAAATCCAAAATCCAAAATCCAGTTGAGAGCTTATTTGCTCGTTTCCAACTGTTGAGTGCTTGCTTTGTTGCCTTTGCACATGGTTCCAATGATGTCGGCAATGCGATCGCACCCCTCGCAGTCATATCCTACATCAATCAAACCGGAAGCGCCCCCATTAACGGCATCACCATCCCCATCTGGATTATGATCCTTGGTGGTCTTGGCATTGTCGCCGGTTTAGCCATTTGGGGTCAAAAGGTCATCGCTACTATTGGCGAAAACATCATTTCCTTGCAACC